>NZ_JBFAHJ010000009.1:0-300923 GCF_040654115.1 Nonomuraea sp. NPDC050786
TTGCCGTCGGCGAAGGCCTCGTTGACCACGTCCCAGGCGTAGATCTTGCCCTTGTAGTGGGCCATGACGCCGTTGATGTGGTCGATCATCGCCTGCCGCAGACTGCTGCCGGACAGGGACTGCATCCAGCCGGGCTGCTGGCCGTGCCAGGCCAGCGTGTGCCCGCGGACCCGCTTGCCGTTCTGCACGGCCCAGTTGTAGATGCGGTCGCCGTTGCCGAAGCTGAACTGGCCCCGGTTCGGCTCGGTGGCGTCGATCTTCATCTCGTTCTCGGCCGTCACCATGTTGAACTCGCGGTTGGCGATCGTGGTGTACTGCGAGTCGCCGAGCCGGCCCGCGCTGATGGCGGTGCCGAAGTACCGCCCGCTCTGCGCGGCCGCCGCGCCGAGCGTGCTCGCCGCCGCACCGGCCGGCGTGGTCGGTAGCGTCACCGCGGTGACCACGCCGAGCACGCCGACGGCGGCGGCGATCAGAAATCGCGGGCTCCTGCGAGGCCGCGGCGGAAGTATGGCTGTGATGCCCATAGCTGAGGTGCTCCAGACTGAATCACGGAAATCGGACACGCGGGGTCACCCCGCGCAATCGACGCCGCGTCCCGGGATCAGGGAACGCACACCACAAGGGCATCGCAAACGGCGGTTCTCACCGCGCCACCACCTGGCAGGAGAAGGCCGCCTCTGGGACAGAGTCTGAAAACGCGGCCGAAAGTTGTCAAGTTCTAAAGAAAGTTTCAGAGAGACGCTCCCGCCCACACGGGCGGAGGCCCCTATAACGCCTGATGAGCCGTATGACCGCCCGCCTTCCCCCGCAGGCGCGAGGTGCCGTCCTTGACGTCGCCTCTTCGTCTCGTATTGGCTCGACCTGCCACCGCAGCCATCTGCCAGAGAAGGAACCGCGACAGGGAAGAAGATATGTGAGCGCTAACAGCCGGCCTGGGGCCACCACCCCGGCGGCCATGGCGCGGGCGGCCCGGCGGGCAGACACCACGCCCCTGGAGCCGCCCCCTCGGAGGGTCACCGATGAGGAGGTTCACTCCATTACGTGACGGGTAATCGCGCTCCCTACGTGCCGGCTGACATCGTTCAGGTGTCGCAAACAAGCCGTCGCCAAGGGAGCACGACATGGCCACCGCCCTGACCGTCACCGCCGACCGGACGAAGTTCCTGCGCCTCGCGCTGACCGCCGACGCCGTCGTCACCGGCGTCAACGGGCTGGTCTACCTCGCCTTCGCGGCCCCGGTGAGCGAGCTGCTCGGCCCCGGCCCGGGCCTCCTGCGCGAGATCGGCGCCTTCCTCCTCGTGTACGGCGCCGCGGTCGGCCTCCTGGCCACCCGCCGCGCGATCAGCCCGGCCGCCACCAAGGCGGTCATCGCGCTGAACATCATCTGGACCCTGGGCAGCGTCGCCACCGTCGTCACCGGCGTCGCCGGCCTCACCACGCTCGGCGCGATCTGGACCATCGCCCAGGCCCTGGTGGTCGGAGCGTTCGCCGAACTCCAGATCACCGGCCTCCGCAAGACCCGCAGCAACTAAGAATCCATTGAAAGCAGAAGGAATGACCATGAGCCTCATCGACCGCTACATCGCCGCCTGGAACGAGACCGACGCCGACGCCCGCGCCAAGGGCGTGGCCGAGCTGTGGACCGAGGACGCCACCTACACCGACCCGCTGGCCGACGTGAGCGGCCACGCCGGGATCGCCGCGGTGATCGAGGGCGCGCAGGGCATGTTCCCCGGCCTGGTGTTCACCCCGGGCGAGGTGTACGACGCCCACCACCACATCGCCCGCTTCACCTGGCACCTCGGCCCTGAGGGCGGGGAGCCGGTCGCGGTCGGGTTCGACGTGGTGGAGCTCGCCGAGGACGGCCGGATCCGCTCGGTCCTCGGCTTCCTGGACAAGGTCCCGGCCGCCTGACCCCCGAACGTCCCACTCTCCAGGCCCCCGCTTCCCGCGGGGGCCTGTCCGCTTTCCGGCAGGCACGCACCTGAAAACGATTTGCCCAGATCACCCGCCACCTCGGACAATTAACCCTCGTGCCCGATGGACTGAAGCGCCTGCTGCGTCACCTCTCCATAGACGTGAGCCCCCTCCGCGACTCCCGCGACTACCGCCTCCTCTTCAGCTCAGGCGTCGTCACGATGTTCGGCACGTTGATCACCATGGTGGCGGTGCCGTACCAGATGAAGGAGCTCACCGGCTCCTACCTGGCGGTCGGCCTGGTGAGCCTCGCGGAGTTCGTCCCGATGGTGGTGGGCGGCCTGTGGGGCGGGGCGATCGCCGACGCGCTCGACCGCCGCAAGATCATCGTGCTGAGCGAGCTCGGCCTGCTCGTCACCTCCGCCGTCCTCATGGTCAACGCGCTCCTCCCGAGCCCCCAGGTCTGGGTCCTGTACGTGATAGGCGGCATCTCCACGGGCATCGCCTCCCTGCAGCGGCCGAGCCTGGAGGCCGTCTTCCAGCAGGTGGTCAAGCACGACCAGCAGGGCGCGGCGGCGGTGCTCTCGAGCATGCGCTGGAACTTCGGCGCCATCGTGGCCCCGGCCCTGGGCGGCCTGCTGGTGACGGCGTACGGCCCGGCGGCGGCGTACGGCATCGACACGCTGAGCTTCGTGCTGTCGCTGGCCCTGCTGTGGCGGATCAGGTCGCTGCCGCCCGCCGAGAACGCCGCCCCGGCGTCGCTGCAGTCGCTGGTCGAGGGCATGCGGTACGCGGTGCGCCGCAGCGACCTGATGGGGACGTACCTGGTGGACATCGCGGCCATGGTGTTCGCGATGGCGACCTCGCTCTTCCCGTTCCTGGCCGACGAGCTGCACGCCCCGCAGTCGCTGGGGCTGCTGTACTCGGCGGCGGCGGTGGGCGCGCTGATCGCCTCGCTCACCGGCGCCTGGACGGCCCGCGTGCAGCGCCAGGGCCTCGGCGTGATCGTGGCGGCGACTCTGTGGGGCGCGGGGGTGGCCCTGAGCGCGCTGGCCCCGAACGTCTGGGTGCTGGTCGTCTGCATCGCGTTCGCGGGGGCGGCCGACATGATCAGCGGCATCTTCCGCACGACGATGTGGAACCAGACCATCCCCCAGGAGCTGCGCGGCCGCCTGGCCGGGATCGAGCTCCTGTCGTACGCGTCCGGCCCGATGCTGGGCAACGCTCGCGCCAGCCTGATGGCCAACATCGGCGGCACCCGCTTCTCCCTGGGGTCGGGCGGCCTGCTCTGCGTGGCCGCCGTCCTCGGCCTGGCCGCCGCGCTGCCGAAGTTCCGCAGGTACGACGCCCGCACGGACGAACACGCCCTCGCGGAGAAGGCCCGCAGGGAGGCGGCCGCGGCCTAGAGGTCGGGTCCCCTCGGCGCACCGCGCCTCTGATGACCTGGGCGTACGATCCCGCGTGCCGTGCCGCTACGGGCGCGGCGGCCGTGGCGCGGTCACGGCTGGGATGACCGGGGCGGCGGCGAGCAAGAGGCGGATGCCGACGACCGCGCCGATGATCAGCCAGGGTAGGACCGCGCCCACGGTCATGCCGTGCCCCGGCGGGGGCACGCTCACCTGCCCTCCACCCCGGCGAACACCCGCAACGCCTCCGCGTCGGAGTGAACGCCGGTCACGTAGTCGGCCACCCACTCCTCGATCCCGTCGAACCCGCTCTCCCGGACCAGCCGCTCCCCTACCTGCGCGGCATCGAACGGGGTCCGCCGCAGGGTCACGGCCCCGCTCTCCCCGTCCAGCAACGCCCAGTGCGCGCCGCTCAGCCCGTACGGCATGCCGATCGATCCCGGATTCACCACCAGCACCCGATCGGCCAGCCGCACGAACGGCATGTGCGTGTTCCCCAGCACCACGGTGTCGGCACTCTCACCCGCCAGCACCTCACTCCACCGCTCCAGTGAACTGTCCACCAGGATCATCTCGTCATCCCTGCGCGGCGTCGCATGCACGAACAACGTGCTCCCCAGCCGCCCCAGCTCCACCACCTGCCGATCGGGCAGCCCGGCCAGCAACTCGACCTGATCGTCCCGAAGCTGTTCGGCGGCCCACTGCGACACGGGATAGGGGCACTCCTTCCCCCGGACCGCCTCCACCAGCTCCCTGTCGGCGTTCCCGTTGACCCACAGCGCCCGCTCACCCAGCGAGACGAGCACGTCAAGCGTCTGGACCGGCATCGGCCCCGCGGCCATGTCCCCGGTCAACGCGATCAGATCGGCCCCGGCCACGTCGGGCTCGGCCAGCACGGCCTCGAGAGCGGGCAGGACTCCATGGATGTCGGACAACACAGCGATACGCATGCACCCACTCTCCTACGCCACACCTTCACCATGAAGCCCGTTCGCGTCAAACGAACGCTCACGCTTCGTATGTATGCATTCACAGACAGTGAGAACCCTAGATTGCTAGCGTTGGAGCATGACGGCCGAAGCGGTGATCCAGGAAACGACGCATCCCTCGCTGCCCGACTGGGTATTTCCTCCGCCGCGAGGATTCGTCGCGGAAGATCGTCGTCGCACTACGCCAAACCACCCCGAAGGACTTCCGGGTACGACGCGACATGAGCATCATTCTGGGCACACGCCAGCGCCCTGAGCCTGACCTGATGGTGATCAAGGCCGAAGCCGTGCGCGACGGCGACGAGACCTTCTACGAGGCGCGAGATGTGGTCCTCGTTGTAGAGGTCGTCTGTCCTGCGTCCGAGGTCCGCGACCGTCACCGCAAACCGCAGCTCTACGCCCAAGCCGCGATTCAACATCTGTGGCGGATCGAGAAGAACGCCGGCAAACCCGTGGTCTATGTCTACGAGCTGGACCTGGCATCAAAGACATACGCCATCACCGGCATTCACCGCGACTTTCTGAAGGTATCGGTGCCCTTCGAGATTGCCCTCGACCTGACCGAGCTCGACCAACTCTGAGTCGGCTCACCCCTCCTCCCGCCACCCTTCGTACCGCTCCACCAACTCATCCACCTTGGCCAGCGCACCCTCGTCCAGCCCTTCGACGACGACCAGCCACTGCGCGTCCTCGGCGTCATCCTCCCCGGCCAGCGTCTCCCGCACCACCTGCGGGGCCCCGAGCGCCGGGAACCACTCCTCGAGCGTCTCCGCCACCTCCTCGGCGTCGTCCCGCTCGGCGAACACCAGAAACTGCCTCATCGTCCCCCCGCCTTCACATCCACAAGCGTATGCAGTCGTTTACCTGGCGTAAGCGCAATACATTGGTAGCGTTGGATCGTGACTGCCGAAGCGGTGATCGAAAAGATGACGCCTCCCTCTGTACCCGACTGGATCATCCCGCCGCCGGAGGGCTTCGTAGCAGAAGATCTCGATCACCTTCCGGATTTGCCTGCGCACACAGAGTTGATTGATGGAAGCTTGGTCTTCGTGAGCCCCCAGCGACGCTTCCATCAGACGGTCATACATCGCCTGCACAACGAGTTGGAAGAGCTCGTGCCAGCAGGCCACGATGTGGTCCAAGAGATGAGCGTCAAGCTAGCCCGCCGGCAGCGCCCAGAGCCTGACCTCCTCATCCTGGGCCCCGACGCGCCGTCCGGCCTCGACGTCACGTGTTTCCAGCCCGAGGACGTCTTCCTTGCTGTTGAAGTGGTCTCACCCGACTCAGAGGACCGCGACCGAACTCGCAAACCTCTCCTCTACGCAGCGGCGGGGATCCCTCATTTCTGGCTGATCGAGGAAGTCAACGGCAAGCCGGTCGTCCACGTCTACGAGCTTGATCTCGTCGTGAAGTCCTATGTCGTCACCGGCGTCCATCACGACAGGCTGAAGGTCTCCGTTCCCTTCGACATCGACATCGACCTCACCAAGCTGTGCGAGCGCAGAACGCGATGAGGGCTGGTATGGCAGCCGCCATACCAGCCCTCACCCGCATCAGGCGCTGCGCAGCTGAGCCCCGACGCGGTCGGCCGCCATGGCCACCGCCGCGTCGCGAGCCGCCGTCGTCTCCTCCACCGTCAACGTCCGGTCCGCGGCCCGGAAGCGCATCGTGTACGCGAGCGACTTGTTGCCCTCGCCCACCTGCTCCCCCACGTACACGTCGAACAGCCGGATCGACTCCAGCAGCTCGCCCGCCCCGTCGCGCAGGGCCGCCTCCACGTCCGCGACGGGCGTGAAGTCGGGGACGATCAGCGCGACGTCCTGCGTGGCCACCGGGTAGGCCGACACCGCCGGCGTCTGGACCGGCCCGGGCATGGCCGCCTCCAGGCGGGAGATCTCCAGCTCCATGGCCACGGTCCGCTTGGGCAGCCCGTACGCCTCGATGACGCGCGGGTGCAGCTCGCCCGCGTGCCCCACCAGCGTGTCACCCACGTAGAGGGCAGCGCAGCGGCCGGGGTGCCAGGGCTCGTGCTGGTCGGCGCTGATCGACAGCTCCAGCCGGGCCTCGCCCGCGACCGCCCGGGCGGCCTGCACCGCGTCGGCCCACGAGGCCGCGCGCCCGCCGCCCCACCAGCCGGAGCGCTCGAACTCCCCGGCCAGCACCACCCCGACCCGCAGCGGCTGGTCGGGCAGGGCCGCCTCGATCGAGGCCAGCTCCTCGGCGGTCGGCCGGCGCTCGACCCCGAGCACCGGCGCCACCTCGGGAGCGCCCTCGCGCGGCCGGTAGACCGGCCCCGTCTCGAACAGCGCCACGTCCGAGAAGCCGCGGCCGACGTTGCGCACCAGGGTCTTGAGCAGCCCCGGCAGCAGCGTCGTGCGCATCAGCGGCTCGTCCTCCGACAGCGGGTTGGCCAGCCGCATGGCGTGGCGGCGCGCGTCGTCGGCGGGCAGCAGCAGCCGGTCGAAGTCGTCGGGGCTGATGAACGGGTAGTTGAGCACCTCGACGTAGCCGGCCTCGGCCAGCGCCCGGCCGATCCGCCTGCGCAGCCGCTGCCCTTCGGTGAGGCCCGCGCCGGCGGGGGCGGACGGCAGCACCGACGGCAGGCTCTCGTAGCCCTCCAGCCGGATGACCTCTTCGGCCAGGTCGTTGGGGTCGGTGAGGTCGGGACGCCACGACGGCGGCGTCACCGTGATCATGTCGTCGCCGGTGACGGCCAGCTTGGCCGCCAGCGCGCCGCCGGTGACGACGCCGGTCGGGTCGACACCGCCCTTGCGCACGGCCGGGTCGCTGCCGGGCGTCACGACGCAGCCGACCTGCTCCAGCCGGGCGATCACGGTGTCCCTGGAGTAATCGACGCCGGCGACGGTGCCGGGGTAGCCGGACGGGATCGCGATGCGCGGCGGCGACACCTCGACCTCGGCGTGCGTGACGCCGGGCTGGATGGTCGCGCCGCCCAGCTCGGCCAGCAGCTGCACGGCCCGCCACGAGGCGACGAGCGGCAGCTCCCGGTCGACGCCGCGCTCGAACCGCTTGGACGCCTCCGACACCAGCCCGTGCCTGCGCGACTCGCGCGAGATGCCGGTCGCGGAGAAGTGGGCGGCCTCGATGACGATGTCGGTCGAGCCGTCGGAGATCTCGGTCTCGAGCCCGCCCATGGTGCCGGCCATCGAGATCGGACCCGACTGGTCGGTGATGAGGATGTCGTCGGGGTCGAGCTCGCGTACGACGTGGTCGAGCGTCTCCAGGCGCTCGCCCGCCGCGGCCCGGCGCACGACGATCTCGCCGCGCAGCTTGTCGCGGTCGAACGCGTGCAGCGGCTGGCCCAGCTCCAGCATCAGGTAGTTGGTGATGTCGACGGCCAGCGACACGGGCCGCATGCCGGCGCGCGTGAGGCGTACCCGCATCCAGAGCGGGCTCTGGGCGGCCGGGTCGAAGCCGCGGACCTCGCGCAGCACGAACCTGTCGCAGGCGGTCGGGTCGGCGATCGAGGCCGGCCACGAGGGGCCGGTCTCGGCGGGCGGCTCGACGGCGGCGGGGTCGCGGAACTCCACCCCGAACGCGGTCGCCACCTCGCGCGCGACGCCCCTGATCGACAGCGCGTAGCCGATGTCGGGCGTGATCTCCAGCTCGATGACCTCGTCACGCAGGCCGAGCAGCTCGACCACGTCCGCGCCGATCGGGGTGCCGGGCGGCAGCACCATGATGCCGCCGTGATCGTCACCGAGCCCGAGCTCGCGCTCGGAGCAGATCATGCCCTCCGACATGCGCCCGTACGTCTTGCGCGCCCCGACCTCGAACCCGCCGGGCAGCACCCCGCCGGGCAGCACGACGGGCACGCGGTCGCCGGCGACGAAGTTGGTGGCGCCACAGACGATCTCGCGGGGCGTCGCCTCGCCCGTCTCGACCTTGCAGTGCCTGATCGGCTTCTTGAAGCCGGTCAGCTCCTCGATCTCGAGCACCTCGCCGACGACGACGTTCTTGACGTCGTGGCCGTGCGAGGTGATCGCCTCGAGCTTGAGCCCGGCGGCGGTGAGCTTCTCGGCCACCTCGTGGGCGGTGGCCGCCGGGAGATCGACATACTCCCGCAGCCAGGAAAGCGGGACCTTCATCAGATCTCCATTCCGAACGGGAGGGTGAAGCGCATGTCCCCCTCGACCATGTCACGCATGTCCTCGGCGTTGTGGCGGAACATCAGCGTCCGCTCGATGCCCATGCCGAACGCGAACCCTGAATACCGCGACGGATCGACCCCGCAGGCGATCAGCACGCGCGGGTTGACCATGCCGCAGCCGCCCCACTCGATCCAGCCCTCCGACTTGCAGGTGCGGCAGGGTGGGTTGCCGGGGACCGCCGAGGCGCCCCGGCAGACGAAGCACTTGAGGTCCATCTCGGCGGACGGCTCGGTGAACGGGAAGTAGTTGGGCCGGAACCGGGTCGTGATGCCCTTGCCGAACATCACCTCGGCGAACCGGTCGAGCGTCCCCTTCAGGTGGGCCATGGTCAGGCCCTCGTCCACGGCCAGCCCCTCGGTCTGGTGGAAGACCGGCGTGTGGGTGGCGTCGAGCTCGTCGGTGCGGAACGTCTTGCCCGGCGAGATCACGTAGACCGGCAGCTCGCGCTGGAGCAGCGCGCGGATCTGCACCGGCGAGGTCTGCGTGCGCAGCACCATGCCGGAGTCGGTGGACCCCACGAAGAACGTGTCGTGGTCGGAACGGGCCGGGTGGTCCTTCGCGATGTTGAGCGCGTCGAAGTTGAACCACTCGCCTTCGAGGTCGGGCCCCTCGGCCACCTCGTATCCCATGGCGACGAACGCGTCGGCGATGCGCTCCTGCAGCGTGGTCAGCGGGTGGCGGGCGCCGCGCGGCCGCCGGTCCCACGGCAGGGTGACGTCGACGCTCTCCTCGACGAGCACCCGCGCGTCACGCTCGGCCTCCAGCTCGGCCTGGCGGCCGGCGAGCGCCTCGTTGATCGCCTTGCGGGCGGCGCCGACGCGCTTGCCGGCCTCGGCGCGGGCGGCCGGCGGCAGGGCGCCGATCTCGCGGTTGGCCAGGGCGATGGGCGAGCGGTCGCCGGCATGCGCCAGCCTGGCCTGCTTGAGTGCGTCGAGGCTGTCGGCCGCCTTGATCGCCACGATGGCGTCGGCCTCCATGCGCGACACCTCGTCGGCATGCAACGGTGTCACCTCGACGGGGTCGTAGTCAGACAAGAGTGAGCTCCGTATCCAGGGCTTGAGCGGAAAAGAGTCTAGTGGGCCCGCCCACCGGGGCCGACTCGATCGCTACGGGGTGGCGAAGTCGGGCGTGCCGGTGGGCACGGTAAATCGGAACTCCGCCCCGCCCTCGGGCGCGCGCTGCACGGTGATCGTGCCGCCGTGCGCCTCGACCAGGCCCTTGACGATGAAGAGGCCGAGCCCGGTGCCGCCGCGCCTGCGGCTGTTGCCGCCGCGCCAGAACTGCCTGAAGACGCGCGGGGCCAGCTCGGGCTCGATGCCCTCGCCCTCGTCGCGCACCGACACGGCAACTCCCCATCCGACGGACTCGATCTCTATTGTCACAGTGCCACGCCCGTGACGCAGCGCGTTCTCCACCAGATTACCCAGGATCTGGTCGATCTTGTCCTGGTCGAGCCACATTTCCGGCAGGTCATCGCCGACCAGCAGGCGAAAGCGGTCCTCGGCCTCCCCCGCCGCGACACGCCCGGCGATGAGCCGGCGCGCCCTGGCGGGGACGTCGACGACCTGGCGGCGCACCTCCAGCCGGCCCGACTCGATGCGCGAGACGTCGAGCAGCTCGGTGATGAGCCGGGTGACGCGGTCGGCGTCGTTGTTGACGGTCTCGAGCATGACCCGCTTCTGCTCGTCGGTGAAGCGGGACCACTTGGCCAGCATGGTCGCGGTGAACCCCTTGACGCTGGTCAGCGGCGAGCGCAGCTCGTGGGCCACGGTGGAGACCAGGTCGGCGCGGCTGCGCTCCAGCCGGGCGCGGGCGCCGCCGTCGCGCAGGGTGATCGTGACGCGCTCGACCTCGCCGCAGCGCTCGGGCTCGCGTACGAGCCTGGCCGCGACGTAGAGCTCCTGGCCCCCGGGCAGGTGCAGCGGACGCTCCGGCACCCTGCTCCTGATGGGCAGCCCGCCCTCGGGGTCGAGCGCCTTCCACCAGTCGCGCCCGTCGTGGTCGCGGAAGGGGAAGACGTCGTTCATGTGCCTGCCGACGGCGCGCTCCACGGCCACGCCGGTGAGCCTGGCGGCGGCCCGGTTGACGGCCACCACGCAGCCATATCGGTCGGTCACGATGAGGCCGTCGGGAAGGTCGTCGATGGCTATCGTGCACGCGGCGGCCACTACTCGCCCGTCGGTGTCTGCGCCGTGCACGACCTGCCTCCTCCGCCTACAACGCCGACAATAGCGGGTTTCCCGCCGCCTAGGGCACTCGCTGCGCCCTAGCAGAGGAGTAAAGGCATACCGCCGCGGCGGCGGCCAGGTTCAGGCTTTCAGCCTGTCCGTAGATGGGCACTCTGACCACATCGTCCGCCTCGGACAGTATCTCCTCCGGCAGCCCCCAAGCCTCGTTGCCGAAGATCCACGCGGTGGGTCCCGTGAGATCGACATCGTCGAGCGTGTGCTTGCCCGCGCCATCAGCCGCCAGCACGCGCAGTCCCCGCTCCTTCAGTTGACGCACGGCGGCGCTCACCGGTGCACCGATGACGACGGGCAAGTGAAAGAGGCTGCCGGCGCTGGCGCGTACGCATTTCCCGTTGTACGGGTCGACGGAGGCGTCGGTGAAGATCACGGCGTCGGCGCCGGCCGCGTCGGCGGCCCGCATGACGGTGCCGGCGTTGCCCGGGTCGCGCACGTGGGCGAGCACGGCGACCAGGCGGGGCGTGCCTTGCAGGGCTTCGTCCAGGGGCACGTGCACCAGCTTGCAGACGGCCACCAGTCCCTGCGGGGTCACGGTCTGGGAGAGCTCCGACATGACCTCGCCGCTGGCCCGGTGCACGGGCACGCCCTTGAGCGTGGCCTCGGTGATCAGCTCGGGGTGGCGCAGCTCGGCGTCGGCGGTGCTGAACAGCTCGAGCGGCACGCCCTCGAGCTTGAGCGCCTCGCGCACCGCCTGCGGTCCCTCGGCCAGGAACCTGCGGTCCTGCTCTCTGAAGGCCCGCTTGGTGAGCCGCCTGGCCGCTTTCACCCGCGGCGACTTCACGTTGGTCAGCTCGGACCCGGCCATGGTCTCCCCCGTCGCATACAGCACTGTCACATACAGCAAAGGGCCCACCGTCATCGGTGGGCCCCTCTGGTTAGAGCAATTGCCTCAGCTCGCGGCTTGTCAGCTCGCGGCCGGAGCGTTCACGTTCGCCGGCAGCGCCTTCTTGGCGGCCTCGACGAGCGTGGCAAACGTCTGGGCGTCGTTGACCGCGAGGTCCGCGAGGATCTTGCGGTCGACCTCGACGCCGGCCAGGCGCAGACCTTGGATCAGTCGGTTGTAGGTCATGCCGTTCTGGCGGGCAGCGGCGTTGATCCGCTGGATCCACAGACGGCGGAACGCACCCTTACGGTCCTTGCGGTCCCGGTAGGCGTACGTCATCGAGTGGAGCATCTGCTCCTTGGCCTTGCGGTAAAGACGTGACCGCTGGCCACGGTAACCGCTCGCCCTCTCGAGGACGACCCTGCGCTTCTTCTTGGCGTTGAGCGCCCGCTTCACGCGTGCCATGTTTCTTCTCCCCGGGGAATCGCGCTACTTACTTGGCGAGCAGCTTCTTGATCTTCTTGGAATCGGCGTCGGAAAGGACGACCTCGTTCTTGAGACGGCGCGTCAGCGTGGACGACTTCCACTCGTTGTAGTGCGCGCGGTTGGCACGGCGGCGCTTGATCTTGCCGGTGCCGGTGAGC
Source organism: Nonomuraea sp. NPDC050786 (assembly GCF_040654115.1). Classification (NCBI taxonomy): domain Bacteria; kingdom Bacillati; phylum Actinomycetota; class Actinomycetes; order Streptosporangiales; family Streptosporangiaceae; genus Nonomuraea; species Nonomuraea sp. NPDC050786. The sequence continues at coordinate 12,198 of NZ_JBFAHJ010000009.1, forward strand.
CGGAACCGCTTCTTCGCACCGCTGTGCGTCTTCATCTTCGGCATGTCGCCGTCTCTCCTCGTTTCGGTCGTGCCTGGGGCCGGGCCGGTGCTGGGCCGACCCGGTCGCGGCGTCCTTCGTCTGCTGGTGGCTGAATCGGGGTGCTCTGTAAGGCTAACCCCAACCGCAGGTCATCCTTCCTGTGGGGAAGTGTCCTCGCTGCCACGCTGTGCCTTGGCGGCGGCCTTTTCGGCCTTGGCCTCGGCCTTCTTCTTGTGCGGACCGATCACCATGATCATGTTACGACCGTCCTGCTTGGCGTGGGACTCCACGAACCCCAGCTCCTGGACGTCGTCCGCCAGCCGCTGCAGCAGCCGGAAGCCGAGCTCCGGCCTGGACTGCTCGCGACCACGGAACATGATCGTGACTTTGACCTTGTCCCCCGCCTTGAGGAACCGCACCACGTGACCCTTCTTGGTCTCGTAGTCGTGCGGGTCGATCTTCGGCCGGAGCTTGATCTCCTTGATGATCGTGTGCGCCTGATTCTTGCGCGCTTCGCGCGCCTTCATCGCGGACTCGTACTTGAACTTGCCGTAGTCCATGAGCTTGCACACGGGCGGTCGAGCCGTGGCCGCGACCTCGACGAGGTCAAGGTCGGCCTCCTGGGCGAGCTTGAGGGCGTCGTGAATCGAGACGATGCCTACCTGCTCGCCGTTCGGGCCCACGAGGCGAACCTCGGGAACTCGGATACGCTCGTTGATGCGGGGCTCAGTGCTGATGGGGCCTCCTAGGTTTGCGATCCCTACGTGCTCGTCGTGGCAGGGACTCCTCGCTGAACGCGAAAAGCCCCGCACGTCGCGCATGCGGGGCCACTGAGCTCTATGGCTTCGTGGCCTTTGAGCTCCCCGGAGTAGTCCGGCGTGATCCTGGACCCGGACGCCCTTTCGGCGACTCAGGTGGGAGGGAGACCTCCGCTTGCGCGTCCAGCAAGGCATGCCGGACCGATCAGAGAGCTACATTACCACAACCACGAGACCCTCTCGAATCATCCCTCCTGGCCAGCACCTCCGCGCTAAAATTCTGTCCAGACAGGACAGAAAGTGAGTTATATGACCCCGATCCCGGCAGAAGTGACCAGATGGCAGCTGCAGGAGGCCAAGCAGCACTTCAGCGAAGTCGTCAGGAAGGCTCACGACGAAGGCCCGCAGATCGTCACCAGGCACGGAAAGGACGTGGCGGTGATCCTGGACATGGAGGAGTACCGTCGACTCAAGGGCAAGCAGCCCGACTTCAAGGAGTTCCTGCTCAGCGATCCGGACTGGCCGGACGATCTGGAGTTCCCACGCGACAAGGGTCTACCGCGAGAAGTGGACCTCGGCTGGTGAGCGTCGGCTACATCCTCGACACCGACATCATCTCCGAGGTACGCAAGCCACACGGCAACTCGCAGGTGAAAGGTTGGGTCGACGCGTCCCTGGGACCGACTCTCTACCTCAGCGTCATCTCCATCGGCGAGATCCGCTGGGGAATCGAGCAGCGTCGCAAGAGCGATCCCCGGCAGGCCTTGGCACTCGAGAACTGGCTCGCCCGGCTCTACCGGTCGTTTCAGGATCGGATCATCCCGATCAGCACCGACGTCGTTGAGGAATGGGGGCGCATGCGTTGCATACGCCCGCTCCCCTTCTCCGACGCGTTAATCGCGGCCACAGCCAGGATTCACGGCTGGAGTGTGGTCACCCGGAACGTCAAGGACTTCGCGGACACCGGCGTGACCGTGATCAACCCGTTCGAGATGACCGCCTAGCGAGCTCCGCCTCGCCGGCCGCACGCATGGCCTCCACCGGCACGTCCGTACGGCCCGTCATCAGCTCCACCTGCCGCACCGCCTGGTGGAGCAGCATCGAGAACCCGCCGACCACGGTGCCGCCCGCAGCCCGGACGGCCGCCGCCGCGCTGGTCGGCCAGGGCGAGTAGACCACGTCGAAGAGCGCGGGCACCCGCGCCAGCCGGTCGGCGAACACGTCGGCCGCCCCGCCGGGCAGCGTCGACACCACCAGGTCCACCCGGGTCAGGGCGTCGAGCTTGTCGAACGTCTCGACCGCCAGCGCCACGCCCAGCCGCTCGGCCACCTCCACCGTCTCGCCCGCCCGTGCGGGGTCGCGCACCAGCAGCGTCGCCGAGAACAGCCCCAGGTTGCGCAGCGCCGCCAGCGCCGAGGCCGCCGTGGCCCCGCCGCCCAGCACGGTCGCCGAGCGCGGCGCGGGGACCCCGGCCTCGGCCAGCGCCTGCTCGATGCCGTAGATGTCGGTGTTGTGGCCGTGCCGCTGCCCGTCGCGGAACACCACGGTGTTGGCGCCGCCCACCTCCAGGGCGAGCTCGGACACGGTGTCGAGCAGGGGCAGCACGGCCCGCTTGAGCGGCATGGTCAGCGACAGCCCCGCCCAGGCGTCCTCGTCGCCGGCCTGCTTGCCGCGCACCGGCACCAGCTCATCCAGCAGCCCGGGCAGCCGCGCCTCGTCGCACTCGAACGCCTCGTAGCTCCACCCGTCGAGCCCCATCGCCTGGTACGCCGCCCGATGCAGGTAGGGCGAGAGCGAATGACCGATGGGCGAGCCCATCACCGCAGCCCGCATCCCTACTCCTTTCGACCAGGAAGACCTTATCGCCATCCGCCCAGAGCGCTGCGCACCTGGACGGACGGCGCTTCCCGGCCGGGACGGTCAGCCGCCGCAGCCCCCGTTCTTGGCGCACTTGGCCAGCAGCGCCTGACGCTCGGCCTCGGTGGTGGCGAACTCCGTGACGCCGCCGCCATTGGGGTCGGTGGCCACGAAGAACAGCCAGGGGCCCTTCGCCGGGTTGAGCGCGGCCTCGATGGCGTGGTCGCCGGGGTTGGCGATGGGGCCGGGCGGCAGTCCCTCGTACATGTAGGTGTTGTAGCGGGACTTGGTCTGCAGTTCGGCGTGGGTGGCGTAGGTGCGGTACTTGCCGAGCGCGTACATGACCGTGCTGTCCATCGACAGCTTCATCGGCGGCTTGCGCTCGAGCCGGTTGTAGATGACCCGGGCGATCTTCGGCATGTCCTCGGGCCGGCCGGCCTCGGCCTGCACGATGCTCGCGATGACCATGATTTCGTGCGGCGTGTGGCCGAGCGCCTTGGCGCTGCCCGGGAGGTCCATGGTCTCGGCGGTCTGGTTGAACCGCTTGACCATGGCCGCCAGCATCTGCGTGGGCGTGGTCTTGGGCTGGAACTCGTACGTGGCCGGGAAGGCGTACCCCTCGAGATTCTTCCTGGCGTACGGCGGCAGGTCGAGCGCGCCGACGTCCTTGGCCGCGGCGGCGAACTCCTTGACGGGCTTGCCCGTCGCCTTGGCGAGCGTGTTCAAGGTGTCGGAGAGGCGCAGGCCCTCCTTGATCGTCACCTTGGCCAGCAGCCGGTTCTCCGGGCCGAGCATCGACACGGCCTGCGCGGCCGACATCCGCTTGCGCAGCTTGTACGAGCCCGGCTGCAGCGAGCCGCTCTTGTTGGCGTTGCCGATCGCGTTGGTGAACGCCTTGACGCTGGCCACGACCCCCAGCCGCTCGAGCTCCACCGCCACGTCCGAGGCGCTCTGGCCGTCCTTGATCTCCACGACGACCTCGCCGCTGCCCTGACCGGTGTAGTCGTCGGGCACGAGCGCGTCGCTGAGCCACAGGTAGCCGTAGTATCCGCCGCCGCCGATGATGCCCGCCAGCACGACGAAGGCGAGCAGCGGCGCTATGAAGCCGCCCCGGTTGCGGCGTCTGCGCCGCCGGCGTCCGCCGCCGCGCTTGCCGGAACCGCGAGTACGGCGCCGGGCACGACCCTCGTCGTCCTCGGCGCCGAGCAGAGTGTTCAGATCGAGATCGTTCATAGGTGCGCTGGCCAATCTCCCGGTACGGCCAGCCGGACGTCAAGCGAAACTGCTGAACCGGCTGGTGTCGTCACCGAGCGGAACGGGGGGATCCGCCGGACATGCTCCCACGACCAGCGGAGAGCACTCAGAGTAGCCATGCTAAGGGATGGAAAGAGGGCGCATGTCCCGTTTGTGGCCATTTGCGCCGGAACGGGGGGAGTTCCGTCGAACATCAGTTCGTCCCGAGGTTCTTTTTCAACTCTTCCCGGTATCTCACGAACTCGCTCTCTTTGTTAGTGAATTTGGTGATTCTATGCGCCGGATCCGTCGTGACAAACCAGTGCCAATCGCCCTTTGCCGGGTTCAGGGCCGCTAGCAGCGCCTTCTCCCCCGGATTCGCGATGGGTCCCGGCGGCAGTCCCTTGTGACGGTAAGTGTTGTAAGGGGAGTCGACCTTGGTGTCGCTCTCCGTGATCCTCAGGCTCCGGCGGTTCTGGGCGTACAGGATGGTGCTGTCGATCTCCAGCTTGGTGCCCTTCTGCAGGCGGTTGTAGATCACTCTGGAGATCTTCGGGTAGTCCGCGTCGGTCCCGCCCTCCGCCTGGATCATGCTGGCCACCGTGACCGCCTCCAGCGGCGTCAGGTGCCTGCGCGCCGCCTGCTCCTCCAGGCCCACCTGCCGCGCGGCCACGCCGAACCGCTCCACCATCGCCGCCAGCACGTCCACGGCCGAGTCGCCGGGCTCGATCTCGTACGTCGCCGGGAACAGGAACCCTTCGAGTCCCGGGGCGTATTTGGGCAGCCCGACGAGGCCCTTGTCGACGCCCTGCAACTCCTTGAGCGGCAGCCCGGTCTGCTTGGCGACCCGGGCGAGCACCTCGGACGTGCGCATGCCCTCGGGGATCGTGACACGCCGCACGACCCTGGAGGCCGGGGCGAGGAGCAGGTCGAGCGCCGCCCCGGCCGCCATGCCCTTGCGCAGCCGGTAGTGTCCCGGCCGCAGCCGGTTGGCGACCGCGCGCTCCTCCGCCACCCGCACGAACGACCGCGCGCTCGCCACCACTCCGGCGTCCGCCAGCGTGGAGCCGACGTCCTCCGCGCTGGAGCCCGGCGCGATCCGCACCGTCACGACGCCGCTGCCGGGCCCGTCGAAGTCGTCGGGGCTGAGGTACGGCTTGAGCACCACGATCGCACCCGCCCCCAGCGCCACCAGGGACGCGACCAGGCCCGCGGAAACGATCCCGGCCTTGCGGAGGGCCTGCCTGCGGCGCGCCGGCACCGACGGGGCCTCCCCCGACCCAGCATCCGCCTTCCCAACCTCTGCCGCTTCAGGCCCTGGCGCGCCCTCCACCTCCGGTCCGCGCCCCGCTTCCGGCCCGCGCCCCGCTTCCGGCCCGCGCCCCGCTTCCGGCCCGCGCCCCGCCTCCGCGTATGGCACGGCCGGCCCTTTGAGCTCTGGCTCCGCTTCGGGCACGGCCCGCCCTTTGAGCTCGGCGTACGCTTCCGGCTCCCCTGCGGCCTCAACGGCGGCGCCGGCCGCACGAGCGGCCACTGCCTCAGGCGTGGTCTCTCCCTCACGAGCGGCCCCTGCCTCAGGCACGGCCCCCGACTCGGGCACAGCCCTCACCTCAGGTGTGGCCCCCGACTCGGCCGCGATCCCCGCTCCCGGCGAGGACTCCGTCTCGAGGTCGGCCGCTCCGGCCCCCGGCTCCGACCGGAGATCGGCATGCGGCTCGTGACCGAACTCCGCCCCGGCCTGGGGCTGCGGCGGCTCCGATTCCTCCGGCGTGGAGTCGTCGGAGCTGAACGGGATCACATCGCCGATGTCGTACTCGTCCTCAGGCGGCCGGTTCACGCGACCACCCCCGGATAGGAGACCGAGGATCGGGACTCCGGTGAGAGCCGCACGGACCGGGGTCCCATCGCGGCCTCCGACGGCCCGCATGGGCACGCCTTCGGCGCGGGTGCGACCCCCGGGACGCGCGCGCTCATGAGGCAGGTCCGTCGGCCGCTGGGGGCGGTGCGACGGGCCTGCCTGGGGGTCTTTCCGTGGCACGCTCGGAGTCGAGCGCGTCCTGCAGCAGCACGACCGCGGCCGCCTGGTCGACGACGCCGCGCTGCTTCTTGGCCTTCACGCCGCTGGCCCGCAGCCCCTGCGTCGCGGCGACCGTGGTCAGCCGCTCGTCGAAGAGCCGCACGGGCGTGGGCGCGAGCCGGACCGCGAGGTCGGCGGCGAACTGGCGGGCCAGCGCGGCCGCCTGCCCCTCGCGTCCGGACAGCGAGGTGGGCAGCCCCACGATCACCTCGATCGCCTCGTGCTCGGAGGCGATCTCGGCGATGCGGGCGAGGTCGCCCCTGCCCCGCTTGACGGTCTCGACCGGCGTGGCCAGCATCCCGGAAGGGTCGCTACGGGCCACGCCGATGCGTACGGACCCGACGTCCACGCCGATCCGTGTGCCGAACCTCATGTCAGCCGAGCTGATCGGCGATGGCCTGCTCGACCAGCTGCAGCGCCTCGCCGATCCCCTCCGGTCGTGTGCCGCCACCCTGCGCGACATCATCCTTGCCGCCACCGCCACCCCCAAGAGCCTTGGCGGCGACGCCGACCAGCCGTCCGGCCTTGAGCCCCCGCTCGCGCCCCGCCTCGTTGACCGCGGCAACCACCACTGGACGGTCGGAGGGGACGCCAGCGATCACGATGACCGCCGGCCGGTCGGCCGGGAACCTGCCACGCACGTCAAGCGCGAGCTTACGCAGATCGTCGGCACCGGTGCCATCAGGCGCGCGGTGTGTCACAACGGAGACTTCCCGCAGGTCACGGGCCTTGGCCGCCAAATCACCCGCAACCTGGAGCACCTGCGCGGAGCGGAGCTTCTCCAGCTCCTTCTCCGCGGTGCGCAGCCGGGTGACGATGCCGTCGATGCGCTCGGGCAGCTCCTCGCGGCGCGCCTTGAGCTGCTCGGTGAGCTGCGCGACCAGCACGCTCTCGCGGGCCAGGAAGCGGAAGGCGTCGATGCCGACGAGCGCCTCGACGCGGCGCACGCCCGCGCCGACCGACTGCTCGCCCAGCACCTTGACCAGGCCGAGCTGGCCGGAGCTGTGGACGTGGGTGCCGCCGCACAGCTCGCGCGAGTAGTCGCCGATCTCGACCACGCGGACCTCGTCGCCGTACTTCTCGCCGAACATCGCCAGCGCGCCCATCGCCCTGGCCTCCGCCTGCGAGGTGTAGAAGGCGTTGACCTGGAGGTCGTTGATGAGCACGGCGTTGACCTCGTCCTCGACGTCGCGCAGCACGCTCTGCGGCACCGCGCCCGCCGCGGTGAAGTCGAAGCGGAAGCGGCCGGGAGAGTTCTCCGAGCCCGCCTGCGCGGCCGTCTCACCCAGCGCGTTCTTGAAGCCGCGGTGGACGAGGTGGGTCGCGCTGTGGCTGCGTGAGATCGCGCGCCGGCGCTCGACGTCGATCTCCGCCTGCGCCTCGTCGCCGACCTTGACCTCGCCGCTGCGGACCTTGCCCCGGTGCACGACGAGACCCGCGAGCGGCGACTGCACGTCGACGATCTCGATCTCGCCGCCGCTGGTGCGGATCACACCCTGGTCGGCGAGCTGGCCACCGCCCTCGGCGTAGAACGGGGTGCGCGCCAGCACGACCTCCACGGTCGCCCCCGTGCCCGCCACCGGCACGTTCACGCCGTCGACGAGGATGCCGACCACGCTCGTGTCGGCCTCGGTCTGGTCGTAGCCGAGGAACTCGACCTTGCCGGCCTTCTCCAGCAGCTGCCCGAAGACGGAGATGTCGGCGTTGCCGGTCTTCTTCGCCGCGGCGTCGGCCTTGGCGCGCTGCCGCTGCTCCTTCATGAGCCTGCGGAAGCCCTCCTCGTCGACCTGGAGCCCCTGCTCGGCCGCCATCTCCAGCGTCAGGTCGATCGGGAAGCCGTAGGTGTCGTGGAGCTGGAACGCCTGGTCGCCGGAGAGCGAGGTGCCCGACTTGCGCTTGGTCTCCTCGACCGCCACGTCGAAGATCGCCGTGCCGGTGCGGAGGGTGCCCAGGAACGACGCCTCCTCGGCGTCGATGACCGCGTGGATCTGCGGCGCGTCGGTCTTGAGCTCGGGGTACTGCTCGCCCATGACGTTGATCGCGACGTCGGTCAGCTCGTGCATGTAGCGGTCGTCGCCGGAGCCGAGCAGCCGCAGGTTGCGTACGCTTCTGCGCAGGATGCGGCGGAGCACGTAGCCGCGGCCCTCGTTGCTCGGCAGGACGCCGTCGGCCACCAGCATGGTGCCGGTGCGGACGTGGTCGGCGATCACCCGCAGGCTCACGTCGGCCCGCTGGTCGCGCCCGTAACGGGTCTTGGTGAGCTCGGCCGCCTTGTCGAGGATCTTGTACGTGGTGTCGATCTCGTAGATGTTGTCGACACCCTGCAGGATCGCCGCCATGCGCTCCAGGCCCATGCCGGTGTCGATGTTCTTCGCCGGCAGCTCGCCCGCCACGTCGAAGTCGACCTTGGTGCGGACCGCGCTGAGCTGGTACTGCATGAAGACGAGGTTCCACACCTCGAGGTAGCGGTCCTCGTCGGCGACGGGGCCGCCCTCCTTGCCGTATTCGGCGCCGCGGTCGTAGTAGATCTCCGAGCAGGGGCCGCCGGGGCCGGGCACGCCCATGTGCCAGTAGTTGTCCTCCAGGCCGCGGCGCTGGATGCGGTGCTCGGGGAGGCCGACCTTGTTACGCCAGATGTCGAACGCCTCGTCGTCCTCGAGGTAGACGGTCGCCCACAGCTTGTCCTCGGGGAAACCGAAGCCGCCGTCGGACTCGGAGCGGGTGAGCAGCTCCCACGCGAACGGGATCACTTCGGACTTGAAGTAGTCGCCGATCGAGAAGTTGCCCAGCATCTGGAAGAACGTGGCGTGGCGGGTCGTCTTGCCGACCTCGTCGATGTCGGGGGTCCGCACACACTTCTGCGCCGTGGCCAACCTGGACGCCGGAGGCTTGCGCTGCCCCAGGAAGTACGGCTTGAACGGCGCCATACCGGCATTGACCAGGAGAAGCGTGGGGTCCTCAGCGATCAGGCTGGCCGAGGGCAGGACCTTGTGCCCACGCTCCTCGAAGAAGCGCAGGAAGCGGCGGGCGATCTCTGCCGACTCCATGTTGGCCATCCTTTGCGTTAGTTGTTTTCTTCAGCCTTGTCGAGCCCGAAGCGGGCTCGCAACTCGGTTTCGCGCTCCGCGGCCTCGCCGAGCGCGTCGAAAGTAAAGTCTCTCACCTGCCGGAGCATCCCCGCGGCGCTGTCGGCCGTCCTGCGCGCGACGTGGTTGGGGTGCAGCGCCTGCAGCCTGCGCATCACCCAGAAGGTGATGAACGCCCCCAGCGACAGGTAGAACAGCCGCCTGATCATCGGGTCCGCCTCGGTGCGGCCTTGAGCCTGGGCGCCCGCCGGGCCTCGAGGGCGCGCCGCACGCCGTACGCGAGCGACGACACCTTGACCAGCGGCCCGGTGAAGATCGTCTGGGTGACCGCGCTGAGCTTGGCGGCGTGCCCGCTGACCTGCTTGACGTCCTTGGCGATGGCCTCGACGGCGACCAGCTGCCTGTTGGTCTCGTTGACCGTGACGCTCATGTCGTCGAGCAGCGGCATCAGGCGTTCGTTCAGGTCGGACACCGCCTTGGTGGTCTCGGTGAGCAGCCTGGCGAGCTTGACGAGCACCATGGCGAGAACGCAGACCAGGACTATCCAGCCGGTGGCCGCGATCAGCCCGGCGAGCTCTCCAGCGGTAAGCATCCGCTCATCTCCCTCGTACGCTGGGCCGGAACGGCAAGACCCTATCGCGTCACGGCGACAACCTTGGTGAGGTCACCGAGCTTGATCGGCACGCCGCGCCGGACGCCGGCACTCTTGCGACCACCTGCCCGCCGCGCCCGCCCGGCTTCGCGAGCCACTGCGAACCTCATGAGCCGAGACCGCGCGCCGCCTGGACACCATGGGCCGCAGTCGGGCGGGGCCTGGCACGTCCGCACACCCAAACTTACGCCATCTCGGACCCTGGCCCGCCGTCCGTGCGCCGTGGTCCCGACGTCGACGCCTTTACAGTGTAGATCAAATAGTGGGGTCAGGATCCCCGGAGGAAGTCGCGGATCTTGGCCCAGCGGTCGGCCACCGGAGCCTCGGCGCCGTGGCGGGTCGGCTCGTAGTAGCGGCGGTCACGCACCTGCTCCGGCGCGTACTCCTGCCGCACGAGCCCGTGCTCGAAGTCGTGCGGGTACTTGTAGCCGTCGCCGTGGCCGAGCTTGGCCGCGCCCGGATAGTGGGCGTCGCGAAGGTGGCCGGGCACCTGGCCGATCAGGCCGCGCCGGACGTCGCCGACGGCCGCCCCGATCGCCTTGACCACGGCGTTGGACTTGGGGGCCATGGCGCAGTGGATGACGGCGTGCGCCAGGTTGATCTGCCCCTCGGGCAGCCCGATCAGCTGCACCGCCTGGGCGACGGCCACCGCGGTCTGCAGGCACGTGGGGTCGGCCATGCCCACGTCCTCGGAGGCGAAGATGACGATGCGGCGGGCGATGAAGCGCGGGTCCTCCCCCGCCTCGATCATGCGGGCCAGGTAGTGGAGCGCCGCGTCGGCGTCGGATCCGCGCATCGACTTGATGAACGCGCTGATCACGTCGTAGTGCTGGTCGCCCTGCCGGTCATAGCGTACGGCCGCCTTGTCGACGGCCTTCTCCACCACCTCGACGGTGATGTCGTCGGCCAGCAGCGCGGCGGCCTCCAGGTACGTCAGCGACCTGCGCGCGTCGCCGCCCGCCAGGCGTACCAGGTGATCGAGGGCCTGCGGCGCGAGCGTGGCGCGCCCGCCGAGGCCGCGCGGGTCGGAGACGGCCCGCTCCAGCACGGCGCGCACGTCGTCGTCGGAGAGCGACTCCAGGGTGAGCAGCAGCGAGCGCGACAGCAGCGGCGAGATGACGGAGAAGAACGGATTTTCGGTGGTGGCGCCGATGAAGGTGACCCAGCGGTTCTCGACGGCGGGCAGCAGCGCGTCCTGCTGGGCCTTGTTGAAGCGGTGCACCTCGTCCACGAAGAGCACGGTCTGGCGGCCCGTCATGCCCAGCTCGCGCCGCGCGTTGTCGATGGCGGCCCGCACGTCCTTGACGCCGGCGGAGACGGCGGAGATCTCGACGAAGCGGCGCTTGGTGACGTTGGAGACGACGTAGGCGAGCGTGGTCTTGCCGGTGCCCGGCGGCCCCCACAGGAACAGCGACATGGGAGCCTCGCTCTCGACCAGGCGTCGCAGCGGGGTGCCGGGGCCGAGCAGGTGCCGCTGGCCGATCACCTCGTCGAGCGTGCGCGGGCGCATCCGCACCGCGAGGGGCTGCGGGGTGGCCTCCTCGGCCGCCGAATCGAACAGGCTATCCACAACGCGAGATTACAGGCCCCAGACGGCTCTCGCTCCCGAGTCGCCGGCACGGAAGACGTAGTAGCCGGCGACTCCGGCCAGCACCAGCGTCACCGCCGACAGGGCCAGCGTGGTGGGCCGGCCGAACCTGTCGCGGCCGAGCGAGTCGCGGGCGGGACGGGTCGCGTACACGAGCAGGAGCGCCGAGGCGGCCAGCCCGAGCACCGACAGCAGCAGCGGATCGGCGAAGCTCTCGTGCGTGGAGATGCGGCTCCCGAGCTCGCCGTCCGCCGTCGCGAAGCGGGCCTCCTTGAGGCGCTCGCCGCTCTCCTTCGCCGCGAAAACCGTCACCGGCGCCGCCAGGGAGAGCAGGACCACCGCCCAGGCCGCGTAGGTGCGCCAGCGCGGCACCAGGGCGTAGCCGGCCGCGGTGGCGACCAGCAGCGGGGTCAGCACCACGGCGAAGTGGATGATCAGGGGGTGTGCCGGCAGGCCGAGGATCTGGTCGAACACGAGGGGCTCCTTAGTTCTCATTTCAACTACGAATCGGAGCACCATATGGTTCGCGACCTCAGCTGTCGCATGCGCGGCTTTCGCCACTTACGTCCGGCACATATCGGGGGCCGGTAGCATGCGCGGAAGCTGTTTGGTCATGCACTGGCAAAATGAGAGGACATAGCGGTGAGCGGCGACGACCGCCAGAACGAGGAAGACCGCCAGAAAGAGCTGGCGCGGGAGCACAAGGAACGGCAGGCGCAGCGCGCCGCCGCCCAGACCGCCAAGGCGAGGCGGAACACCTTCATCGGCGCCGGCGTGGCCGTCGTGGTGGTCGCGGGCGGCGTCTTCGCCGCGACCACGCTGGTCAACAGGAACCCCGCGAACGAGGTGGCCGCCAAGAGCAGCGCCTCCCCGAGCGCGAGCGCCTCCCCCAGTGAGCCGGCGCCGTCCACTCCGGCCAAGACGGGCCCGGTGACCTGCACCTACAAGCGGGACACCTCGGTGCCGAACAAGTTCGTCGGTCTGCCCGGCAAGAAGCCCAACATGAAGCTGAAGAAGATGACGGTGGTCACCAACCGCGGCACCGTCGTCGTCGACCTCATGACCGACGCCGCGCCGTGCTCGATCAACTCGCTCGCCTTCCTCGCGAAGAAGAAGTTCTACAACAACATGAAGTGCCACCGCCTGGTCACGCCCGACGTGTCCGGCGTGCACATGCTGCAGTGCGGCGACCCGCAGGCCAAGGCCGACGGCAAGAACCCGACCGACGGCCAGGGCACCGCGGGGTACGTCTACGGCGACGAGAACATCGACATCCCCCTGGGCAAGGGCGTGGTGTTCATGACGCAGCCGGGTGAGGCGGCGGGCCAGAACAACAGCCAGTTCGCCTTCTCGCTGTCGGACGAGAACACGCAGATCGGCTCGGGCTACAACGTCATCGGCATGGTCAGCGAGGGCATGGACATGCTGCTGGGGCTGGCCTCCAGCGGCAAGGACCTGCTCGTCAACGACGCCGACATCACCGGTGACGGCGGCACCACCGCGCCCAAGAACCCGGTGATCATCAAGAGCATCACGTTCAAGTAGGAGACACGAGAACGGCGGGCACCCCACCACGGGGCGCCCGCCGTTCTCACATGCCTAGACCTCGGCCTTGGGCTGGGCGTCGACGCCCGCCTCCTTGCGCTGCTCGGCCGTGATCGGCGTGGGCGCGCCCGTGAGCGGGTCGAAGCCGGAGGCGGTCTTCGGGAACGCGATCACGTCGCGGATCGACTCGCCGCCGGACAGCAGCATGCAGATGCGGTCCCAGCCGTAGGCGATGCCGCCGTGCGGCGGGGGGCCGTACTTGAACGCCTCCAGCAGGAAGCCGAACTTGCTCTCCGCCTCCTCCTTGGAGATGCCCAGCACGTCGAAGACGCGCTGCTGCATCTCGGCCCGGTGGATACGGATCGAGCCGCCGCCGATCTCCATGCCGTTGCAGACCATGTCGTACGCGTAGGCCAGCGCCTCGCCCGGGTGGTCCTGGAAGTTGTCGGCCCACTCCGGCTTGGGGCCGGTGAACGGGTGGTGCACGGCCGTCCAGCCGGTCTCGCGGCCCACCTCGTCGTGCACGGGCTCGAACATGGGGGCGTCGACCACCCACAGGAACGCCCACGCGGACTCGTCGATCAGGCCGCAGCGGCGGCCGATCTCCAGGCGGGCGGCGCCGAGCAGCTCGCGGGAGGCGTGCTGGAGGCCGGCCGCGAAGAAGATCGCGTCGCCCGGCTCGGCGCCGACCTTGGCCGCGAGCCCGGAGAGCTCCTCCTCCGAGAGGTTCTTGGCGACCGGGCCGCCCAGCGTGCCGTCCTCCTGGACGAGCACGTAGGCCAGGCCCCTGGCGCCGCGGCTGCGGGCCCACTCCTGCCAGCCGTCGAGCTCCTTGCGCGTCTGGGAGGCGCCGCCGGGCATGACCACGGCGCCGACGTACTCGGCCTGGAAGACGCGGAAGGAGGTGTTGGCGAAGTAGCCGGTCATCTCGACCAGCTCCTGGCCGAAGCGCAGGTCGGGCTTGTCGGAGCCGTAGCGGGCCATGGCGTCGGCGTACGTCATGCGCGGCAGCGGCGTCGGCAGGTCGTAGCCGGCGATCTCCTTCCACAGCCGGCCGATCAGCCGCTCACCGACCGCGATGACGTCCTCCTGGTCCACGAAGGACATCTCGACGTCGATCTGGGTGAACTCCGGCTGCCGGTCGGCGCGCAGGTCCTCGTCGCGGTAGCACTTGGCGAGCTGGTAGTAGCGCTCGAGACCGGCGACCTGGAGCAGCTGCTTGAACAGCTGGGGCGACTGGGGCAGGGCGTACCAGCTGCCGGGCTGCAGGCGCACCGGGACCAGGAAGTCGCGCGCGCCCTCGGGCGTGGAGCGGGTCAGGGTCGGCGTCTCGACATAGACGAAGCCGAGCTCGTGCATCACCTCGTGGGCGAGGTAGGTGGCCTTGGAGCGAGTGCGCATCGCGTTGGCCACCTGCTGGCGGCGGATGTCGAGGTAGCGGTACTTGAGCCGGGCCTCCTCCGACACGCCCACGTTGCCCTCGATGGGGAACGGCAGCGGCGCGGACTCGCTCAGCACCTCCACCCGCTCGGCCACGACCTCGATCGCGCCGGTGGGCAGGTCGGGGTTCTCGTTGCCCTCGGGGCGCACCCTGACCTGGCCGACGACCTTCACGCAGTATTCGGCCCGCAGGTCGTGGGCGTGGTCCTCCTCGCGGAAGACCACCTGCGCCGAGCCGGAGGCGTCGCGCAGGTCGATGAAGACCACGCCGCCATGGTCACGGCGGCGGGCCACCCATCCTGCGAGCGTCACCTGCTGCCCGGTGTGCTCCTCGCGGAGCGACCCGGCCTGATGCGTGCGGATCACTGCACTTTCCCTTTCAAAATGTCGACGACCTCGGCCAAGGGCACCTCGGTCTGCTCAGCGGTGGTCAGGTCCTTCACTTGCACGGCCTCGGCCGCCAGATCACGCTCGCCCAGGATCAGCGCGAAGCGGGCCCCGGAACGGTCGGCCCCCTTCATCGCCCCCTTGAGCCCCTTGCCGCCGAAGGACATGTCGGCGGCGACACCGGCCGCGCGCAGCTCGCTCACGAGCTTGAACATGGCCCGCGCCGCCTCGTCGCCCAGCGCCACACCGTACACCTCGCAGCGGGCCCGGGTGGCGAGCTCGATGCCTTCGCGCTCAAGGGCGATGACGGTGCGGTCGAGGCCGAGCCCGAAGCCGATGCCGGGCAGCGGCGGCCCGCCGATGGCCTCGGAGAGCCCGTCGTAGCGGCCGCCGCCGCCGATGCCGGACTGCGCGCCCAGCAGCGGGTGGTCGAACTCGAAGGTGGTGCGGGTGTAGTAGTCGAGCCCGCGCACCAGCCTGGGCGTGTCCTCCCACGGGATGCCGAGGTCGGCCAGGAGCTGCTTGACCCGGTCGTGGTACGCCTTGCAGTCGGCGCAGAGGTGGTCGCCGATGAGCGGCGCGTTCTCGAGCTGCGCGCGCACCTCGGGGCGCCGGTCGTCGAGCACGCGCAACGGATTGATCTCGATCCGCGCCCTGGTGGCCTCGTCGAGGTCGAGCCCGCGCAGGAACTCCTGCAGCCGCGCGCGGTAGATCGGCCGGCACTCCTTGCAGCCCAGCGAGTTGAGCAGCAGCCGGACCTGCGTGAGACCGAGCGCGGAATACCACTGCCAGGCCAGGGCGATCGTCTCGGCGTCGACGGCCGGGTCCTCGCTGCCGATGGCCTCCAGGTCGAGCTGGTAGAACTGCCGGTAGCGGCCCTCCTGGGGCGCCTCGGCGCGGAACACCGGGCCGTCGGTCCAGACCTTCACCGGGAGCTGGCCGCGGTGCAGGCCGTACTCCAGGACGGCGCGCAGCACGCCGGCGGTGAACTCCGGGCGCAGCGTCAGCGACCTGCCGCCGCGGTCGGTGAAGGTGTACATCTCCTTGCTCACGACGTCGGTGGACTCGCCGACGCCGCGCGCGAACAGCTGGGTGTCCTCGAAGACCGCGGTCTCGAGGTAGGCGTATCCCGCGCGCCTGGCCGTCTCCGCGAACGCTCCGCGGATCGCGTAGAACGTCGAGGCCTGCGGTGGAACGTATTCCTTGACCCCTTTGGGTGCTTGGAAGCTCATTAGATCCCTCGTGTGGGACCGGCTTGCGGCGCCGCTTCCTTCAAGTATGGATTGGTAGCGCGCTCGCGGCCGATCGTGGTCTGTGGTCCGTGGCCCGGCAGGACGACCGTATCGTCAGGCAGCGGCAGACACTTGGTGGCCAGGCTGCTCAGGATGGTCGCGTAGTCGCCGCCGGGAAGGTCGGTGCGGCCGATGGAGCCGGCGAACAGCAGGTCGCCCGAGAACATGATCTCGTCACCGGGCAGCCGGAAGCTCACCGACCCCCTGGTATGGCCGGGCGTGTGGTCGACCACGAGCTCGAGGCCGGCGAGCTCGAGCACGGCGCCGTCGGACAGCTCGCGCACGTCGTCGGGCTCGCTCAGCTCCAGCCCGCCGAAGAGGGAGGCGCTCGTGCCGGACCAGCCCGCGGCCGGGTCGCTCAGCAGGTGACGGTCGTCCGGGTGGATCCACGCGGGGACGTCGCGCGCGCCGCAGACCGGGGCCACCGACCAGACGTGATCGAGGTGGCCGTGGGTGAGCAGGACCGCGACCGGCTTGAGCCGGTGCTCGCGCAGCAGCTCGTCGACGCCTTCTGTCGCGTCCTGACCTGGGTCGACGATCACGCATTCCTCGCCGGGGGCAGGCGCGACAACGTAACAATTGGTCTGGAAGGCCCCTGCGGGGAAGCCGGCGATGAGCATCTGCCTCAGGTGATCTCGTCGAAAAGCCAATGGGAATGTAACCGAAGGGTACCGGTGCGGGTCGCCGGGCTGCGAATCATTACCCGTTGGCCGATACGATTCGCCCACCTCAGTTGATTGACTATGGGAGGCAAAGCGGTGGCCACGGGGAAGGACCGGCAGAAGCAGCTGGCGCGCGAGCACTACGAGCGGCAGATGCAGCGCCGGCTCGAGCGCGAGCAGAAGGCCAAGCGCACGGCGATCATCGGCTCCACTGTGGGCGTCGTGATCGTCGTCGGCGGCATCGTGGCCGCGGTCGCGCTGTTGGGCGGCAACAGCACGGGGACCGACGCGGCCTCCTCGCCCACGGCGTCCGCCGCCGACAGCGCCACGGCGGCGCCGAGCGCGAGCGCGAGCGCGAACACGGGGCCCAAGCCGTACGACGCGGCCACGGGCACCTGCGACTACGTCAAGGACACGGCCGGCGGGCAGATCAAGGACGTCGGCCTGCCGCCGAAGAAGGTCAAGACCACCCCGGCGACGAAGACGATGACGCTCAAGACGAACCTGGGCGACATCGTGGTCGAGCTCAACAACGCCAAGGCGCCCTGCACGACCAACTCGCTGGAGTACCTGGCGAAGAAGAAGTACTACGACGGCAGCAAGTGCCACCGGCTCGGCAGCGACAAGTTCCCGATGCTGCAGTGCGGCGACCCGGCGGCCAAGGCCGACGGCAAGAGCCAGGACGGCACCGGCGGCCCCGGCTACGTCATGGCCGAGGAGAACCTCCAGGGCGCCCAGTACAAGCGCGGCGTGATGGCGATGGCCAAAACGCAGGCGCCGGGGAGCACGGGCAGCCAGTTCTTCCTCGTTTTCGGAGACATCGGACTCACCCCGGATTACACGCCGGTGGGTACGATCACCAAGGGACTCGACATCCTGGACAAGGTGAACAAAGCGGGCGTCATCGCCGACATGGGCGACGGGACGGGAGCACCGAAGCAAACCGTCGAAATCAAAGACGTGACAATCGCCAGCAAGAGCTGACGTAATACAAA
Organism: Nonomuraea sp. NPDC050786; assembly: GCF_040654115.1. Classification (NCBI taxonomy): domain Bacteria; kingdom Bacillati; phylum Actinomycetota; class Actinomycetes; order Streptosporangiales; family Streptosporangiaceae; genus Nonomuraea; species Nonomuraea sp. NPDC050786. Next base: position 29,791 of record NZ_JBFAHJ010000009.1, read on the forward strand.
CTAGGGACGAAGTAGTCCCGAAGGGTCTGATGGAAAGTGCGGGAGGACACGGTGAGCACCGACCCGTGGGGCCGGGTAGACGACGACGGCACCGTCTACGTGCGTACGGCTGAGGGAGAGCGGGCCGTCGGCTCCTGGCAGGCCGGTGAACCCGAAGAGGCACTGGCCTACTTCCATCGCAAGTACGACGAGCTGGCCGGTCAGGTGCAGCTGCTGGAGCAGCGCGTCAAGGGCACGGACCTGGCTCCGGCCCAGGCCGAGTCGAGCATCGCCAAGCTGCGGGAGGCCGTCGCCGACGCCCACGCCGTCGGCGACCTGGCCGCGCTGACGGCCCGGCTCGACGGCCTGACGGAGCTGGTCGCCCAGCGCCGCGAGGAGGTCAAGGCCGCGCGCGAGCACGCGCGCGCCGAGGCCAGGGCGGTCAAGGAGCGCATCGTCGCCGAGGCCGAGCGCATCGCCGACGAGACCACTCACTGGAAGTCCGGCGGCGAACGGCTGCGCCAGCTCGTCGAGGAGTGGAAGGCCGCCGACCGCATCGACAGGGTCACCGAGGCCGCGCTGTGGAAGCGGCTGTCGGCGGCGCGCACGGCGTTCGCCAAGCGGCGCAAGGCGTACTTCGCGGGGCTGGACGAGCAGCGCGAGGGCGTTCGCGCGGCCAAGGAGCGCATCGTCGCCGAGGCCGAGGCGCTGGCCGACTCGACCGACTGGGGCCAGACCGCGGCCGTCTACCGCGAGCTGATGCAGCAGTGGAAGAGCGCGGGGCGGGCCTCGCGCGAGGTCGAGGACGAGCTGTGGGCCCGCTTCAAGGGCGCTCAGGACCAGTTCTTCCAGGCCCGTTCGGCCGTCTTCGCCGAGCGGGACGCCTCGCTGGCCGCCAACGCGGAGGTCAAGGAGGTGCTGCTCGCCGAGGCCGAGAAGATCCTCCCGGTCACGGACGTGCGCACGGCCCGCGCGGCGCTGCGGAGCATCCTGGAGCGCTGGGAGGCGGCCGGCCCGGTGCCGCGCGAGCAGCGCGACCGGCTGGAGGGCGGCCTGCGCAAGGTCGACGAGGCCGTGCGCAAGGCCGAGGACGCGGAGTGGAAGCGCTCCAACCCTGAGGCCAGGGCCCGGGCGCAGAGCACCGTCGACCAGCTGCGCACCTCGATCGAGCAGCTGGAGAAGCGGCTGGCCAAGGCGCAGGACGCCGGTCGCGCCAAGGACATCAAGGAGACCGAGGAGGCGCTGACCGCCCGCCGTTCGTGGCTGGAGGAGGCCGAGCGCACGCTCGCCGAGTTCAGCTGACCCGGTGGAGGCCCCGCACGGCCTCCACCGGCTCACGGCCCTACGGCCGGTTTCGGCGCTACGGCTGGGGCTGGCTTCGGCGCTCCAGCCTGCTTCGGCGGCCGGGCTTCTGCGGCTCGGCGGGCGCGCGTCCTGCATGTGCCCCCCGGCGTGTGCCGCCCTCCCCATGCCACGGTGCCCGGAGCGCCGCCTCGACGGCGCGAGGGGCCGGTGCGGGAAATGGGGCAACGGCGGAGGGGGCGGAGACCTAGGCTGGCGGGCATGGATCCGGTCAGCGCCGCGCGTGCCCTCGTCGAGGACATGTTCCCGGGAGCCCTGTACGCCTTCGTCGGCGGCAGCGCGCTCACCGAGCACCGCACCAGCACCTCCGACCTCGACGTCGTGGTGGTGCTCGACGGTCTGCCCACCCCCTATCGCGAGTCGCTGCGGTGGCGCGAGTGGCCCGTCGAGCTGTTCGTGCACAGCGAGACCAGCCTCCACGCCTATCTCGACAAGGACTTCGACAGGCGCCAGCCGAGCCTGGCCCGCATGTGCGCCGAGGGCGCGGTGGTGACCGACCGGACGAGCGGACGGGCCAGCGACCTGCAGGCGGCGCTGAGCGAGCGCCTGGCGGCCGGACCGGGCGGTCTGACCAGCTCACAGGCCGAACGGTCCAGATACGCCCTCTCTGACCTCCTGGACGACCTGTCGGGGGCGACCGATCCGGGCGAGCAGACGTTCATCCGCTGGCAGGTGGTGCAGGAGACGGCCAGGATGGCGCTCGGCCTGGGGCGCAGGTGGCAGGGGAGCGGCAAGTGGCTGCTGCGCGAGCTGCGCGCCCACGACCCCGAGCTGGCCGAGAAGCTGCTCACCGCGCACGACGACTCCGTACGGCTGTCCGGCGTGGCCTCGGACGTGCTGGAACGCGCCGGAGGGCGCCTCTGGGAGGGTTACCGGGCCGAGGGGGACCCCTTCCACCGGCCGCTGCGTCACGTGCCCTCTGGGGAGCTCTCAGGCGATACGGCGCAGAGCTCCGGCATGCGCCGGCTGGCCGCGATCAGCGGCGCCACCGCCGGGTCCTCGCGCCTGTGGATGGGCCAGACCCACGTCGCCCCCGCCACCCGCTCGTCCGACCACCACCACGGGGCCTCCGAGACGGCCATTTACGTGGTCAGCGGCACGCCGTCGTTCGTGTTCCTGGAGGACGACCAAGAGGTGCGCCTGGACACCAAGCCGGGCGACTACATCTTCGTCCCGCCCTACGTGCCCCATCGCGAGGAGAACCCCGATCCGTCCCAGGAAGCCGTGGTCGTCATCGCCCGCAGCACCCAGGAGGCCATCGTGGTCAACCTCCCCGACCTCCGCCCTCGCTGAGCCAGGTCGCGGGGAGGGTCAGCCGCCCGCGCCGCTGACCCGGTAGACGTCGAACACGCCCTGGATGCTGCGCACCGCCTTGAGCACGTGCCCCAGGTGCTTGGGGTCTCCCATCTCGAACGTGAACTTGCTGATCGCCACCCGGTCGCGCGACGTCGTCACGGACGCGCTCAGGATGTTGACGTGCTGATCGGAGAGCGTACGCGTGACGTCCGACAGCAGCCGCGGCCGATCCAGCGCCTCCACCTGGATCGCCACCAGGAACACGCTGTCGTCGCTGGGCGACCACGACACCTCGACCAGCCGGTCCGGCTGCGTCTTGAGCTGCTGCACGTTGGTGCAGTCGGCCCGGTGCACCGACACCCCGTGCCCTCGGGTGACGAAACCGACGATCTCGTCGCCGGGCACCGGGGTGCAGCACTTGGACAGGCGTACCCACACGTCGGCGTCGCCGGCCACGACCACGCCCGCGCCGCCGCCGCGGGGGCGGCCGCGGAGCCGGGTGGGCAGGGAGGTCTCGGCGATGTCCTCCTCGGCGCTGTCGACGCCGCCGATCGAGGCCACGAGCTTCTGCACGACGGCCTGGGCCGCGATGTGCCCCTCCCCCACGGCCGCGTAGAGCGCGGACACGTCGGGATAGCGCAGGTCGCGGGCGAGCGCGAGCAGCGCCTCGCCGGACATCAGCCGCTGCAGCGGCAGGCCCTGCTTGCGCATGGCCCGCCCGATGGCCTCCTTGCCCGCCTCGATCGCGGTCTCGCGGCGCTCCTTGGAGAACCACTGCCGGATCTTGTTACGGGCCCGGCCCGACTTGACGAACTTCAGCCAGTCACGCGACGGCCCGGCGTCGGGCGACTTGGAGGTGAAGATCTCGACCGTGTCGCCGTTGCCGAGCCGCGACTCCAGCGGCACCAGCCGGCCGTTGACCCGCGCGCCGATGCAGCGGTGGCCCACCTCGGTGTGCACGGCGTACGCGAAGTCGACCGGCGTGCCCCCCTCGGGCAGCGCGATGACCTGCCCCTTCGGGGTGAACACGTAGACCTCGGAGACCGACAGGTCGAAGCGGAGCGACTCCAGGAACTCGCCCGGGTCGGAGGTCTCCTTCTGCCAGTCGAGGAGCTGGCGCAGCCAGGCCATGTCGCTGCCCGGCTTGACCTTGCCCGTGGGACCGGCGGAGCCGACCTCCTCCTTGTACTTCCAGTGGGCGGCCACGCCGTACTCGGCCCTGTGGTGCATCGCGTGGGTGCGGATCTGCAGCTCCACCGGCTTGCCCTCGGGACCGATCACCGTCGTGTGCAGCGACTGGTACATGTTGAACTTGGGCATCGCTATGTAGTCTTTGAACCGCCCCGGCACCGGGTTCCACCGGGCGTGGATGGTGCCGAGCGCGGCATAGCAGTCGCGCACGCTGTCGACCAGCACGCGGATGCCCACCAGGTCGTAGATGTCGTCGAACGCCACGTCACGGGCGATCATCTTCTGGTAGACCGAGTAGTAGTGCTTGGGCCGCCCCTTGACCACGGCGCGGATCTTGGCCTCGCGCAGGTCCCCGGAGACCTTCTCGATGACCTCCTGCAGGAACAGGTCGCGGCGCGGCGCGCGCTCCGACACCATGCGGGCGATCTCGTCGTAGCGCTTGGGGTAGAGCATCGCGAAGGCGAGGTCCTCGAGCTCCCACTTGATCGTGTTCATGCCCAGGCGGTGGGCCAGCGGGGCGAAGATCTCGAGGGTCTCGCGCGACTTCTGGTGGCGCTTGTGCTCGGGCAGGTAGCGCATGGTGCGCATGTTGTGGAGCCGGTCGGCGAGCTTGATGATCAGCACCCGGATGTCGCGCGACATGGCCACGACCATCTTGCGCACGGTCTCGGCCTGGGCGGCGTCGCCGAACTTCACCTTGTCCAGCTTGGTGACGCCGTCGACCAGGGAGCCGATGGTGTCGCCGAAGTCGCCGCGCAGCTCGTCGAGGCTGTAGGCGGTGTCCTCCACCGTGTCGTGCAGCAGCGCGGCGCACAGGGTCTCGTCGTCGGTGCCGAGCTCGGCCAGGATCGTGGCCACGGCCAGCGGGTGCGTGATGTACGGGTCGCCGGACTTCCGCTTCTGGTCGCGGTGGTGGTAGGCGGCGACATCGTACGCACGCTCGATCAGGCGCAGGTCAGCCTTGGGGTGGGTGGCGCGGACCGTGCGGAACAGCGGCTCCAGCACCGGATTCATGGCCCCACCCCCAAACCGCCTTCGACGCACCGCCGGAACGCCGGGCGCCTCGGCACCACCGGCGTCGGTTACGTCGGATGCGACCACGTCACGGGGCACACAGACTCCTCACGCAATGGCTCCTCACGTTCGAGTCCAGGCTCCCCAGTGTATCCAGGCGGCGAACCTGGACCGTCGCGGGCCGGGCTCAGACGATCACGAGGGAGTGCAGCTCCACTCCCGGCAGACGCTCGCGTCCCTTGAGAAAGGCCAGCTCCATGAGGACGGCGATGCCGACGACCTCGCCTCCGGCCCTCTTCACCAGCTCCACCGCCGCCTGCGCGGTGCCGCCCGTCGCGAGCACGTCGTCGACCACGAGAACGCGGTCGCCGGGCCTGAACGCGTCACGGTGGACCTCGATGGTGGCGGAGCCGTACTCCAGATCGTAGGACTCCTCCAGGGTCGCGGCGGGCAGTTTCCCCTTCTTGCGCACGGGCACGAACCCGGCCGCCGCCCGGTACGCCACCGGCGCCGCGAGGATGAACCCGCGCGCCTCGATCCCCACGATCTTGTCCACTTCGGCGAGGCCGGCCAGCTCCTCCACCACGGCCGCCATGGCGACCGGGTCGGCCAGCAGCGGGGTGATGTCCTTGAACAGCACGCCCGGCTTGGGATAGTCGGGCACGTCCCTGATCTTCTCCAGGATCATCGTGCTGAGCTCGGTCATGACATTTCCTCGCAATTCTCCACCGGCGGTCTGCCGGGCTCCATGATGCTGCATTCTCACCGCACACGACGACGCCCCCGGCCGGTGAAGACCGAGGGCGTCGTACGTGTGCTCTGGCTACCCCTTGGCTACGGCTGCGCTTTTGGGGCCCTTCGGGCCCTTGCCCCCTCCCGTGGAGGCGAGCCTCTTGGCGATGGCCTGGTACTTCGGCTCCCGCTCCTTCAGCGTCACCAGCAGCGGCGTGGCGACGCAGAGCGAGGAGTACGTACCGACGATCATGCCGACGAACAGCGCCAGCGACAGGTCCTTCAGCACGCCCGCGCCCAGCAGCGTGGTGCCGATGAACAGGATCGCCGCCACCGGCAGGATCGCGACCAGCGAGGTGTTCAGCGACCGGATCAGCGTGTGGTTGAGCGCGTTGTTGGCCGCCATCGAGTACGTCATCTTCGACGTGTGGCCCAGCTTGGCCGTGACCTCCTTGATCATGTCGAACACCACGACCGCGTCGTAGAGCGAGTAACCGAGGATGGTCAGGAAGCCCAGCAGGGTCGCCGGCGTCACCTCGAAGCCCGACCACGCGTAGATGCCGGCCGTGATGACGAGGTCGTGGACGAGCGCGACGATGGCGGCCAGCGCCATCTTCGGCTCGAACGCCATCGACAGGTACAGGATGATCGCCAGCATGAACACGCCCAGGCCGATCCAGGCCTTCTGGGAGACCTCACCGCCCCAGGAGGCGCCGATCGACTGCACGCTGATCTGGCTGGCCGGGACGTTGAAGTCCTTCGCGACGGCCGTCTGCACCTGGCCGAGGGTGCCCTCCTGGAGGGTCTCGGTGGTGACCCGCCAGCCGCCGCTGGTCGACTGCACGATCGGCTGGTGCACGCCTTGCGCGGAGAACTCCTCACGGAGCTGCTCGATGGTGGCGGTCGGCGCCTTGAAGGAGAAGACCGTGCCGCCCTTGAACTCCACGCCCAGGTTGAGGCCGTTGATCAGCAACCCGGCCAGGGAGACGACCAGCAGGAAGCCGGAGAGGCTGTACCAGAGTCTCCACTTGCCGACGAAGTCGACGTCGATCTCGCCGCGGTAGAGGCGTCGCGCGAGTCCCATCTCAGGCCTCCTGCGGTTTGGTCGGGCGGCTGGGCGTGTGCGCCTCGCTCATGCGCTCGGAGTCGAGGCCGGAGAGCGGGTGACCCTTGGCGAAGAACTTCAGCCTCGCCAGCAGGGCGATGAACGGCTTGGTGAACAGGAACACCACGACGATGTCGATCAGCGTGGTGAGGCCCATCGCGAACGCGAACCCGGCCACGCCGCCCACCGCGAGGAAGTAGAGCACGATCGCGGCGATGAACATGACCGCGTCGGCGATCAGGATCGTGCGCCGGGCGCGGACCCAGGCCACCTCGACGGCCGCGCGGAGCGACCTGCGGCCCTCCTTCATCTCGTCACGTATGCGTTCGAAGTACACGATGAAGGAGTCGGCGGTGATGCCGATCGAGACCACGAGGCCGATGATGTGCGGCAACGAGAGCCGGAAGTTGGCGTTGTGGCCGAGGACGACCACCGCCGTGTAGGTGAGGATCGTGGCGACCACGAGGCTCAGCACCGCCACGATGCCCAGGCCGCGGTAGTAGAGCATCGAGTAGACGACCACGAGCGCGAGGCCGATGGCGCCCGCGATCAGGCCGCCCTTGAGCTGGTCCTGGCCCAGGGTCGAGGAGACCGTGTCGATCGAGCTGCGCTTGAACTTCAGCGGCAGCGCGCCGTACTTCAGCTGGTCGGCCAGCTGGGTGGCGCTGGTCTGGTCGAAGTTGCCGGTGATCTGCGCCTTGCCGCCGGGGATGGGGCCCTGGATGTTGGGGGCGGTGATGACGACGCCGTCGAGCACGACCGCGACCTGGTTACGCGGCGGCTGGGCGCTGTAGGCCTCCTGGGTGAGCTTGGCCCACGCGTCCGCGCCCTTGCTCTTGAAGTTGAGCTCGACGGCCCAGTTGACGCTGCTCTGGGGGATGCCCGCGGAGGCCGAGTCGATGTCCGTGCCGACGACCTTGGCGACGTCGAGCACGTACTTGTAGCTGCCGTCGCTCTCGCAGGCGGCGTACTGCTTCTTCGGGTCGTCCTGGACGCCCTGGCCGCGGTTCTCCGGCTTGGAGCAGTCGAGCTTGTTGAACTGGGCGAGCACCGCGGGGTCGATGCCCTGGGTGTTGATGCCCTGGTCCTGCGTGGTCGGGGTGCTGGGCTGGGCGCTCGGCGCCGCCGACGGCGTGGCCTTGGCGTTCTGGCCCTTCTTCTCCTGCTTCTGGGAGCTCTGCGTGGCGGGCGGCTGCGTGCTCGCCGAGGCGGAGGGCGCCTCCGCCGACGCGGTGGGGGTCGGCGCGGTCAGCGCTGACGACAGCGCCTTGCCCGTCGGGGACGTGCTGGGCTTGGGGGTGGAGACCTGGCTGGACTTGCCGGACTTACCCGACTTGGGGGTGGCGGTCGGGCTCGCCGAGCCCGACGGGGTCGGCGTCGGCGCGTTGGTGGCCAGATCCTGCGGCACCTGGGTGGGCGCGCTGGCGAGCACCTGGCGGAAGCGCATCTCCGCAGTGGTTGAGACCAGCTTGAGGGCCTCGTTCTGCCCGACGCCCGGGATCGAGATGATGATGTTGGGGCCGGACTTGGCGACCTCCGCGTCGGAGACGCCGGTGCCGTTGACTCTGTCGCGGATGATGCTGACCGCGCGGTCGAGGATCTCCTCCGGCGGTGCCGCATTGTTGAGAGTCACCGGGGACAGAGTCATCGTCGTGCCGCCGGCGAGGTCAAGCCCCAACTTCGGCGTGAACGCCTTCTGCAGGAACATCGTCCCGCCCAGGGCGAAGATGAGCGCCAGCAGCACCAGGAGCGTGCGCCCCGGTCTGCTGTGGCGGCTTGTCGGTCGGGCCACTGGTCGTCAGTTCTTTCGGGTAGAGGTTTGTGGCAGAGCTTAGTCAGGACTGCTTGGTGCTGGAATCCTGGCCGCCTTCGCGCTCAACGGTGGCTCCGGACTCGTTCTTGCCCTCCTCGCCGGTCTCTCCCTCCTCAGCAGGGGACTCGTCGGACTCGGAAGCGTCGCCCGGCGTGACGACGCGGCCGATCGCGGCCTTCACCCAGCGGGTCTCGATCCCGGGCGCCACCTCGAGGATCACGTCCTCGTTCTCCACCGCGACAACGGTGCCGAACAGCCCGGTCGTGGTCATGACCCGGGCGCCGGGAGTCAAGGAGTTCTGCATCTGGGCCGCCTCCTGCTGGCGCTTGCGCTGGGGGCGGATCAGCAGGAAGTAGAAGACCACCACCAGAAGAATCAGCGGCAGGATACTTCCGAGTTGTCCCATGTCCATAAGGGGCACACCCTTCATTGTCGTACAAGGAAGTTGACACCGGCCTCGCGCCGGAAATTCCGTGCGTTGCGTCGGGCCGCGCCGCATCAGCCCGTCAGCCTACACAGCCAGCCAAGCCACGGAGTGTAGGCGCTTGTTGCGAAACGCGGCAACGAAGCAGCGTTTCGGCGCGCGGGGAAGTTCCCATTGTGAAACGGTTGCAACCGTTCTGTGATCAGTCGGAAAGGGATGCTCCGAACGCGTCGGGGGGCGGGGTCATGCCGAGGTGGCTCCAGGCGGCCGCGGTCGCGACCCGGCCGCGCGGGGTTCTGGCCAGCAGGCCCTGGCGTACGAGGAACGGCTCGGCCACCACTTCGACGGTCTCCGGCTCCTCCCCTACGGCCACGGCGAGCGTGGACAGCCCGACCGGGCCGCCGCCGAACTTCTTCAGCAGCACGCCGAGCACCGCCCGGTCGAGCCGGTCGAGCCCTTCGGCGTCGACCTCGTACAGGTTGAGCGCCGCCGCGGCGATTTCCCGATTTATCACCCCATCGGCCCTTACGTCGGCAAAATCTCGCACCCGCCTGAGCAGCCGATTCGCGATTCGGGGCGTACCCCTGGAGCGCCGGGCGATTTCGTGCGCCCCGTCGTCCGGCAGCGTGACGCCGAGCAGCGTGGCCGACCGGTAGAGCACCTGTTCGAGCTCGCCGACCTCGTAGAAGTCCATGTGCGCGGTGAACCCGAACCGGTCGCGCAGCGGCGCGGGCAGCAGCCCGGCCCGGGTGGTGGCGCCGACGAGCGTGAACGGCGCGATGTCCAGCGGGATCGCCGTGGCACCCGGGCCCTTGCCGACGACGATGTCGACCCGGAAGTCCTCCATGGCGAGGTAGAGCATCTCTTCGGCGGGCCTGGCCATCCGGTGGATCTCGTCGATGAACAGCACCTCGCCCTCGGTGAGCGTGGAGAGGATGGCGGCGAGGTCCCCGGCCCGCTCCAGCGCGGGCCCGGAAGTGATCCGGAGCGGCGCGTTGAGCTCCGCGGCGATGATCATGGCCAACGTGGTCTTGCCCAGTCCCGGCGACCCGCTCATCAGCACGTGATCGGGCGGCCGCTGCCTGCGCAGCGCGCTCTCGAGCACGAGGGAGAGCTGCTCGCGCACGCGGCCCTGGCCGATGAACTCGCTCAGCCGCTTGGGCCGGAGCGCCGCCTCGATCTGCAGCTCGTCGCCGCCGGCGTCGGGCGAGACCAGCTCCCGGTCAATCCCCACGTCCCCACCTCCTCCAGGCACCGCCGTGCGGGCGAGCGGCGGGCGCGGTCACGTCGGCACCGCCGTGAAAACCAGCGGTCGTGGCGGTCCCGTTGTGGGAGCGGGCGGCGCGGGCGGTCATCGCAGGCTCAGGGACTGGAGCGCGGCCTTCAGCAGCGCGGCGACCTGGGGCTTGCGGCCGGCGGCGAGGTCGGCGTCGGCGCGCGGCTCCACGGCGGCGACGGCTTCGTCGGCGTCCTTGCTGGAGTAGCCCAGCCCGACCAGCCCCGAGTGGACCTGCTCGCGCCAGGCCGCCTCCCGCCGCTCTCCGTTGAGCGCGGCGTTGACGGCCTCCTCGGGCGTGCCGAGCCGGTCCTTCAGCTCCAGCACGATCCGCTGCGCCCCCTTCTGCCCGATCCCCGGCACCTGCGTGAGGGCCTTGAGGTCGGCGCCGGCGACGGCGACGCGCAGGGCGTTGGGCGTGTGCACGGCGAGCATCGCCAGAGCCAGCTTGGGACCGACCCCGCTGGCCGTCTGGAGCAGCTCGAACACGGCCCGCTCATCGTCGGTGGCGAACCCGTAGAGGGTGAGCGACTCCTCCCGCACCACCAGCGACGTGGCCAGGCGCGCCTCCTCGCCGATCCGCAGCGTGGCGAGCGTGCCGGGGGTGCAGTGGGTGAGGATGCCGACGCCACCGACCTCGATCACGGCTCCGTCGGGAGCGATCGCGGTCACCTTGCCAGCCACCGACGCGATCACAGCCCACCATCCTTCCACGCCGCCGCGGCCCGCACGCCGCCGCCATAAGTCCCGCCAAAAGTCCTGTCGAGAGTCCTGTCGAGGGTCCCGGCAAGGGTCACAGCCCGACATCCTCTCGCATGACCGGCGACGACACGCCGCGAGCACGCGGTGCGGCGGCGCATCGCATCGCCCGTCTCCCGGAAGGTCACGACCTGGCGTCCTTCCTGGTGGCCCTGGCCAGGGCCTCGGCGAGGCGGTGCTGGGCGCCGCCGCGCCAGACGTGGCAGATGGCCAGGGCGAGGGCGTCGGCGGCGTCGGCGGGCCTGGGCATCTCCGTCAGGCGCAGCAGCCGCGTGACCATGGCGCCGATCTGCTTCTTGTCGGCCGTGCCGCTGCCGGTGATGGCCGCCTTGACCTCGGACGGCGTGTGCAGCGCCACCGGCAGCCCGCGCCTGGCCGCGCAGAGCACGGCGATCCCGGCGGCCTGGGCGGTGCCCATGACGGTGCGTACGTTGTGCTGGCTGAAGACGCGCTCGACCGCCACCGCGTCGGGCCGTACGTCGTCGAGCCACTGCTCGATCCCGGCCTCGATGCCGACGAGCCGGGCGCCGAGCTCCTCGTCGGCTCCGGTGCGCACCACCCCGACGGCCACCAGCCGCAGCGGCGCGCCCGGACGCCCCTCCACGGCGCCCACGCCGCACCGGGTCAGCCCCGGATCGACGCCCATCACCCGCACCGGCCCACCCCTCACGCGCTGCCGAACACCTGTTCGGCACGAGACTCTACCCCGGCAGAGGTGTCCACGCACCGGGAATCGCCCGCGCACCGGCCGGCGCGCCGGATCAGAAGGAGTCCAGCATGTACGGCCTGGCGGCGAAGGCCGTGTCGAGGGCCTCGTCGTACCGTTCGTCGCCGGACATGAGCCCGCACATCCGCAGCGTGGCCGTCGGAACCCCGGCGTAAAGCGCCGAGAACCCGTTCACGCTGAGCACGGCCCCCGGCTCGGAGACCTCGGTGGCCGAGCCCGAGCCGCCCGCGAACTCCAGCCGCCATGTCCCCCCGCTCCCCAGCGGGTCCTCCACGGTGACCACGGCGTCGCAGGCCACGTACGCCGGATAGCCCCGGCGCTCGACGGCGGCGGCCACGTCGAGCACCCTGAACATCCACCGCGCCTGCGTCACCTTCTCCTTGGACCGCTCGGGCAGCAGCCACAGCACCGGGTCGTCCGGCGCCACGGAGGCGACGACGTCGTGCGCGATCGAGGAGGCGCTGCCCACCAGGGACCACAGGGCCCTGGCGGTCTCGCCGGAGCCGGCGACGAGGTTGTCGACCAGGATGTCGTCGCCGCTCCACCGGTAGACGGCGAAGCCGTCCTCGGCGAGGTAGAGGAAGTCGTCCGGGTTGCCGAGCCACAGGCTCCACGTGGCCTCGTCCCAGCAGATCGGCCCGCTGGAGCGGGCGGCGGCGTGGACGCGGTGGAGGACCGAGACGACCTCGGCCGCGTCTGCCGGGCCCATCCTGCGCAGCTTGACCTGCCCGGACGGGCGGATCCTGCGCAGCGACTCGGCGGGCAGCCGCACGCTGTGCTGGGCTCCGGCGTGCTCGAAGCCGACCGAGCGGTAGATGGGCGTGGTCGCCGGGAAGAGGGCGGAGACCGCGTCGCCGAGCGCGGTGGCCCGTTCGACGACGGCCCGCATGAGCTGCGAGCCGAGGCCGCGGCCGCGGTCCTCCGGGCTGATGGTGACCCCCGCGACGCCCGCCATCGGCTGGGGCTTGCCGTGCCACCACTGGGTGAACCGGCGCAGCCGGGCGGCGCCGGTGAGCCTGGTGCCGTCGAAGGCGCCCAGGTAGCGGCCCTCGCCGAGCGCCGGGAGCACCGCCTGGCGCCACCTGTCGCGGTCGCTGGCGGAGATCGGCCCGAAGGAGCGCTTGCGGAGGTCGAAGACGTCGTCCAGGTCTTCAGAAGTCAGGTCGCGGATTTCCACGAGCACCAAACCTATGCGGCGGGCGTACGCGGTCGCGAACCCTTTGTGGTGATGACGAGCCTGTCGAGGTAGAGCAGCTGGGCGGCCGCGACGGCGATCAGCGCGAGGGCGACGACGATCAGCGGCGTGGCCGCGCCGGCGTCGGGGCTCGCGGCGGAGAAGCCGCCCAGCTGCGACAACTGCGCGACCGGCGAGGTGTACAGGGCCGGCTTCTGGGCCACGAGCAGCGGCCAGAGGAGGTCCTGGGCGTTCACCAGGGCGACGGCTCCGGCGAGGATGCCCGCCATGGGCAGCGACGGGAGGAAGACGCCGCTGAAGAAGTCCTTGTCGGTGCGCTCCGCGAGCCCCTTGCACAGCAGCGTGAGCACGAGCAGGGCGGGGACGCTGACCAGGAGGGGCGGGAAGAGGGCCACGAAGGAGTCGATGAGGCCCATGTTGCGGACGTTCTGCCAGTTGGCGACGCCCAGCGGCCCCGGGCCGACGAACAGCCACGGCGCGAACACCAGCAGCAGCCACTCGCTGCCCCGCCCGAGCGGGCGCAGGCCGCCGATGCCGAGCGCGGCCAGATAGGCGACGCCGACCGAGACGATCGCACCGGCGACCGCGGGCACCCAGGTGTTCACCTGGGCGCGGAGGGTGCCCGCCGGGCTGTCGGGCGAGGCGAGCACGCCGTCGATCCACGGCCAGGCGCACACCAGGGCGACGGCCACGAAGACGACCAGCGCCGCCACCCCGACGGCCACGCCGACGGGGCCGTGCCCGCGCTCGGCGGCCTCTTCGTCGCCTTCCTCCGCCGCCGGCGTGGCGCGCGGGGTCAGCGTGATGGTCAGCCGGGAGACGGCCACGATGACGACCGCGACGATGCCCAGCACGCCGAGGATCACCCCTGTGAGGGTCGCAACGGACGCGCCAGGGCCGAACTGGGCCGCTCTGAAGGCATGGTCGTACTGGAGGCCCGCGAGCGTCTCTGTGGAGCGCTCAGGGCCGCCCCTGGTGAGCACGAGCCCCATCGAGAACGCCTGGAGCCCGACGGCGAGCATGGTGATCGCGAGAAGCGTCCCCACGACCAGCATCCCGGACGCCACGCCACCACCGCCCGCGCCGGGGGCGCCCGCGACGGTCCCGGCGCGCAGGGCGGGCAGGAACGCCATGACCGCCAGCGCGCACACCACCCCGAACGTGGCCGCGGCGACGATCAACCGGAGCGCTCCAGGGGCGGTCGCCGGCTCGCGCAGCCCCTGGGCCAGGCCGGCCAGGCCCGAGGCCTCCGGCAGGAGCCCGCGCAGCCACGCCGCCGCCACCCCCACCGGCGAGAACGTGACGACGGCCAGCGACAGCGCGATCCGCCCGGCCCGCCGCGGCCAGGCACCCGCCCGGTCCAGCGCGAACGCCAGCAGCGGCGCCACCACCACGGCCACCAGCAGCGGCACCACCGCCAGCGACAGCGTGAACCACAGCGCCCGCCAGACCTGCCCCGTCCTCGCCAGCTCGTGGTAGTTGTCGACCCCCACGAAGTGGCTCTCCGTCAGGACGCCGCCGCTCTGGAGGCTGAGCCAGATCGTCTGGACGGTCGGCAGCACGAGCGTGATGAGGGTGCCGAACAGCGCGGGCACGGCCAGCAGCCAGCCCAGCGCGTGAGAAGGTGCCTGTGTCGGGGTGGGGGAAGTCACGTCGCCCGACCCTACGCCGACCGGCCGCCTTCGCGCATCCGGAGGCCGGCCGGGAGCCCCGGCGGGAGCCCGGCGGGGGCTCACGAAGCCGCGTACGCACGAGCAAGGGCCCGGCGACGAGCCGGGCCCTCCACCGAAAGACGGGTCGCGCTAGTCCAGCGCCGCCAGCACGTCGTCCGGGACGTCGAAGTTGGCGAAGACGTTCTGGACGTCGTCGCTGTCCTCCAGCGCGTCGATGAGGCGGAACACCTTCTTGGCGCCCTCCTCGTCCAGCGGCACGCTCATCGTCGGCAGGAAGCTCGACTCCGCGGAGTCGTAGTCGATCCCCGCCTCCTGCAGCGCCTTGCGCACCGGGACCAGGTCACCGGCCTCGCAGACGACCTCGAAGGAGTCGCCGATGTCGTTGACCTCCTCGGCGCCCGCGTCGAGCACGGCCATCAGCACGGTGTCCTCGTCGAGCCCGTTCTTGGGGACGATCACGACGCCCTTGCGGTTGAACATGTAGGAGACCGAGCCGGGGTCGGCCAGCGAGCCGCCGTTGCGGGTCAGCGCCACGCGCACCTCGGAGGCGGCGCGGTTGCGGTTGTCGGTGAGGCACTCGATGAGCACCGCGACGCCGCCGGGCGCGTAGCCCTCGTACATGATCGTCTGCCAGTCGGCGCCGCCGGCCTCAAGGCCGCCGCCTCGCTTGCGGGCCCGCTCGATGTTGTCGTTGGGCACGGAGTTCTTCTTCGCCTTGAAGATGGCGTCGAAGAGGGTGGGGTTGGCGTCCGGGTCAGGGCCACCGGTCCGTGCCGCCACCTCGATGTTCTTGATGAGCTTCGCGAACAGCTTGCCCCGCTTGGCGTCGAGCGCGGCCTTCTTGTGCTTCGTCGTCGCCCATTTGGAGTGGCCGGACATTACCTAGAGCTCCCTCACCATGTCTACGAAGTAACGGTGCACGCGCGTGTCCCCCGTCAGCTCAGGATGGAACGACGTCGCGAGCAACGGCCCTTGACGGACCGCGACGATCCTATCCCCAGGCTCGCACCTGCCCAGCACTTCGACGTCGTCGCCCACGGATTCGACCCAGGGCGCGCGGATGAACACCGCGTGCACCCGCTCCCCCGCGAAGTCCAGATCGGACTCGAACGAGTCGACCTGACGGCCGAACGCGTTGCGCCTGACCACCATGTCGATGCCGCCGACGGTCTGCTGGCCGGCGATGCCGTCCTCGATCCTGTCGGCCAGCATGATCATGCCGGCGCAGGACCCGTAGGCGGGCAGGCCTTCCTTGACCCGCATCCGCAGCGGCTCGAGCATGTCGAACGTCTCGGCGAGCTTCCACATGGTGGTCGACTCCCCGCCGGGGATGACCAGCCCGTCGACCGCGTCCAGCTCGGCCGGCCGGCGCACGGCGGTCGCCGCAGCGCCTGCCTCCTGAAGCATGCGCACATGCTCGCGCACGTCTCCTTGGAGAGCGAGTACACCGATCGTGGGCACAGCCGATCCTTCCGTCTGGGTGCGGGTTCCGACCATTCAACACCAGGATGGCCTGGGATCTTCCTGTTGGGCCATCTTGAGGTTCCTGCGCGCAGGTCAGTACGTCGGAACCGGCGCGGTGTCGTGCGCCGTGTGGTCCTCGTCCACCCGGGACAGGGCGCGCAGGTGGTGGCGCCTGACGTACAGGATGGCCATGCCGACGAGGCAGCAGCCGGCGCCGAGCGCGTACGGGACGGCGACGCCGATCTCCTCGCCCAGCTTGGTGGCGATGAACGGGGCCAGCGCTCCGCCCATCCAGCGCACGAAGTTGTACCCGGCGGAGGCGACGGGCCTTGGCGCGTCGGAGACCTCCATGGCGGCCTCGGTGAAGACGGTGTTGTTGAGGCCGATGGGGATGCCGGACAGGACGGTGAACAGGATGATCCCGGCGTGTCCGGACAGGGCGATGCCGATCTGGAACACGGCGAGCAGCGCCAGCGCCAGGTGGAGCACGTTCACCGAGCCGATCCTGCGTTGCAGCGGCGGCGCGGCGAACACCGACGACAGCGCCACGCAGACGCCCCAGCCGAAGAAGACGGCGCCGATGCCGTAGGGGGACATGTGCAGGATGAACGGGGTGAAGGCCAGCACCGTGAAGAACGCGAAGTTGTAGAAGAGCGCGGTGAAGGCCGTGGTGGACAGGCCGCCGTGGGCGAGCGCCCTGATGGGGGCGGTGAGGCCGGTCCTGGCCGCCGGTCTGGCCGGCGCCTTGAGCAGGGTGACGATCAGGACGAGGCCGACGGCCATGAGGGTGGCGGTGCCGAAGAACGGGGCCCGCCAGTTCCAGTCGCCGAGCAGGGCGCCCACCAGGGGGCCGGCGGAGATGCCCAGGCCGAGCGCGGCCTCGTACAGGATGATCGCCGACTCCGCGCCGCCGCTGGCCGCGCCCACGATGACCGCCAGCGCGGTGGCCACGAACAGCGCGTTGCCGAGGCCCCAGCCGGCGCGGAAGCCGACGAGCTCGGCGACGCTGGTGGAGGTGCCGGCGAGCGCGGCGAACACGATCACCAGCGCCAGCCCGGCCAGCAGGGTCCGCTTGCCGCCGATGCGGCTGGAGACCCAGCCGGTGACCAGCATGGCCACCGCCGTCACCAGGAAGTAGCTGGTGAACAGGAGCGAGACCTGGCTGGGCGTGGCCTTCAGGCCCTGGGCGATGGAGGGGAGGATGGGGTCGACGAGACCGATGCCCATGAAGGCCACGACCGCCGCGAACGCGGTGGCCCAGACGGACATGGGCTGGCGAAGGATTCCGCCGCCGGATTGCATGGTGCTCCTTACCGGGGGTTGCTGCCGAGCTTGGCCAGGACCGGCAGCGCCGCCGCGAGCGTGGCGCGCTCGTCGTCGGTGAGGGCGGCCAGTTCCTGGCTGAGATGGGCGATCCTGGCCCGCCGCACGGCGAGCAGCCGGTCGCGGCCCTCGCCGGTCAGCTCGACCGTCCTGACGCGCGCGTCGGCCGGGTCGGAGCCACGTGCCACCAGGCCCGCGTCCTCGAGCCGGTTGATCTGCACGGTCATGGTGGGGAGCTGGACGGCGTGCTCCTCCGCCAGCTCGGTCATGCGGCGCGGGCCGTGTTCGAGCGAGCCGAGCACGGCGTACTGCTGGCTGGTGACGGGCTGGCCGGCGACGGTGCGCCGGAGCAGGAGGACCAGGTGGCGCAGCACCGTGGAGACCTGCTCGGCCAGGCGGGTGGGATCGTCCCTCATGCTTAGCCCAACTAACTTAGTCTGGCTAATATTCCCCTCGAAAGAGGGCGGCATCCCCCGTGGGGATGCCGCCCTGCGCGGAGATCAGGGGCGCTCGGTCTCCCAGCGGACCGTGTCCTCCACCGTCATGTCCTGCGCGGCGCGCAGCGACGGGTCCATCGGCCGCAGGTACGTCTGCTGCACCCCCGGCACCCGGTCCTCCACGACGAACGTGGCCCGCGTGTAGGCCTCGCCCCCGGGCTCCTGCACCCGGGGCACCACCTTGAAGTCCGCCGTCATCAGCTCTCGCTCGATCTTGGTCAGCACGTAGCCGCGCTGGTTGTTGTAGAACTTCAGATGCGGGTTGATCTTCAGGAACGGATGCGTGGCCGGGTCGGAGTCGGCGCCGTCACCGCCGGTCGAGATCGAGGTGGCCACCAGCTCGGACCCCACCGAGGGCCCGGTCGGGTCGTCGTAGTCCAGCTTGAGGTCGCTGGCCCAGTGCGCGTGCACGTCGCCGGTCAGCACGACCGCGTTGCGCACCTTGGCGTCCACCCAGCCCTGCGTGATGCGCTGCCGGGAGGCCACGTAGCCGTCCCAGGCGTCCATGCTGGTGACCTTGGCGGGCCCGGCGTTGTTGTCACGCTGGGCGAAGAAGACCTGCTGGCCGATGATGTCCCATTGCGCCCGCGACTTGTGGAAGCCGTCCACCAGCCACGACTCCTGCTCCGCCCCCGTGATCGAGCGGGCGGGGTCCACGGCGGCCGGGCAGTCGCGGTAGCCGTCGCCGCAGCCCTGGTCGTCGCGGTACTGGCGGGTGTCGAGCATGTGGAACGTGGCCAGCCGCCCCCACCGGATGCGCCGGTAGAGCTGCATGTCGATGCCCCGCGGGATGGAGGTGCGGCGCAGCGGCATGTTCTCGTAGTAGGCGCGGAAGGCGGCCTCGCGCCTGGCCAGGAAGTTCGGCTGGGGGACCTCCGGCTTCTCGGGGATCTCGTCGGCCCAGTTGTTGTCGACCTCGTGGTCGTCCCACACCACCAGCCACGGCGCGGCGGCGTGCGCGGCCTGGAGGTCGGGGTCGGCCTTGTACTGGGCGTGGCGCTGGCGGTAGTTCGCCAGGGTCTCCGTCTCGGGGCCCTCGTGGTCGCGGACGTTGCCGCCGGGGATGGTGTAGGTGTCCTTGGTGTACTCGTACTGGTAGTCGCCCAGGTGCAGGACGAGGTCCGGGCGGTCCTCGGCCAGCCTGCGGTACGAGGTGAAGTAGCCGTGCTCGTACTGGGCGCACGAGACGAACGCCATGGCCAGCGGGCTCCCGTACGAGAGCGGGTGCGGGGCGGTGCGGGCGCGCCCGACCGGCGAGACGTACCTGCCGACGCGGAAGCGGTACCAGTAGTCGCGGTCGGAGCTCAGCCGGTCCACCTCGACGTGCACGCTGTGCCCCCACTCGGGAGTGGCCACGCTGACGCCCGAGCGGACGACGCGGCGGCAGTGCTCGTCGGCGTAGACCTGCCACTGCACCGTGAACGGTCGCTGCGGCATGCCGCCGAACCCGTCCTCGGCCAACGGCTGCTGGGCCAGCCTGGTCCACAGCACGAAGCCCTCGTGGTCGGGGTCCCCGGAGGCGACGCCCAGCGTGAACGGGTCGGTGGTCAGGTCGCGGGAGGCGGCGGCGTACGCGGCGGTGGCGGGGATGGTCGCGGCGGCGCCTGCTGCTAACCCCGTGACGAGGAAGTGCCGGCGGTTCAGCTGGGACATGGTGCTCCTGTGACGTTCGAGGGTGAGGGGGACGCCGGGTAGCTTGACCGAGGATCATGACCAGCGGGTGAACATCACACAACACGAAAAAGGCGACATCCTTCGTGGATGTCGCCTTTTTCGGCAATTATCCCCGTCGCATCGTGGTGCACCCTGCCTGCCGTACGGCAGGCGCCACGCCCTGCGGTGAGCCGCGGGACGCGGTCTCACCACGTGTGATCATGTCACGGGGGAAGGTCAGGTGACCTGCAACGACGCGCCGACTACCAGCCGCGTTCGGCCAGCCGGTGCGGCTGCGGGATCTCGTCGACGTTGATGCCGACCATGGCCTCGCCCAGGCCGCGCGAGACCTTGGCGATGACGTCGGGGTCGTCGTAGAACGTGGTGGCCTTGACGATGGCCGCGGCGCGCTTGGCCGGGTCGCCCGACTTGAAGATGCCCGAGCCCACGAACACGCCCTCGGCGCCGAGCTGCATCATCATCGCGGCGTCGGCCGGGGTGGCGATGCCGCCCGCGGTGAACAGCACGACGGGCAGCTTGCCGGTCTTGGCGACCTCGGCGACCAGCTCGTACGGGGCCTGCAGCTCCTTGGCGGCGACGTACAGCTCGTCCTCGGGCAGCGAGGTGAGGCGCTTGATCTCGGCGCGGATCGTGCGCATGTGGGTGACGGCGTTGGAGACGTCGCCGGTGCCGGCCTCACCCTTGGAGCGGATCATCGCCGCGCCCTCGGTGATGCGGCGCATGGCCTCGCCCAGGTTGGTGGCCCCGCACACGAACGGCACGGTGAACTGCCACTTGTCGATGTGGTTGGCGTAGTCGGCCGGGGTCAGCACCTCCGACTCGTCCACGTAGTCGACGCCGAGCGCCTGCAGCACCTTGGCCTCGACGAAGTGGCCGATGCGGGCCTTGGCCATCACGGGGATCGACACGGCGCTGATGATGCCGTCGATCATGTCGGGGTCGCTCATCCGGGACACGCCGCCCTGGGCACGGATGTCGGCGGGCACGCGCTCGAGGGCCATCACGGCGACCGCGCCGGCGTCCTCAGCGATTTTGGCCTGCTCGGGGGTGACGACGTCCATGATGACGCCGCCCTTGAGCATCTCGGCCATGCCGCGCTTGACACGGGCGGTTCCGGTGACGGGGGTGCTTTCAGGCGTGCTGGTGGACACGGTCATCCTCACGGCTCTCACGGCTGGTCGGTAAGTTATCAACCCCATGGTAGGTCCTGGTGGACCCCTCCCCCGACATGCCAAGATGTCATGATTTATCGCCGTACTTAGACACATCGGCGACCAGGAACCGCCGCCGCAGCACTAGGGGATGACGGGCTTGCGGCTGGCCAGCGCGATCCACACCTGGCCCGGCGCGAAGTTCATCGGCTCGCCGCTCTCCGTGGTGAACGTCGTGCCGACGTCCTCGGACTTCCGCTCCCAGTTGGCGTTGTACGCCTTACCGTCGCGCAGCACGACGGCCTTGCCCTTGCCCGTGGTGTGCACGAGCGGCGTGTAGCTCTGGTTCTTGTCGTGGAACTCCGAGCGCTCGGTCTTGGTGTACTGCACGACGATCGTGGGCGCGCTCAGCTGGCCGCCCTCGGCCGCCATGTCCTTCTTGCCGTCCTGCCAGATCAGCCACTGCTGCTTGGCCTCCGACCAGGCGAAGGTGAAGCGCGCCGCGGGCCACTTGACCGTGTACGACTTCTTGTCCACGCCGCCCTCGGCCGGCGCCTCGCCGAAGGTGAGGCCGATGTCCTTGGCCTTGCTCGCCTTGGGCGCCTTGGCCAGGAGATCCTTGGTGTTGGCGAACAGGTTGTACGGGGCGAAGCGGCCGGGCTGGCGGAAGAACGCGCCCGGGTTGCGCGTGTCACCCACGTCGAACAGCGACGCCTTGGCCACGAACGGCAGCATCTTGGTCTGCACGCCCGAGTAGGCGAAGGCCGGCTTGCCGAACTGCGGAGTGATGTGCAGGTCGGAGATCCGGGCGCTGCGGACGGGGCCCACCTTGGGAGGCAGCTTGGAGGAGAAGATCGCCATGAGCCGGGTCAGGCCCGCCTCGACCTGCTCGATGTAGACGAGGTCCGCGCTCTTGAGCCCGAGCTGCGGCTTGCCCGCCGCGGTGTTCTCGATCTTCACCGCGAGCACCGGCTTCAGCGCGTCGTACGGCTTGCCGGTGAACGGGTGCCCCTTGGCCTCCTCGGTGGGCTCCGCGCTGGGCTCCGCCGTGGCCGCCTGGGGCGCCTTCCCCGGGGCGGGCTCGTCCGAGGAGCAGGCCGACACGGGCAGCAGCACGGCCACGCCCGCCAGCGTGACCGTGATCATCCGGGATAGCCGCACGTCAAACACACTCCTCGCTTCAGCCCAGAAAACGGGATGAAGCTTACTGGCTTCCTCAAATCAGGTCATTCAGTTGCCATAGTCGCCGGCGGATTGTCATCGATCTCGAAGAATCGCGGATATTCCGTATGCCCCGCCAGGCGCAGGGTTCTGGCAAGCCAGCGCCGCTGCGCCGTACGGGTGACCGCCACGGCGTTGTTGTAGAAACGGCGCGAGTAGACCACCTTGGCCACCGCGGCGTCGAGCTCCTCCAGCAGGTCGCCGCCGCCCGGCGCCTCCGCGAGCTTCTCCCTGAACCGCTCCTGGTCCACGGCGGCGCGCAGGGCGCGCGACAGGTCGCTCTCGGCGTGCTCGCGCTCCTCCGGCCCGGCCGTCCGCGCCTCGTGCGCCGCGGCGGCCAGCACCAGGGACGTGGCGGGGTCCAGCAGGCGCGACCCGGCCAGCTCCAGCACCACCGCCCTGCGCCGCATCAGCGCGGCGTCCAGCGACTCCTGGGCCAGCTCGAGCCGGATGTGCAGGCGGTCGAGCCGGCCCGCCCGCCAGGAGATGTAGACGGCCGTGAGCACCACGACGATGCCCACGATCAGCACGATCATGGTCGAGGTCAACGGTCACCCTCCACGTGCCGACCAGCCCGCCCCAGAATCACAGGTCACCCTCCACACGCCCGCAAGCGCGCCGCAGCGTCACAGGTCACCCTCCACACGCCCGTAGGCGCGCCGCAGCGTCACAGGTCCTCCTCCACGCGTCCGGCGCCGCCCGTGGTGACGGTCTCGTAGACGCGTACGACGTCGCGTGCCACCGTCGACCAGTCGTACTTCCGCACCGCCACCAGCGCCTCGGCGGCCAGCTTGGCGCGGCGCTCCGGCGCGTCGAGCAGCGCGGCGGCCTCCCGCGCCAGCGAGGCCGCGTCGCCGTTGGCGAACAGCGCCCCCGCCTGCCCGTCGCCGAGCACCTTGCGGAAGGCCGGGATGTCGCTGGCCAGCACCGTCGCCCCGGAGGCCATGGCCTCGGCCAGCACGATGCCGAAGCTCTCGCCCCGCGTGTTGGGGGCGCAGAAGACGTCGACCGAGTGGTACGCGCGGATCTTGTCGGCCTCGCTCACCATGCCCAGCACGGTCACCCGGTCGTGGAAGCGCTTGGGCAGCCGCTCGTACACGTCCTTGGCGTCGCCCGGCCCGGCGATCAGCAGCTTCAGCCGGGGCCGCTCCTCCGCCAGCGTCCGGAACGCGTCGAGCAGGATCGGCAGGCCCTTGCGCTCCTCGTCCATCCGGCCCAGGAAGCCGATCGTGGCGCCGTCGGGCCCCCATCCGTCGAGCGGCTCGGCCTCGGTGTAGCGGGAGACGGTGACGCCGTTGGGGATCAGTACGGCGTCGCCGCCGAACTGCTCCACCAGGCTCTTGCGGGCCGCGTCGGAGACCGCGATGCGGCCCATCAGCTTCTCCAGCGCGCTGCGCAGCAGCGGCTCGGCCACCGCGATGGCCCGCGAGCGCGTGAACGACGCGTGGAACGTGGCCACGATCGGCCCCTTGGCGGCCCAGCAGGCCAGCACGCCCAGGCTCGGGATCAGCGGCTCATGGATGTGCAGCACGTCGAACTCCCCCGTGCGCACCCACCGCCGCACCCGCGCGGCCGACAGGAAGCCGAACGACATCCTGGCCACCGAGCCGTTGTACGGCACCGGCACCGCCCGGCCCGCGCCCGTCACGTAGGCGGGCAGCTCGTCGTCGTCGGCCGCCGGCGCGATCACCGAGACGTCGTGCTCCTGCGCCATCAGAGCCTGGGCCAGGTCGTCGATGTGCTGTTTGACCCCGCCCGGCATGTCCCACGAATAGGGGCAGACGATGCCGACTCTCATCGGGGGAGGTCTTCCAGCCAGAGCCGCTGCAACATGTGCCAGTCCTCCGGATGCTCGGAGATGCCCTTCTCGAAGACGTCGGCCAGCGCCTGGGCCACCGCCGCGACCTTCTCTTTCCTGGTGCCCTCGGCGGGGACCGGGATCTCCTCGTGGATGTGGATGCCCCAGTCGTCGCCCACGTTGTAGACGATGGCCGGCAGCAGCGCGGCGCCCGTCTGCACGGCCAGCAGCGGCGGCCCCGCGGGCACCTTGGTGGCCGCGCCGAAGAAGCGCACCTCGACGCCGCTCTTGGTCAGGTCGCGCTCGGCGGGCAGGCACACCACGCCGCCCCTGCGCACCCGGATGGCCAGCGTGGCGAAGTTGTGACCGTCGCCGCCGGTGAGCGGCAGCACCTCCATGCCGAGCCCCTCGCGGAAGGCCACGTACCGGCGGAACAGCGACTCCGGCTTGAGCCGCTCGGCCACGGTCGCGAACGGGTGGCCGACGCCCACCAGCCACGCGCCCGCCTGGTCCCAGTTGCCCATGTGCGGCAGCGCGAGCACCACGCCCCTGCCGGCCGCCACGGTGGTGTGGACGTGCTCGGCGCCGATGACGTGGGTGCGGCGCACGATCTCCTCGACGTTCATCGACGGCAGCCGGAAGATCTCGTGGAAGTAGCGGAAGTAGGAGCGCATGCCCGCCCTGCTGAGCTCGCTCAGCTCGCGGCTGCCCACCTCGAGCCCGGTCACCCTGGCCAGGTTGGACTCCAGCCGGCGCACGGACCTGCCCCGCCTGCGCCAGATCCGGTCGGCCGTGAAGCGGAAGAGCGCGGCCGTGGGGCGCTCGGGCAGCAGCGGCACGAGTTTCCAGCCGGCCGCGAAGCCCGCGGCCACGACGCGGTCGGCGAAAGACGCGTTATCGCTCATCTCTCCTCGTCTGCTGGTAGACCGCCACCACACGCTGCGCCACGGTGATCAAGCTGGCCGCCGCGAGCAGCCACATGCCCACAGGAAGGACGTACGGAACGCCGAGCCCGGAGAGAAAGGCCGCGACGAGCGCCACGACCAGCCGCTCCGGCCGCTCGGCCAGCCCCACGTCGGCCGTCAGCCCGAGCCCTTCCGCCCTGGCCTTGGCGTACGAGACGAGGGCGCCCGCGATCAGGCACACCAGCGTCACCGCGGCCATCAGCGTGTCATGCCGGGAGATGAAGTAGAGGATCAGCCCGGCGAAGATGGCCGCGTCGGCCACCCGGTCGAGCGTGGAGTCGAGGAACGCCCCCCAGGTGGTGCCGCCCTTCCCGCCGAGCCTCGCCACCACTCCGTCGAGCAGGTCGAACAGCACGAAAACGGTGATCACGAGGGCGCCCCAGGTCAGCTGCCCCAGGGGGAAGAAGAGCAGGGCCGACACCACCGTGCCGAGGGTGCCGATCGCCGTGACAGCGTTCGGGCCTATCCCGCGGCCGACGAGGGCCCTGCCCAGCGGGGTGAGTATCCGGGTCATGGCCGGGCGCAGGAGTTTGAGCATCGCCGTCCGATCGTAGGCCATGGAATGCCTGACGACTTTCTTTGCCCCACCCCCCTTGTGATATCCGCCACACGGGTATTTGGTGAACACACCGCGTCCACGCGGTTTCTGTCACGTTACGCGCGGGCGCGGTCACGGACTGTCGCCTGCACTGACCAGGGAGAGCGTAGCGACCAGCGATGAGGGAAGGCGACGGGTCCCGGCGACGGAGCCAGAGCCTCACCAGGTGAGGCCGTAAAAACAGGAGGCCGAAGTGGCAGAACGGAATCCGGGCGGCACCGTGGGAGCCGCCGGCAGGGCACCCGCGGCCGACAGGGCGGATGCGATACGCAATGTCGTGCTGGTCGGCCACTCAGGAGCGGGTAAGACGACCCTCGTCGAGCAGTTGCTGGCCGCGACGGGCACCATCCAGCGCCCGGGACGCGTGGAGGACGGCAGCACGGTCAGCGACTTCGACGAGGTCGAGGTGCGCCAGCAGCGGTCGGTGAACCTCTCCGTGGCGCCGCTGGTCCACAACGGCATCAAGGTCAACCTGATCGACACCCCCGGGTACGCCGACTTCGTGGGCGACCTGCGCGCCGGGCTGCGCGCGGCGGACGCCGCCCTGTTCGTGGTGTCGGCCGCGGAGGGGATCGACGGGCTGACGCAGATGCTGTGGGAGGAGTGCGCCCAGGTCGGCATGCCGCGGGCGGTCGTGATCACCAAGATCGACCACCAGCGCGCCGACTTCGACGAGGTGCTCACCACCTGCCAGGACGTCTTCGGCGACGGGGTCGCGCCGCTCTACCTCCCGGTGATCACCAACGGCAACGTCAACGGGCTGATCGGGCTGCTGTCCGAGAAGTTCTACAACTACGCCACGGGCAAGCGTACGGAGAAGGAGCCCGGCGCGGAGTACGCGGCGCAGATCGAGGAGCGCCGCGGCGAGCTGATCGAGGGCATCATCCAGGAGAGCGAGGACGAATCGCTCATGGAGCGATACCTCGGCGGCGAGCACCTCGACACCAAGGTCCTCGTGGCCGACCTGGAGAAGGCCGTCGCGCGCGGCAGCTTCTACCCGGTGCTGTGCAGCGGGCTCGGCGTCGGCGCGGAGGAGCTGCTGGAGATCGTGACGCAGGGCTTCCCGTCGCCTCTCGAGCATCCCATGCCGGAGATCACCGACCTGTCGGGCAAGCCGGTCAAGTACATCACGTGCGACGCGGACGGCCCGCTCGTGGCCGAGGTCGTCAAGACCACCAGCGACCCGTACGTGGGCCGCATCAGCCTCGTACGCGTCTTCTCCGGCACGCTGCGCCCCGACATGACCGTGCACGTGTCCGGCCACGGCCTGGCCGACCGCGGGCACGAGGACCACGACGTGGACGAGCGCATCGGCACGCTGACCAGCCCGCTGGGCAAGCAGCAGCGCCCGGCGGCCAAGGGCGTCGCGGGTGACATCGTGGCGGTGGCCAAGCTGTCGCGGGCCGAGACCGGGGACACGCTGTCCGACGCCGACCACCCGCTGCTGATGACCTCGTGGGCCATGCCCGACCCGCTGCTGCCGGTGGCGATCAGGGCCAGGTCGAAGGCCGACGAGGACAAGCTGTCGCAGGCCCTCGGCAGGCTGGTGGCCGAGGACCCGACGCTGCGCCTGGAGAACAACGCCGAGACCAAGCAGCTCGTGCTCTGGTGCATGGGCGAGGCGCACACCGACGTGCTGCTCGACCGCCTGGCCAAGCGCTACGGCGTCGAGGTGGAGCGGGTGGAGCTGCGGGTGCCGCTGCGCGAGACGTTCGGCGGCAAGTGCCAGGCGATGGGCCGCAACGTCAAGCAGACCGGCGGCCACGGCCAGTACGCGATCTGCCACCTCGAGGTCGAGCCGCTGCCGTCGGGCACCGGGTTCGAGTTCGTGGACAAGATCGTCGGTGGCGTGGTGCCGCGGCAGTTCATCCCGTCGGTGGAGAAGGGCGTGCGGACCCAGATGGAGCGGGGCGTCGTGGCCGGCTACCCGATGGTGGACGTGCGCGTCACCCTGTACGACGGCAAGGCCCACTCGGTCGACTCGTCCGACATGGCCTTCCAGATCGCCGGCCAGCTCGCGCTCAAGGAGGCGGCGTCGAAGGTGCCGACGCTGCTGCTGGAGCCGGTGGACGAGCTGTCGGTGCTGGTGGCCGACGATTACGTGGGGTCGGTGATGTCCGACCTGTCGTCGCGGCGCGGGCGGGTGCTCGGCACCGAGCCGGTCGGCACCGGGCGCACGCTGGTCAAGGCGGAGGTGCCCGAGCTGGAGATCACGCGGTACGCCATCGACCTGCGATCCATGTCACACGGCACCGGGACGTTCCAGCGGACGTTCCTGCGTTACGAGCCGCTGCCGCCGAACCTGGCGAGCAAGGTGGCATCCTCGGGAGAGTAGGGCCTGGAGCGAGGCGGTGCGGAGCCGGGAGGGGACATCACTCCCTCCCGGCCCAGCCCGGCTCTTTTGTCACAGTAATATCACGAGTCGATTTCGATTTTCCGTCCCGAGCATCCCGGAGCAGCTGCCACACTGGGTGGCACTATGCGAACTGGACGCCCACTCCTGGCCGCTGCCGCTCTCGCGGTCGTCACCACCGCCGCCGCATACGTCTTCGGCCCCGGAGCCGGGGAGAGCCCCGCAGCGAGCAAGAAGAAGACGGCCACCACCACCGCCGCCGCCCCGGTCGCGGCCTGCAAGGCCGACGCCCGCTATCCCAAGCGCCAGCTGCGCGGGTTGTGGATCGCCACGACCACCAACCTCGACTGGCCCTCCAAGCCAGGGCTCTCGCCCGACCGGCAGCGGGCCGAGTACATCAAGATCCTGGACGCCGCCGCCAAGCGCAACTTCAACGCGCTCTTCGTCCAGGTACGGCCCGCCTCCGACGCGCTCTACAAGTCGTCATTGGAGCCGTGGACGCAGTACCTGACGGGCAAGGCGGGCAAGGACCCGGGGTGGGATCCGCTGCCGTTCCTCATCGACGAGGCACACAAGCGGGGCATGGAGTTCCACGCCTGGTTCAACCCGTACCGCGCCTCCTACGGCGACGACCCCGCCAAGCTGCCGGCCAATCACCCGGCGCGCCGGCACCCGGACTGGACGGTCAAGTACGGCGGCCGCCTCTACTACAACCCGGGGCTGCCCGCCGTGCGCGACCACGTGACCAAGGTCATCACCGACGTGGTGTCCCGGTACGACGTCGACGGCGTGCACTTCGACGACTACTTCTACCCGTACCCGGAGCCGGGGCAGACGTTCGACGACGCGGCGGCGTTCGCGAAGTACGGCGACGGCAAGAAGCTGGCCGCCTGGCGGCGCGAGAACGTCAACAAGCTGATCGCCCAGGCGGACAAGGCCGTCCACGCCACCAAGGACTACGTCAAGTTCGGCATCAGCCCCTTCGGCATCTGGCGCAACAAGTCGAACGACCCGACCGGCTCCGACACCTCCGGCATGTCCGCGTACGACTCGATCTACGCGGACGCGCGCGCCTGGATCAAGGCCGGCACCGTCGACTACGTGCTGCCCCAGCTCTACTGGCCGCGCGGCCACAAGCTGGCCGACTACGACACGCTGGTCTCCTGGTGGTCCAAGGAGGTCAAGGACACGGACGTGCAGCTGTACATCGGCGAGGGCCTCTACCGGGTCGGGGCCAAGGACGACAAGGCCTGGACGAAGCCCGGCGAGCTGGCCGCCGAGGTGGGCGCGAACCGGGAGCAGAAACAGGTGAAGGGCGAGGTCTACTTCAGCGCCGCCAACCTGCTCGCCAACCCTCTCGGCGCGATGGACCGCGTCGCCAAGACCTACTACGCCCGCCCTGCCCTGCTGCCCCTGATCGAGGCGCGCGGCGGCGACGCCCCGGCCCCGCCCGCCGGGGTGAAGGCCTCCGGCTCCCAGCTGTCGTGGACGCCTTCCCAGGGGGCCCGGGCGTACGCGGTGTACCAGGTGCCGAAGTCCGGCAAGGACTGCCACACCACGGACGCCCGCAACCTGGTGGCCATCGTCACCAGCCCGTCCTTCGCGGCCAAGTCGGAGGGCACCTACCTGGTCACGGCGCTGGACCGGCTCCAGCACGAGAGCAAGGGGGTCAAGGTGAAGGTGGAGGCCGTCTGACCTCGTAACAGCGCCGGCCGGCGGGCGAATGCGCCGTAACGCAGGGACAGCCATTGGCGGCCAGCTGTCTCGCGGACGCCCGCCCGGTCGCGGCGGACAGGCTCCGCCGCGACCGGGGTCACGGCGGAGCGGGATCAGACCAGCGAGCCGACCGCTATCAGCAGGCCGGCTCCGACCCTCGGCGTCTTTCGCGGCGTGCAGTACGGGCAGTCCGGCGCAGGATCGACGCAGACCTTGACGCTGTCGCTGTCGTTGGACGGGTCGAGATCCAGTTCCCTGCCGCCGACCGTGGCCGTGTTGACGGTCTCGGCGACCGCGGTGGCCTTGGCCCGGACGGTCAACGTGGCGGTGTCGCCGGCGGCGAGCGTGCCCACCGTCCACATGTCGCCGGCGTACGTGCCCGTGGAGGGCGTGGCCGACAGGAGGGTGAGATTCGCGGGCAGCGCGTCCTCGACCACGACACCAGTGGCGTCGTTCGGCCCGGCGTTGCGGACGGCCATCTGGTAGGTGACCGTGCCGCCGACGGTGACCCGTGTGTGCTCGGCGGCCTTGACCACGCTCAGGTCGACGGCGGGATTGACCTCGGTCACGGCGTCGCCGCTGGTGGAGGTCGACGGCTCGGGCTCCGGCCCCAGTCGGTTCTCGTAGTCGACCGCGGCCCGGTTGGTGACCTTGCCGCCCGCGGCCGTCCGGCCGACCTTGACCTGGAACTCCACGGTGGTGCCGTCGGGCAGGACGCCGCTGTCGGGCAGCCGTCCGCCGTCCGCGGCGGTCGCCCCGTCGCCCAGAGTGAAGGTGATCCTCCCGGTGGCGGGGTCGAACTCGGCCTGGTCGTCGCCGGCCTGGTCGGTCTTGGCTCCGCCGTTGGGGCCGTCGACGACCTGGAGCGAGCCGGGCACGAAGGTCGTGCCCACGGGGATGGTGTCGGTCAGCCGGGTGTCGTCCGCCGCGCCGCCGCCCTTGTTGACGGCGGTCAGCCGGTAGGTGATCACGTCCCCGACGTTCACGGGCCCCTCGGGACTCGCGGACTTGGTCACGATGACGCAGGGCGGGGTGCCGAAGAAGATGTCGTCGAGCAGGTTGCCGAAGGTGGGGTTCCCCCCGGCGGCGGAGATGGAGCGGAAGGCGAACCTGGTGGTCGTCTGCCCGGCGGGGACGGTGTAGGTGCCGGCGTAGGAACCCCACCGTCCGTTGCCGTCGGACAGGGTCGCCTGCTCCGCCGGCTGTGCGGGATCGCCGATGTCCAGGGCCATCGTGTCGGTGCCGAGGCGTCCCCGGTGAGAGAGCCGCCAGTACAGCTTCTGGCCCGGGGTGGTCGGGCGGTCCTGGTAGAGGGTCGAGACCTGGTTCGCGTTCAGCTCGGCGAACTGCCCGCCCTCGGCGGGTGGGACGCCCATCCGCGTGGTCCAAAATTCGATCATGTGGTCGGTGGCGGTCGTCCGCCACCCGGGGACCGAGTTCGCGCCGCCCTGCGAGGCGTCGGGGAGCGGCGCCCACGGCCTGCCGGTGACGACGGGCGCCTCGAAGCCGCCGTTGACCAGCGACACCTGCTCAGGGCAGGAGGTCGGGTCCTGCACGGCGCGCCGGCCGGCCGGGGCCTGGGCGGAAGGTCCGGCGTTCGCCTGGGCCGCGGTGAACAGTGTCAGGGGTAGGGCCACCGCCAGGGCGACCGGATAACACATCCGTGGGATGCGCCTCATGATGATGTTCCTCTCGTCGAGCGGGAACCGCCTTCGGCCGCCAGGGCCGGAGGCCCGGCACCGGCGCCGAACGGCAGATTCGCCCCACGGGGTCATCACCGGGCATTTGACACGTGCCTTCTGTCAACACTTGGCACGATCTTGCTCTCTGCGGACACTCCTGTCCGCCTCGCTTTCCAGCCCGCATGTGCGAGGTCGACGCGCCGCCCGCGGGCCCGTCAGGCCAGGGAAACCGTGCACGTGATACATGCAGCGCATGAGAGGGTAGTCGGGTCTGGTGGCGCCGGAACATGACCTTGCTCTACCGTGCCACGCAACATCGATCGCGGGAGGTCATCGGGGTGAGGCGCGCGCTAGTCGTACTGGCCGTGCTGATCGGCCAGATACTGGCCGGTCAAGGGCTGTTCACCGGACCGGCCCAAGCCAGACAGGAGGCCACCGGCCGGGTGGCGCTCATCGGCGTCTCCGGGCTGCACTGGAACGACCTCACCCAGGCCGACACCCCCAACCTGTGGGAGCTGGCCAGGTCGAGCGCGATCGGCTCGCTGTCGGTACGCACCGTCGGCGGTGTGACCTGCCCCTACGACGGATGGCTGACCGTGTCGGCGGGCACCAGGTCGGCGGCCGGATACTGGTGCGGCGCGCCCCCCACGCCCGAGCAGCGGGGCGCGGGCGCGGTCATCCCCGACTACCGCTACCTCACCGACGTCGCCGGGCAGCGCAACGCCGGCACCCTGGGCGAGTCGCTGAAGGCGGCCGGGCAGTGCTCGATCGCGATCGGTCCCGGCGCCGCTCTGGCGCTGGCCGACCGGCAGGGCGCGGTCCAGCGGTACCACCCGTCCCCGCTGCAGGTCGGCACCGCGGACCTCCAGCAGTGCCGGATGATCGCCATGGACGTGGACGACCTGGTGCTCCCCTACCTGACCGGCGGCAAGCTGCCCAAGGTCCCCGACGCGCTCGGCCCCGCCGAGCGGCGCGACGCGCTGCGGATGGCCGACGCCAAGGCGGGCGCCCTGCTGTCGGTGCTGCCCGCCGACACGACGGTGCTGCTGGCGGGCCTGTCCGACCACGGCTCGGTACCCCATCTGCGGGTGGCGGCGCTGCGCGAGCCCGGCGCGCAGGGGCATCTGCTGGGCGCGGCCTCCACGCACCGCGAGGACATCTCGATCCTGCCCGACCTGACCGCCACCGTGCTGACCAAGCTCGGCGTGCCGGTCCCGAGCACCGTGATCGGCGTGCCGCTGCAGGTGGGCGGGGCCGGCGCGACGTTCCAGCAGCTGCAGCGGGCCGACGCCACCGCGCAGGCCATCCGCTCGATCAAGGGCATCTACTTCACGGCCGTGGCGGTGCTGCAGGTGCTGTTCTACCTGATCGCGTTCCTGCTGCTGCGCCGGCGCAAGGGCCTGGCACCGGTACGTTTCGCGGCCGTCGCCCTGGCCGCCCTGCCCGTCTCCAGCTACCTGGTCAACCTGCTGCCCTGGTCGAGCCTGCCGCAGCTGGTCGCCGGGGTGCTCGGGTGGGCGGCGGTGGTGACGGGGGTGGCCTTCGCGGGGCCGTGGCGGCGCAGGCCGCTCGGCCCGCTGGCGGTGGTGGCCGGGCTCACCGCGCTGACGCTGGCGGGCGACCTGCTGACCGGCACGACCTTGCAGCTCAACAGCGTGATGGGCTACAGCGCCGACGTCGGGGCCCGCTACTACGGCCTGGGCAACATCCCGTTCGCGCTCCTGGCCACCGGCACCCTCCTCGCCACCACGGTCATCGCGCACCGGTGGCCCGGCAAGGTGGGGCTGGCCGCGATCGTGGTCCTGGGGGCGTTCGCGATGGTCCTCGGCGGCTCCGGGATGGGGAGCGACTTCGGCGGCGTGATCGCGTTCGTCCCGGGCATCGCGGTGACCGCGCTGATCCTGGCGGGCAAGCGGGTCTCGCTGGTCAAGCTGGGCGCGTTCCTGGTGGCCGGTGGGGTGATCGTGATGACGTTCGCCTGGATCAACTACCTGAAGCCGGCGGACGAGCAGACGCACCTGGGCAGGTTCGTGGGGCAGGTGCTGACCGGCGAGGCGTTCGACGTCATCCTGCGCAAGCTGCAGGCCATGCTGGCCACCCTGCTCAGCCCCAACCTGATGCCGATCGTGATCGCCGCCGCCGCGTTCCTGGTGTACGCGATCATGCGGCCCGAGCAGGCGTCCGCCGGTGTGGTGCCGGCCGCGTTCGAGCACTCCCCCGCGCTGCGTGCCGGCCTGATCGGCACGCTGGTCAGCGGCGTGGTGGGCATGCTGGTCAACGACTCGGGCGCGGCCGTGCTCTCCATGGCGCTGGCGCTGGCCGTACCGCTCCTGCTGTCCACCGGCATTGGGGTCCTGCGGCGGGACCGTGAGGAGCAGGTCGCCGGATCCGTCTCGGACTTAACGCCCGCGACGAAGTGAAGCCGCCCCTGGGCCGGCGCCCCGGCGGCCTGCCCCCGGCGCGTCGCAGGGGTGCGGTGGGCCCGGGTCAGTCCCAGGCGTCGGCGAGCAGCTGGCGGGTGTCGCGGAGCAGCTGCGGCAGGACCTTGGTCTGGGCGACGACCGGCATGAAGTTGGTGTCGCCGCCCCACCTGGGCACCACGTGCTGATGCAGGTGCGCGGCGATGCCCGCCCCGGCCACATGGCCGAGGTTCATGCCGACGTTGAAGCCCTGCGCCCCGCTGGCCTTGCGCAGCGCGCGCAGCGACTTCTGCGTGAACTCGCCCAGCTCCACCAGCTCGGCCGCCACCAGCTCGTCGTAGTCGGACACGTGCCGGTAGGGGACCACCATCAGATGGCCGGAGTTGTACGGGTAGAGGTTGAGCACGGCGTAGACCGTCTCTCCCCTGGCGACGATCAGGCCGTCCTCGTCGCTCATCTTGGGGATCGCGTCGAACGGGCAGCCGTCCTCGGGGCCGTTGCCCGTCGGTTTGTTCTCGCCCTTGATGTAGGCCATGCGATGCGGGGTCCACAGACGCTGGAAGTTGTCGGGGGCCCCTGCCCCTGCCTGATCGTGCATAACTAGCAGCATAGGACCACGGACGAAAAGTGGACCGCCATCCCCCGGGCGCCGGCCTCCGGCATTCTCGCCAAAGCCGTATCAAGATCAACGGCGAGGTCCCGCCTGACCGGTGCGGGCCACCTTCGTTCATTCAGCGTGAAAATCTAAAGGAATGGGGTCATTCGCTATCGGACCCCTGGTGGCAACAGGGCGCGGAGCGCGGCGTGTACGGCGCCTAGGTCCACCGCTTCGGGAGCGACCCGCCACTGGGCGTGAACGCCGATGATGGCCCCTACCACCACCACTGTGAACGCCTCCGGGGTGGCCCCCGCGGGTAGCGCCTCCTTCGGCGTCCAGGCTTGTACCCCCTGCCGGAGCGCCGCGTGGAGCCGCGCGTAGTGCTCGCGGATCGGCGAGCCGACCTCCACGGCCTCGGCGAGCAGGGTGATGAACAAGCGCGTGCCAGGCAGCCGGATGAACTCTATGACCTGCTCGAGCGGATCATCGGGACGCTCCCCGGCGGGCGGCGGGAAACCGGCGAGCACGGCTTGGAGCTGGTCGTCGACCACCGCTTCCAGCAGGCCCAGTTTGTTGCCGAAGTGCCAGGGGATGGAGCCGCGGCTGATGCCGGCCTTGTCGGCGATGTCGATGAAGCTCGTCTGCCGGTATCCCCTCTCGGCGAAGAGCTCGGCGGCGGCCGCCACCAGCATCCGGCGGCTCTCCTGAGTCCTCTCGATACGTCGTGTGGCCATGTGGACCATCTAACCAGCTATGCCGAGCGACAGAGCAAATGATGGCTGGTATAGCCTGTGTTAATCAACATAGAAACCGAGGAGGTTCTCATGCGTTGGGTGACTTATGCGACGGACACCGGAGACCGCGTCGGGGTGATCGATGAGGACCGCATCCATCCCGTGGCACCGGGCGTCAGCTTGGTCGAGCTCATCGGCGGGGGCGCGGAGGAGTTACGGGCGATGGGGGAGGCGGCCTTAGCGTCGGCGGCGCAGACGGTCCCACTGGCCGAGGCCAGACTGCGCGCGCCGATTCCGCGCCCGCCGTCGGTCCGCGACTGCCTGTGCTTCCTGGACCACATGCGCAACTGCCGGCAGGCGTCCGGCCGGCCGCGCACGCTCGAGGACGCCTGGTACCAGATCCCGGCCTTCTATTTCGCCTGCCCCTCGGCGATCACGGGGCCGTGCGACGACGTGACCGTCTCGCCCGGCAGCGCCTGGTTCGACTTCGAGCTGGAGATCGCCGCGGTCATCGGGCCGGGGGGCCGGGACCTCACCCCGGGGCAGGCCGAGGAGCACATCATCGGCTACACCATTTACAACGACTGGTCGGCACGCGACCTGCAACTGCGCGAGATGCCGCTGGCGATCGGCCAGGCCAAGGGCAAGGACGGCGCGGCCACGCTCGGCCCGTTCCTGGTCACACCGGACGAGCTGGCGCCCTACCGCCGCGACGACAGACTTGCCCTGCGGGTCGAGGCGACCGTCAACGGCCAGACCATCGGCTCCGGCCGTACCGACGCCATGGACTGGAGTTTCGGCGAGGTCATCTCCTATGCCTCGCGCGGCGTGGACCTGGTGCCCGGTGACGTGTTCGGCTCCGGCACGGTGCCCGGCTGCTGCCTCATCGAGCACCTGTCCCTCACTGATCCGGCCGCCTTTCCCGGCTGGTTGCGGGACGGCGACGTCGTCGAGTTGACGGTCGAAGGGCTGGGCCGCACCCGCCAGACCGTCCGCGCGTCCGCCGCGCCGTACCAGCTCACGCCCCGGCACAACCCCGACAGCCGGCCGCCACGCCCGCGCGTCAACCGGGCCGCGTCGAAGCTGCCCTATACCCGCGGGCTGCACGAGATCGCCGCGGGCGTGTGGGCCTGGTTGCTCCCCGACGGCGGGTACGGCTTGAGCAACGCGGGACTGGTCGCGGGCGAGGGCGCATCCCTCCTGGTGGACACCCTGTTCGATCTGCCGCTGACGGCCGAGATGCTCGAGGCCATGCGCGAGATCACTGACCGGCGTCCGCTCACCCACGCTGTCATCAGCCACTGCAACGGCGACCACACCCACGGCAACCAGTTACTGGGTGACTCGGTGCAGATCATCGCCGCGGAGGCCACCTGCGCGGAGATGCGGCACGAGTTGCCTCCGGAGATGCTGACCGCCGCCCAGGTCATGGACTTCGGCCCGGCGACCCTCTACTTCCGCGAACGCTTCGGCGCCTTCGACTTCAGCGGCATCCGCCTGCGGCTGCCCGACCTGACCTACGAGGGGGAGCTGACCCTGGACATCGGCGGCCGCGACGTACGCGTGATGAACCTCGGGCCAGCCCACACCGGCGCCGACTCCGTCGTGCACGTGCCGGACGCGGGCGTGCTCTTCGCGGGCGACCTCCTGTTCACCGGCTGCACCCCGATCGTGTGGAGCGGCCCGATCGCCAACTGGATCGCCGCCTGCGACACGATGATCGCCACCGGCGCCGACACCATCGTCCCGGGCCACGGCCCGGTCACCGGCCCCGACGGGATCCGCGCGGTGCGCGGCTACCTCACCCATGTGATCGAGCAGGCGGACGCCGCTCACGCCCGCGGCCTCTCCTTCTTCGAGGCGGTCGAAGCGGTGGACCTCGATGAGTACGCCACCTGGCTGGACGCCGAGCGGATCGTCGTCAACCTCCACCGCCGCTACCGCGAGCTCGACCCCGCCGCCACACCCGATCTGGACCAGCTGACGCTGATGACCATGATGGCCGAGAGGGCGCTCTCGTGAGGCTGTCGAAGACCGCGCACACCTCCCAGCCATGGCGCATCCATGAACTCACGAGCGACTTCTCGGTCGAGGATGTGTGGTCGTACCGCACTCCCGGAGCCGGGCTTGGCGACTTCCCGACGATGGTCGCAGCGTTGCGGACCGCCGGCGGACTCGCGAAGCAGCCCTGGCCGGTGAAGTTCTTGTTCGCCGTCCGGTGGAAGCTCGGCGCACTCCTCGGCTGGGACGAACCATCAGCGGGCGTCGGCGCACGGGTCGCCTCGCTCCGCGACCGCCTGCCCAGCGACATCCGCGACGCTCCGCGCGGCTGGGACAACCGGAGCATGCCCCTCAAAGCGGTCTACGAGCTCGACATGGAGTCCGCTCGCGAGCTGGCGAACAAGACGGTGCACACCGTCATGCATCTCGGCTGGGTCCAAGGAGCGAACGGCGACCATGAGCTGCGGATGGCCGTCCTGGTCAAGCCCAACGGATGGTTCGGGCGGCTCTACATGGCCGCCATCGCGCCTTTCCGGTACCTCGTCGTCTACCCGGCTCTGACCCGGCGTTGGGAACGGGCCTGGCGCGATCGCGATCAGGAAGGGGCGGCACGATGAACCCCAGAAAGCGGCTGCTCCGCTGGGCGAGCGGGATCATGCTCGTGCTGGGAACAGGACACCTGTCCTTGCTAACGCTCATCGCCTGGGACGACATGACCCGCTGGGCGGATCGAGGGATGTGGGCAGCCGTCCCGCTCGTCCTCACGGACGCCCAGACGGTGGAGTCCCTGCAGAATGACGTCACCTTCTGGGGCGGTCCGGGAAGCTTCGCCGTGCCCCTGATTCTCCTGGGTTGCCTTACCTGGCACCTGGCTGGACGCGGGGTGGCTGTGCCCGCCGGACTCGGCTGGGGCCTGGCGGTGTGGTGCGCGTTGGGCGGCGTCCTTCTTGTGCCGTCCCCGTTCTTCGCCGGGATCGTCCCCGGGGCACTCATCATCTTGGCGGCGCGGAGCAATGATTGATCGACGTGGGGCTTTGATGCGTCAGGCGGCAGCCGGCGGGGACACGGCCGAAGAGCTCTCCGACATGCCGGCGCGGCGTCCGGAGAACCCGAGGTCTACTCCCGCGACCTGATCGAGGGTTTCGGCGGCCGCCCGGCCATGACATTCCGCCTATTCACCGCTTGACTCATGAGAACGGCGGAGCCGGTGGCTCCGCCGTTCTTCAGCAACGGGTCAGACCTGGACGCGGCGCTCCACGGCGCTGACGATCTCGGCGATGGCCTCGTCGATCGCGACGCCGTTCTTCTGCTCCCCGCTCCGGTAGCGGAACGACACGGCGCCGTTGGCGATGTCGTCGTCGCCGGCCAGCAGCATGTACGGGACCTTGGCCTTCTGCGCGTTGCGGATCTTCTTCTGCATCCGGTCGTCGGAGGCGTCCACCTCGATCCGGATCCCGCGCTCGCGCAGCTTCTTGGCCACGTCCTGCAGGTAGGGGACGTGCGCGTCGGCGATCGGGATGGCCGTCACCTGCACCGGCGCCAGCCAGGCCGGGAAGGCGCCCGCGTAGTGCTCGGTGAGCACGCCGAGGAAGCGCTCGACCGAGCCGAACAGCGCCCGGTGGATCATGACCGGGGTCTGCCGGCTGCCGTCCGCCGCCTGGTATTCGAGCCCGAAGCGCTTGGGCTGGTTGAGGTCGAGCTGGATGGTGGACAGCTGCCACGTGCGGCCGATCGCGTCCTTGGCCTGCACGGAGATCTTCGGCCCGTAGAACGCCGCGCCGCCCGGGTCGTCGACCAGCTCCAGCCCCGACTCGCTAGCCACCTGGTGCAGCGCCTGGGTGGCCTCCTCCCACTCGGCCGGGTCGCCGATGAACTTGTCGGAGTCGTCGCGGGTGGACAGCTCGAGGTAGAAGTCCTCCAGGCCGAAGTCACGCAGCACGCTGAGCACGAACCTCAGCAGCGACTTGATCTCATCGGCCATCTGCTCCCTGGTGGTGTAGATGTGCGCGTCGTCCTGCGTCATGCCGCGCACCCGGGTCAGCCCGTGCACCACACCGGACTTCTCGTACCGGTAGACCGAGCCGAACTCGCACAGCCGCAGCGGCAGCTCGCGGTAGGAGCGCCCGCGCGCCCTGAAGATCAGGTTGTGCATCGGGCAGTTCATCGGCTTGACGCGGTATTCGATGCCCTCCAGCTCGAAGGCCGGGAACATGTCGTCGGCATACCAGGGCAGGTGGCCCGAGGTCTCGAAGAGCGACGACTTGGTGATGTGCGGCGTGTTGACGAACTCGTAGCCCGCCTCCGCCTGCCGCCGGCGCATGTAGTCTTCCATCTCCTTGCGGATGATGCCGCCCTTGGGATGGAAGATCGGCAGGCCGCTGCCCAGCTCCGGCGGGAAGCTGAACAGGTCGAGCTCCGCGCCCAGCTTGCGGTGGTCGCGCTTCTCGGCCTCCTCCAGCAGCTTGAGGTATTCGTCCTGCTTGTCGCGGGACTCCCAGGCGGTGCCGTAGATGCGCTGGAGCTGCGGGTTCTTCTCACTGCCGCGCCAGTAGGCGCCGCCCGAGCGCATGAGCTTGAACGCCGGGATCGACCTGGTGGACGGCACGTGCGGGCCGCGGCACAGGTCCTTCCACTGCAGCTCGCCGCTCTTGGGGTCGAGGTTGTCGTAGATGGTGAGCTGCCCGGCCCCGACCTCCACGGACTCCTCGTCCGCCGCGCCGCCCTTGAGCCCGATCAGCTCCAGCTTGTACGGCTCCGCCGCCAGCTCCTCGCGCGCCTCGTCGTCGGAGACGGGCCGGCGGGAGAACAGCTGCCCCTGCTTGACGATCTCCCGCATCCGCTTCTCGATGCGCTTGAGATCGTCCGGGTGAAACGCCTGGGCGACGTCGAAGTCGTAGTAGAAGCCGTTGTCCACGGGCGGCCCGATGCCCAGCTTGGCCTCGGGGAACAGCTCCTGCACCGCCTGTGCCATGACATGGGCGGTGGAGTGGCGGACGATCGCCCGGCCTTCCTCGCTGGAGATCTCGATCGGCTCGACCGAGTCACCCTCGGACAGCGGGTGGGCCAGGTCGCGCGCCTCGCCGTTGACCCTGGCCGCGATGACCGTGCGGCCGTCGGCCTCGAGTGCCTCGCCGGCCGTCGTGCCGGCCGCGACCACACGCTCGGCTCCGGCGAGGGTGATGCGTAGCTCGGCTGACACGGTGACTCCCTTTGATCGCGCCCCGGCGCTCGACACCGGAGCTGCTTCGATGGTGAACACCGATGCTATCGCGGGTGAAACCCCAGCTTTGTCAGCTCCTGCCGGCTCCCGTGGAAGACGTTGCGGTCGAGTGGACTGTGGATGTACTGGTGAATCGTCCAGTCCCGCCAGGGTGTCGGCGTTATGGGCCTACCGCGCGGTCTCTCG
This sequence comes from Nonomuraea sp. NPDC050786, assembly GCF_040654115.1. Taxonomy (NCBI): domain Bacteria; kingdom Bacillati; phylum Actinomycetota; class Actinomycetes; order Streptosporangiales; family Streptosporangiaceae; genus Nonomuraea; species Nonomuraea sp. NPDC050786. The sequence goes on from NZ_JBFAHJ010000009.1 coordinate 69,938, forward strand.
GGAGCGGCGATCCACAGCGGGTATTCGCCCAGGCCCGCGCAGTTCCCGTCGCGCGCGAACGACGGGAAGGTGTAGACGAACGGCCGCACGCCGCCGTGCCGCTCGATGTGGTGGCACCAGCGGCGCGCGTAGCGGGCGACCTGCTCGGGCCGGAGCCCGTCGCCGGTCTCCAGGTCGAGGGCGACCAGGTCGCCGCGGCGCAGCCCGCCGGCGGTCCTGATCGTGGCCAGGAAGTGCCGCGCCTGCTCGACGGGATCGCCCTTGGGCCTGGCGAAGTGGTACGCGCCGCAGACGAGCCAGCTCGCGCGCATGCCGTTCCAGTTACGCGCGAACCGCTTGTCGGTGTAGTCGCCGCCCTCGGTGGCCTTGGCGAACGCGAAGGACACCCCTGCCTCCGCGTGATCGGCCCAGTCGACGGTCCCCTGCCAGTTGGACACATCTATGCCATGGAGCAAACGGTTCACCCCGCCGAAGCTTATCGATCTCGCTTCTGATCAGCCCTTTGCCGCGCCGATCAGGAGGTTTCGCGTGCGTTCCCTGCCCGCGAACACCGACCCCACGAAGTCGGTCACGCCGGCCTGCCGCAGCTGGTCGATCTTGGCCAGCACGGTCTCCTCGTCGCCGACGATCGCGATGTCACCCGGGGTGGCCGCGCCCTCCTTGTCGAGCATCGCACGGTAGGAGGGAAGCTGTCCGTAGACGGCGAAGATCTCGTTCGCGCGATCGACGGCGGCGGCGGGGTCGTCGGTGACGCAGATCGGCAGCGCGCAGACGATCCTGGGCGCCTCGCGGCCCGCCTCGGCGGCGGCCGCGTTGATGGTGGGCGCGACGTGCTCGGCGACCGTCCTGGGGCCGGTCATCCAGAGGACGGTGCCGTCGGCCACGGTGCCGGCCAGCTTGAGCATGCGCGGGCCGAGCGCGGCGATCAGCACGGGGAAGCCGGCGCCCGGCGTCGTGAGCTGGAGGTCGGCCTTGAGCGTCTCGCCCGCGTACTTGACGTGCTCGCCCCTGCGGGCCGGGAGCAGGATGTCGAGGTACTCCTTCATGTGCCGGTAGGGGCGCTCGTAGCTGTAGCCGTACATGCCCTCGATGACCAGCTGGTGTGACAGGCCGATGCCCAGCGCGAGGCGCCCGCCGAGCGCGGCGTTGACGGTCATGGCCTGCTGGGCCAGGACGGCCGGATGGCGCGGGTAGGTGGGCACGACGGCGGTGCCGAGCTCGATGCCGGGCACCTGGCTCCCGGCGGCGGCCAGGGCGGTCAGCGCGTCGAGGCCGAAGATGTTGGAGAGCCAGGCGGAGGTGAAGCCGTCCTGCGCCGCCTGGGCGATCTGGTCGCGCAGCCCGCCGATCGGGTCTGGCCCTTTCGGCTCGGTCAGGTAGTAGCCGAATCTCATGACAGAACCCCGTTCTAGTGACTGAGGCGACTGTACCGTCCCACGCCGACGTGCGGTCATCCGCCGGGCCGGGCCGGATTTGTAAAGTGGCCTTTATGACGCACGAACGCGCAGGACAGCCCGCCCAGCCCGCCGATCTCGTGGACGTCGCCAGGCTCGTGACGTCCTATTACGCCCTGCATCCCGATCCCGGCGACGCGGGGCAGCGGGTGGCGTTCGGCACGTCGGGCCACCGGGGGTCGTCGCTGAAGACGGCGTTCAACGAGGAGCACATCCTGGCGACCACGCAGGCCATCTGCGAGTACCGGCGGTCGAAGGGGACCGACGGGCCGCTCTTCCTCGGCATCGACACGCACGCGCTCTCCGAGCCCGCGCGGGTGTCGGCGCTGGAGGTGCTCGTGGCCAACGGGGTCGAGGTGCTGATCGACACGCGCGACGGCTACACGCCGACCCCGGCCGTCTCGCACGCCATCCTGCGGCACAACCAGGGGCGCACCACGGGGCTCGCGGACGGCGTCGTGATCACTCCGTCGCACAACCCGCCCGGTGACGGCGGCTTCAAATACAACCCGCCGCACGGGGGTCCCGCCGACACCGACGCCACCACCTGGATCCAGGACCGCGCCAACCGGCTGCTGGCGAGCGGGCTGGAGAGCGTGCTGCGGGTCTCGTACGCCAAGGCCGTGAGCGCGGCGGGACGTTACGACTTCCTCGGGATGTACGTGGACGACCTGCCGTCCGTGATCGACCTGGACGCGATCCGGGCCGCCGGGGTGCGCATCGGGGCCGATCCCCTGGGCGGGGCCAGCGTGGCGTACTGGGGGGAGATCGCCGAGCGGCACCGGATCGACCTGACCGTGGTCAATCCGCTGGTGGACCCGACGTGGCGGTTCATGACGCTCGACTGGGACGGCAAGATCCGGATGGACTGCTCGTCGCCGTACGCGATGGCCTCGCTGATCGCCAACCGGGATAAATACGATATTTCCACCGGAAACGACGCCGACGCGGACCGGCACGGCGTCGTCACCCCCGACGGCGGCCTGCTGAACCCCAACCACTACCTCGCCGTCGCCATCTCCTACCTCTACACGCACCGCGACGGCTGGCCCGCCGACGCCGGGGTGGGCAAGACCATGGTCAGCAGCCAGATCATCGATCGGGTCGCGGCCTCTCTCGGGCGACGGCTCTACGAGGTGCCGGTCGGCTTCAAGTGGTTCGTCCCGGGGCTGCTGGACGGGTCGCTGGGGTTCGGGGGCGAGGAGAGCGCGGGCGCCTCCTTCCTGCGGCGGGACGGGTCCGTGTGGTCCACCGACAAGGACGGGATCATCCTGGCGCTGCTGGCCTCGGAGATCCTGGCCGTCACGGGCAGGTCGCCGAGCGCGCACTACCGTGAGCTGGTCGAGCGGTTCGGGGAGCCCGCGTACGCCCGGGTGGACGCCCCGGCGACGCGCGAGGAGAAGGCGGTGCTCGGGAAGCTGTCGGCGAAGCAGGTGACGGCGTCGTCGCTGGCGGGCGAGCCGATCACGGCCGTGCAGACCGCCGCGCCCGGCAACGGGGCGGAGCTGGGCGGGGTGAAGGTCGCGACGGAGAACGCCTGGTTCGCGGCGCGGCCTTCGGGGACGGAGGACGTCTACAAGATCTACGCCGAGTCGTTCCGGGGGGCCGACCACCTGGCCAAGGTCCAGGAGGAGGCCCGCTCCCTGGTCTCCGCCGCCCTGGGCTGACCTCCCACGGCGCGGCTCGCCGATCAAGCGCCCCGGTCCCCGCACGGGCCGCCTACCGCTCTCTGACGCGGGGGCGGCCGCCGTCCCTTCGCCATGAGCGGCCGTCGGCGCACCGCATATGTGACGCGGCCGGGCGAGCGGCGGAAGGGGCGTGCGGCGGGGTCAGCCGCCGGTCAGTTCGGGGGCGGTGGCGGTGGGCATGCCGGTGCGGCCCAGGTCGGCGCGGCGGCCGGCCGCCACCCCGTCCCGGTAGCCCGTGCCGCTCGTACGGGGCACGCTCACCCGGATGTTCGGATAGTGAGCCGCCACCACCCGCTCCACCTCGGCCCGCCGGTCCGCCAGCACCAGCGCGGCACCCGTACCGACCGTCTCCTCGGCCCGGGACTCCGCGGCGCACAGCAACCGGTACACCTCGTCCGTGAAGCCCAGCAGCCACGACCGCCGGTACGCCCGCACGGAGGTCACCTCGCCGGGCACCCGCACGCGCGCCAGCCCGGTCGCCATCTGCAGCAGCAACGAGGTGGCCAGCAGGTCGGCCCGCTCCAGATCCGCGGCGAACCCGAACACGTGCACCCGCTGGCCGCCCGACTCCCCGCGCCCGACGAGCAGCGGACGGCACCGCACGGCCTGCGCCACCAGGCTGACGAGGCGGGCCTTCTCCCTGGCCCAGGGGTTGGGCAGGGTGACGATCCGGTCGCCGGGCGTCTGCCGGGTGCCCGCCGGCGGGAGCGAGTCGATGCCGTGCCTGGCCATCAGCGCCGACGCGGCCGCCATGAACGTCGCGCGCTCGTGCTCGTTGTCCGTGCGTTCGGCCTTGGCCAGGAGTTTCCTGACGCGTTCGAGCGTGCGCTCCCGCAAGCGTGCTCCCCCCTGCGACCCCTGCGACCCCTACGACCCCTACGACTTGGTCAGCACCCTCCCGTCGGCCGCGATGGCGGGGAAGGCGCCCGTGTCGACGATGCCGTGCTGCTGGAACAGCGCCTCGATGAGGGCGTGCGCCTGCGGCTCGAGCTTCCACAGGGCACGATACTCGCGCGCCGTGGCCAGCGAGATGCCGATCTCCTGGGCGATGTCCACCGTACGGGGCACGATGCCCTTGGCGATCTGGCGGTCCCAGTACGCGCGGGCCTGGCGCATCAGCGCCGCCCGCTGGGCGGTGTCGACCACCTGCGGGGTGGTGTCGAGCACCTCGATGTCCTCGTCCTCCTCCTCGACCAGCTCGGCCAGCGCGGGCGGCAGCGCCGGGCGGGCGGGCACCGGCTGCTGCTCGGGCTCGGGCTCCCACGGCACGCGGGGGTCGGCGTCGATGAGGGCGGTGGTGTTGTACAGGGCGGCGATCTGGGCCAGCAGGGCCTCCTGGCGGGCCTGGTCGACGGCCAGGCCGGTGTGCTCGACGGCCTGGTCCATGGCCTTGTCGAGCTTGGCCAGCGCGGCGCGCATCTTGCGCTCGGAGGCGCCCCCCTCGCGCAGCGCCTTGGCCCGCTTGGCGGCCAGCGCGACGCGGGTCAGCCTGCGGTGCGCGTCGACCTCGCTCGCCGTACGGTCGCTGACCTCGGCCAGGCCCATCCGGACCAGCAGCCGCTCGGGCGTCAGGCGCCAGTTGATGCGGCCGGTGCCGCGGATGCGGTGGCGTTCGATGGCCATGCCGCGCTCCCACAGCCAGGCGGCCACGAGGGGGGCGGCGAGCCTGAACACCGCCTCGGGGAGGCTGCGCGCGTCCATGCTGGACAGCACGGCGGTCAGGCACGTCAGTGCCCACACGGCGATGCCGTCGATCCCGGCGGAGAAGTTCTCGCGCATGTTGCGGCGGGCGCGTACCGCGCTCGTGATGATCGCGACCTCGATGAACGCGAACAGCAGCAGCCTGAGCGGCCCGTCCAGGCCCAGCACGTCCCCGGAGAAGCGCCACATGCCCTGCGCGGACACGCCGGTGGCGATGGACGCGGCGACGACGGTCAGCACGTCCTCAATGGGACGGGGGGCGACGTATCGCGCGAACAACCAGGCGACCACGCGCCAGGCGATCCTGAGCACCAGGAAGGCCAGCACCAGCCCCGCCAGGCTCAGCAGCGCGATGAGGGCGGTGGCGAGCGGCTTGTCGGTGACGAAGGCTGTTATTTCCTCAAATGTCGGCATCAGTCACTATCCGTGATGGCTCAAACTCCGGCTCTATGCGACGAGATCATCGCAGAATGTCGTCATCTTGTACGCCAAACGACGGCTGGCGCCCCATTTTGCCCCTGTTTCCCTGCTGTTCCGGGCTTGATGGGAGGTGCGTCCCGCCCCCGAGGGCGGAGGGAGGACGGCGCTACCCGGAATCTCCTCCTTTGGTATGGCAACATCCGCCGTTCCGGGTGGGACCATCTATGCAGGGATTTATCCCGACATGGTGTGATGCATCCCAGCAGGACGGATATCGATGTCAGACAATGAGTTCCCACTCGTCCAGTTCATGCGTGAGGGGTTCGACCCCGTAGGCGAACTCGGGCGCATCCGGACCGAGCACCCGGTCTTCCCCATGGAGATCCCCGGCGGCCAGACCGTCTACCTCGTCACTCGCTGGGAGGACGTACGGGGCGTCCTGAGCGACCATGAGCGCTTCAGCAACGACTTCGCCGGGGTGATCGGCCTCGGCTCCAACCAGGAGGACCCGGGCGGCCTGGGGTTCCGCGACCCGCCCGAGCACACCCGGCTGCGCAAGTACCTGACCCCCGAGTTCACCATGCGCCGCCTGCGCAGGCTGGAGCCGCGCATCGAGGCGATGGTCGAGGAGTACCTGGACCGCATGGAGGCCAAGGGCTCCCCGGTGGACCTGGTCGAGGAGTTCGCGCTGCCGATCCCGTCGCTGGTGGTGTGCGAGCTGCTCGGCGTCCCGTACGAGGAGCGCGCCGGCTTCGTCAAGATCAGCAAAGACCGGTTCGACCTCTCGGCCGGGCCGGAGGCGTCACTGCAGGCGATCAACGACGCCATGACGTACCTGATCGACCTGGTCGCGCGTGAGCGGCAGAACCCGGGCGAGGGGCTGCTCGGCCAGCTGCTGCGCGAGCACGGTGACGAGCTCGACGACCGCACGCTCGCCAGCATGGCCGACGGGCTGCTGACCGGCGGTCACGACACCAGCACCAGCATGCTCGCCCTCGGCACCCTGTGGCTGCTGCGCAACCCCGAGCAGGCCGCCAAGGTGCGCGAGGTCGACGGGTACGTCAACGACGTCGTCGAGGAGCTGCTGCGCTACATGACGGTCGTCCAGGTGGCCTTCCCGCGCTTCGCCCGCGACGACCTCGAGCTGCACGGCGTGCCGATCAAGAAGGGCGAGATGGTGCTCTGCTCGCTCACCGGCGCCAACCGCGACCCCGCCCTGGGCGAGGACATGGACGAGGTGCGGCCCGGCAGGGAGACGGCGGGCTCGCACATGGCCTTCGGCCACGGCATCCACCGCTGCATCGGCGCGCCGCTCGCGCAGATGGAGATGCGCATCGCCTTCCCCGCCCTGCTGCGCCGCTTCCCGGGGCTGCGCGTCGCGGGCGAGGTGCCGTTCAGGGAACTCGCCATCGTCTACGGAGTCAAAGAGCTACCCGTCGCCTGGTAGAGGGGCTACGTTCGCAATGTGAACGAGCCTGTCATCGATCTGACCTCGATCAACGCCGTCGTGTTCGACACCGACGGCGTCGTCACCGACACCGCTCGGGGGCACGCGGCCGCCTGGAAGCACGTCTTCGACGCCTTCCTGCGCGGCCGCTCAGAGCCGTTCGACATCCGCGACGACTATCTGCGCCACGTGGACGGCCGCCCGCGCCTGGACGGCATCCGCGCCTTCCTCAGGGCACGCGGCATCACGCTGCCCGAGGGCTCGCCGGACGACGAGCCGGGCGCGGCGACCGTGCACGGGCTCGGCCTGGCCAAGGACGAGATCTTCATGGGCCAGGTGGAGAAGTACGGGGTGGCCGCGTTCCCGTCCACGGTGGCGCTCCTGCACGAGCTGCGGCAGCGGGGCGCCCGTACGGCGGCGGTCTCCGCCAGCCTGCACGGCCGCAAGCTGGTCACGTCGGCCGGCGTGCTGCACCTGTTCGACCTGCTGGTGGACGGCAACGACGCGGAGCTGATGAACCTGCCGGGCAAGCCCGACCCCGCGCTCTTCCTGGAGGCGGCGCGCCGCCTGGCGATGCCCGCGGCCAGGGTCGCGGTGGTGGACGCGGCGCTGCCCGGCGTGGAGGCGGGCAGGAAGGGCGCGTTCGGGCTGGTCGTCGCGGTGGCCAGGGAAGGCTCCGCCGCGGCCGGGCTGCGCGCGGCGGGCGCCGAGGTCGTGCTCTCCGACCTGGCCGAGCTGGTGATCAAAGGCAAGGTCCCGCCCGTCTAACCTTGGGGTCGTGACCGTTCTCATCGACCCGCCCAACTGGCCGGGGCCGCGTGGCCTCATGTGGTCTCATCTGGTCAGCGACAGCTCACTGGCGGAGCTGCACGACTTCGCCGCGCGGCTGGGGGTGCCGGAGCGGGCGTTCGACCGCGATCACTACGACGTGCCGGAGACCGTCCACGCCCGGGCGGTGGAGCTGGGCGCGGAGGCGGTCAGCTCGCGGGAGCTGCTGCTACGCCTGGTCGCCTCCGGGCTGCGCCGCCGCAAGCGCCGCCAGCTCCCGTGACATGTTCGCCCGCGCCCGCTCCTCCCACAGCTCGCGCGCGCGTCCGGTCCGGTAGAGCCGCGGTACGGCCAGCAGCCGGCGCAGCACCTCGGCCCGTCCCTTCCTGAACAGGTCGTCGGGCACGTGGGCGTACTCCTGCCGGATCCTGGCGGCGTACTCGTCATATCCGGGCCGGCCGAGCACGGCCAGGTCGGCGTCGCACAGGACGGCGCCGTTGCGGTCACCGGCGGCCGGCGTGTCGTGGGCCGCGGTGAGACGTACGAGCCGGGCCACCTCGGCCACCCGCGCGGCGGGCACGCCGCACGCGGGCAGGCGTGCCTGGGCGAGCTGGGCGCTGCGCTCCTCGTCCCAGCCGGGCCGCCCGTCGTAGACGGCGTCGTGGAACCAGGCGGCGAGGCGTACGGCGGCGGGATCGTCGGCCGGCGCCGAAAGCTCGGAGATCGCGCCGAGCACGGCGGCGAGGTGGTCGAGGGTGTGGTAGCGGCGGTGCGGCTCCGACCAGCGGGCGACCAGCTCCGCCCGCGTGGCCAGGCTGGCCGGTGACTCCCCCGCCAGCGCGGTCCAGTCGTCGATCACCACCCCACCGTACCTTTGATAGCGTCCTGGGTATCGAGCGGAACCAGCGGGAGCCCCGGCGCCTGCCCCGATGGCGGGAGCTGCGCGCGGTCATGCCCGCGCGGCCCCGGCTCTCCAGGGCGCGGCGGGTGGCGGACGCCGCCGATGTGGCCGACCTCCGGCTGCTGGCCAGGAGGCGCGCCCCGCGGATGGTGTTCGACTACGTGGACGGCGCGGCCGAGGGCGAGCGGTCGATGGCCAGGGCGGTGGAGGCGTTCGACCGGGTGGAGTTCGGCCCGCGGGTCCTGCGCGACGTCGCCGTGGCCCCGACCGCCGTCGAGATCCTGGGCCGGCGGATCGCGATGCCGCTCGTGCTGGGGCCCACCGGGTTCACCCGGATGATGCACCGCGAGGGCGAGCGGGCCGTGGCGCGGGCGGCCGAGCGCGCGGGCGTGCCGTACACGCTGTCCACCATGGGCACCACGACCGCCGCCGGCGTGGCCGCCGCGGCGCCCGGCGGGTGGAACTGGTTCCAGCTGTACGTGGTCCGCGACCGCGCCCGCACGCTGGAGACGCTCTCCCTGGCGCGGGAGGCCGGCATGGACGTGCTGGTGGTGACCGTGGACGTGCCGGTGGCCGGGGCGCGGCTGCGTGACGTGCGGCACGGGCTGACGGTCCCGCCCGCCCTGCGCTGGCGCAGCGTGCTGCAGGCGGTGCGGCGTCCGGCGTGGTGGTTCGACTTCCTCACCAGCGAGCCGCTCAGGTTCGCCACGGTGGACGGGGCGCCCGACGATCTGGCGGGGATCACGAACATGATGTTCGACCCTTCCGTGACCGTCGCCGACCTGGAGTGGATCCGGTCGGCGTGGCAGGGCCGGCTGCTCGTCAAAGGGGTGCAGCGGGTGGACGACGCCAAGGAGCTGGCGGCCGTGGGGGTGGACGGCGTCGTCGTGTCCAACCACGGCGGGCGGCAGCTCGACCGCGCCCCGACGCCGCTGGAGCTGCTGCCCCACGTGGTGGCCGCCGTGGGCGACCGCACGGAGGTCTTCCTGGACGGCGGCGTGCGGAGCGGGGCCGACGTGGCCGCGGCGGTCGCGCTGGGCGCCAGGGCCTGCTTCATCGGCCGGGCCTACCTGTACGGGCTGATGGCCGGCGGCGAGCTCGGCGTGCGGCGGGCGCTCGACCTGCTCCACGCCGAGCTCGTACGCACCCTTCAGCTGCTGGGCGCCGGCGGGGTCGCCGAGCTCGGCCCCGACATGGTGCGCATCAGGGAAAGGTGACGCCCCCGGCGCGCCCCATACCCGTCATCCATTGACAACACGGACGCGTATTTCGCCGCCTCCATCGCCACTCTGCTCCTTCACACGGGGACGACGTTCCCACCGCACAAGGAGATCGGAATGGCTACTGGAGAATTCCAGGTGATGAAAGTATCGGCCGAGCAGTTAGCCGGTGTTCTCCACAGCCAGGTTGTCGACCCCGGCGCTCAACCCACGAACGTCGTGTGCAGCGCCGAGGGTTGGACCGTGGACGTGAGCTGGGAGGTCACCGGCGAGCTCGTCGACTGGCTGGCCGGCCGCTGGAATGTGGAGATCATCGCCGACCTGGTGGGAGGTGGCGAGTCGAGGCACCCCTCATCTCCTGTGGAACTGACCTTCACCCCCGGCTCCGGCCGGTACACCGCGTCCGTCCCCATGCGCGGTCAGCTCGCCCCCGGCATCTATGACCTGGTGGTCAACCTCACCACCACGACCGCCGCCGGCACCGCGGGGGCGCTCGGCGGGTTCGTGGTGCTCAGCAAGATCGTGGTGAAGGAATGACGCGCGCCGCCCCGGGCGAGCCGTCCGGGGCGGCGCCCGCTGCCGCTCGGCGGCCTGCAAGCCCGTCGCAAGTCGGGCCCCCTACGCTCCTGGCGTGGCGGCCACGGGGGAAAGGAGGGCCGCCGGACGTATCTGACGCCGCTGGAGACACTCTTAACTCCTCGAGGCGAACCAACGGGAGATTCCATGGCCGACACAACGATGACCGCGGACGACGTTCTGCGCATCGCCGCGTACAAGGACCGGAGTCCGGCTCTTGAGGCGATGGTCATCGCCTACAGCTACCACCGCGTCGCGGGGGACCTCGCCGAGCACCTGGGCAAGGACGCGAACAACTGGTACTGCTACGCCACCTGGACCTCCAAGGCCATCGGAGAGAGCCTCGACCTGGGCCCCGACTCGCCGTTCATCATGGACTTCAGCCGGCGGATGAGGGTGCCCCACCGCTTCAGGAGGGTGTTCAGGGGGGTGCTGCTCACCCTGCTCGGCCCCAGCTACCAGCTCGGGCTCGCGCTGGCCAACCGGGCCATCTTCCTGGAGACCGCGAGTCTGGCCGTCAACCTGTGGAACGACTCGCCCGACCGCTATCTCCGGGTGAGCCCGGAGTCGGACCTGACGCCGACCCCGCCGGAGTTCCTGACCGAGCTGCTGGCCGAGGCCGACGACCGCTACCTGAAGGACGCCGCGCAGCTCCTGGTCGAGGCCAGGCAGGCCACCGACCCCGAGGCGCGGGCCGAGCTCATGTTCGGCGCCAGCATCGCGCTGTCCGCCTACGAGCAGGCCCGCGCGCAGAAGGCCCTGGAGCTGGTGCTCTACCGGCCGGTCAGGTGGCTGACCCGGGTGTCGTGGCGGTCGCTGCGCTCGCTGCTCACCCGGCGGCCCTTCCCGCGATTCCGCCTGTACGCGGCGCGGCACGAGGACCAGCCCTGGCTGACGCGCCAGCTGGAGAAGCGGTGGTCCTCGCTCTACACCCGCCACCTGTTCGCCGTGAAGACGCCGCTCAGCGACATCAAGGTCGGCAGGCCGCTCACGGCGCCGGCGGGGGTGGACATGGCGAAGGTCTGGGCGCCGATCCAGAACGAGAAGGTGCGCAAGCTGGCCGAGGAGTTCATCACCGAGGACCAGGAGGCGTCCACGGCCGGGGTGGCCGACTGGGTCTCCTACCCCGACCGCATGCGCTTCATCGTCAGCTATTTCCGCGTCTACCAGCACGTCGCCGCGCTCTACGACGTGCCCTTCGCCAAGGACGTCGCCGACGGCCTCGCCGAGGAGATGCGGCGCGGGCTGGTCCCCCAGGCCGTCAGCGGCATGCTCGCCCGGGGCGGCCGCAAGGTCTACCGCTATCCGGCGGAGTCCGACCCGGACGCGTACGAGATGGCGCACTTCGACTTCGAGCCGTTCCTGGAGGCGATCCAGCTTGACCCGTCCGCGAAGTGAGCGAAGCGCGTCAGTCCAGGAAGTCGCGGGTGATCTCGCGGGCCTGAAGGAGGCCGCGTAGCTTCGCGAAACAGCGGGCTCGGGTGGGCCCGATGCTCCCTACCGGCCTGCCCAGCCTGCGTGCCACGTCCACGTAGTGCGGCTCGGAGGTTTCCGTGAGCGCCCTGAACAGCACCCGCTGCGCCGCCGGCAGCTCCTCGACCAGCTCGGCCAGCGTGCCGGCCAGCCAGATCCTGGCCAGCTCCCTGTCCACGTCGTCCGTGCTGCCCAGGGTGTCGAGGTCGGGGGTGCAGATCTCCTTGGTCCGCTTGCTGAGCTTGAGGCACTCGCGGAAGGCGATCGTGGCCAGCCAGCCCGCCATGCGCTGGCCGTCCTCGACGCTCCTGAGGTTCTGCCAGGCCAGCAGCCAGGTCGTCTGGAGCACGTCCTGGGCGTCCTCGTGGCTGAGCCTGAACCGGCGGATGCGTGCCCTGAGCATGGGGCTGAACTCCTCGACCAGCCGCTCCCACGCCTCGGCGTCGCCGTCCTGCGCGGCCGAGACCAGAGTTGCCGTGTCGGGCCGTTCGATGGTGTCCACGTACATGTCGATCTCCCTGCCTGGCCGGGTGTCCGGGGGGTCGCCATTACCGGCCGGCACCCCTACGGTGCTCCGGGTGATCGCCTGGAGCTGTCTTGCGCGTGACAGTCCAGATGTGTTCCGCATCACACCGCGGAGATCGCTTGTCGCCGGCTGCCCGCGCCCGGAATGCGGCCTAGAGTTCTCGCATGAGCGGGTTTCCACGCGACATCCAGCCGGTCGCCGCCGTGCTGGCGGAGATCCCGCTGTTCCGCGTACTCGGAGAGAGCGGCATCGAGACCACGGCGCGGGCCGGGCTGTCGAGGCGCTACCGGTCAGGGCAGATCATCTGCCACCAGGGGGACCCGGGAGAGTCCTTCTACGTGCTGCTGGACGGCCTGGTGAAGGTGGTGTTCACGACCGAGCACGGCGACGAGATCGTGCTCAACATGCTCGGCCGCGGCGACACCTTCGGCGAGATGGCCCTGCTGGACGGCTCGCCGCGCTCGGCGTCGATCGTGACGGTGCGCCCCGCGTGGGCGTTCGTGCTGCCCAGGGCGCGGCTGCTGGAGCTCATGCGGGAGCATCCGGCGCTGGCCGACGAGTTCCTGCGCATGCTCGGCCACATGGTGCGCAGGCTCACCGACCAGGCGGCCGACCTGGCCTTCCTCGACCTGGGCGGGCGGCTGGCCAAGCTGCTGCTGCAGCTGGCCGACAAGCACGGCCAGTCCGACGGGGTGGTGGACCTGCCCGGTCTGACCCAGTCCGACCTCGCCGCGCTGATCGGCGCGTCGCGGCCGGCGGTCAACCGGGCGCTGCAGTCCCTCGTCGCGCGGCGCCTCATCGCCGTCAAAGGCCGCACGATCACGCTGCTGGATGTCGCCGCCCTGCGGAAACGGGGTGGCCTCTGACCGAGATCTGGAGTACGGGGTAGATGAACGATCAAGACCGCTGGCCGGAGGAGAGGTTCCGGCAGCTGAGGCAGCAGGCCGACCCGGACATCGACAAGGTGGTGGCCGGCTATCTGGACGACCAGCCCGCAGGGACAGGGCCGCTCGAGCTGGTGAAGGCGGTGATCCAGGAGCTGTCGGCGGCCAAGCAGGAGGCCAGGGCGCCCTCGGGCGAGCCGCCCGCCTCGGAGATCTTCGAGGCCATCGACTTCGCCGCGGACCTGCCCGAGTGGGGCGACGACCGCGAGCTGCTGGCCAAGGGGCAGGCCGTGTTCGCCGACTACGGGCTCTACCAGGCGGCCGCGCTGTTCTGCAAGTGCCTGCCGATGGCGTACGTCGAGGTGTCCAGCGCCAAGGTGCTGGCCGGCGTCTCGCGGCTGGCCACGCACGGCCTCACCCGCCGGGTGGCCGAGACCGGGCAGATGCTGGTCGACGTGATGGGGCTGAAGGCCGTCAACAGCCTGGAGCCCGGCCGTCCCGGCCACACCACGGCGATCGGGCTGCGCATCCTCCACTCGTTCGTGCGCGCGCTGGTCAACGAGCGCTTCGCCGGCCACTGGGACACCGCGCGGTTCGGCCCGCCGGTCAACCAGGAGCTCCTGCTGGCCACCATCTTCGACTTCTCCGTGGTGACGTGGGAGGCTCTGGAGAGCATGGGCGTGACGCTCTCCGAGGAGCAGCGCGCGGCCCACCTCTACACGTGGAGCGTGTTCGGCCACCTCATGGGTGTGGAGGCCTGCCGCGACGGACCTCTCACGCTCGACGACGTCGAGCCGGTCAGCGAACGCCTGGGCCGCCTGTACGAGTCCAGCGACGAGGGCCGCCGGCTGATGGCCAGGCTGCTGGAGGAGATGGAGGGGTTCATGCACCTGGGGTGGCGCAAGCTGCCGCGCAGCCTGGTGCACTGGGTCTTCCGCGACGCCGCGTACGGCGCCGACCGCGTGCCCGAGCTCCTGGGCGTGCCGAAGCCGGCCTGGTGGTTCACGGGGCTGTTCACGGTGGCGCGCGCGGCGCACCGGCACTCCAAGCTGGCCGGGCCGGTCGACGGCGTGGTGCGCTGGCTGGTGCGCAGGGTCGGCCGGCAGCTGGTGATCGCCCTGGTCGACCGCCACTCCGACGGGCAGGCGGCGTTCCGGATCCCCGAGGAGCTGGCGCGTGCCTGGCGGATCAGGCAGTCGCGTCCGGCGGTGAAGACGCGCGCGATCCGCCGCACCGTCCGCAGGACGCTGCGAGCGCCCGTCCAGGGAGGGTCGCGCACGTGACCATGCGGCACCCGCCAGGCACGCTGACCACGGCGACGATCCTCTTCACCGACGTGGTCAGCTCCACCGCCATGCGGATCAGGCTCGGCGAGGAACGCGCCAACGTCGTCTTCCGCCGCCTCTACCAGCTGCTCCGCTCCGTGGTGACGGCCAACGGCGCCACGTTCACCAAGAGCCTGGGCGACGGGCTGATGGCCGTCTTCGACTCGGCGACGGCCGGGCTCGACGCGACCATCGCGGTGGAGCAGGCGGTGGCCGACGAGAACGAGCGCGCCCAGGAGAAGATCTCCATCAGGGCCGCGCTCGCCGCGGGTGACGTGTGCTGGGGCCACGACGACGTCAGCGGGCTGCCGACCGTCGAGGCGGCCCGCCTGGTCGCCATCGCCGAGGGCGGCCAGGTGCTCTGCACCGATCTCGTGCGGCGGCTGGCGCAGGGGCGGAGCCGGCACGAGTTCAAGGACCTGGGGCGGCTGCCGGGCAAGGGCCTGCGCGAGCCGATGCACACCTACGAGCTGCACTGGCAGGCCGCCGACCACCACGAGATGGGCGGGCTGGCCCCGTGGCTGGACGACGGGCACGTGCTGCCGTTCGTGGGCAGGGAGGAGCAGCTGCGGGCGCTCGACAGGGAGCTGGCGACGGCCGAGTTCGGCAGCGGGCTGGTGGTCCTCCAGGGCGACCCCGGGGTCGGCAAGACCCGGCTGGCGTCGGAGGTGGCCAGGCGGGCGCTCAAACGGCAGTTCACGGTGCTGGCGGGGCGGTGCACCGATCCGGCGCGGCAGGCGTACGAGCCGATCGCCGGCGCCGTGGAGCGGCTGGCCCGCACCTCGCCCGCGCTGCTGCTGCGGGCCGGGGTCGACCAGCAGTGCGGCCAGCTGGTCCGCCTCGCGCCCTCGCTGGCCGCTCCCCCGCTGTCGCTGGAGGTGCCGCCGGCCACCGAGCCGGTGTCCGAGCGCTACCACCTGATGGCCGCGGCACGCACGCTGATCGAGCGCCTGGCCACCGTACGGCCGGTGCTGCTGGTGATCGACGACCTGCAGTGGGCCACGCTGGAGTCGCTGCAGATGCTGAACGCCCTCATGTGGGACGCCGACGCCCTGCCGCTGCTGGTCCTGGCCACCTCGCGGCCCGTGCCGGTCGAGTCCGCCATGCCGGAGCTGCACAAGCTGACCGCCGACGGCCACCTGATCGAGGTCCCCTCCTTCGGGCCGGACGAGGTCTCCCACGCTCTGGCGGAGGTGCGCGGCAAGGGCGACTCCGCGCTGCTGCACCGGATCACCGGCGGCAACGCCTTCCTCATCAGCGAGGTGGTCAGGGAGCTGGCCGCGGGCAAGGACCTCGACGCGCTGGCCGTGCCCGACTCGGTGACGCGGATGGTCATGGCGCGGCTGGCGCAGCTCCACCCGGACGCCAGGGACCTGGTCAACCTGCTGGCCGTGGGCGAGCGCATGGACTCGGCCGAGCTGCGGCTCGGGCTCGACCTCGACGAGGGCAGGTTCGTGGCCGCGGTGGAGGAGGCCATGGGCGCGGGCCTGGTGGCCATGTCGGACGGCGGGGCCTTCCAGTTCTCCCACGAGCTGACCAGGAACGCCCTCTACTCCAAGCTCTCCGCGCCGCGCGCCGGGCTGCTGCACGGCCGGGTGGCCGACGCGCTGTGCCAGACGGATCCGCGCGCCATGGAGACCCGGCCGTACGTCGTGGCCGCCCACCTGATGGCCGCCGCCGAGCACGGCCGCGACCCGGCCCGCGTCGGCGCCGCGGCCGAGGCGGGCGCGCACGCCGCCCAGCACGCGCTGGCCGGGCTGGCGCACCGCGAGGCGGTCACCTGGTACCAGCGGGTGCTCGACCTGCTGCAGGACTTCCCCGGCGGCACGCTGGAGCGGCGCGCGGAGCTGCTGGTGGAGTGCGGCAGGGCCAAGTGGCTGGCCGGCGACCCCGACGCCCGGCAGACCCTGGCGCAGGCGGCCGACCTGGCCAGGCAGTGCGAGCGCAACGACCTGATCGTCATGGCGGCGCTCGGCGGCGACCGCGGCTTCTCCACCATCTCGGCGGCGCCCGACCAGCAGCGCATCGCGCTGCTGACCGAGGCGCGCAGGCTGGTCGACTCCACCGACCTGAGCACGCGGGCGCTCCTGGCGGCCAAGCTCGCCTCGGAGCTCATCTGGGCGCCCGACGGCGAGCGGCGCTTCGCGCTGAGCGATGAGGCGGTGGCCCTGGCCCGCAAGTCGGGCGATCCGCGCACGCTCGCCGGGGTGCTCGGGCTGCGCAGCCTCACGATCATCCCCGCCGACCCGCTGCACCAGCGCCACCGCGACGGCGACGAGATGCTGGAGGCCGCCCGCCGCACGGGCGACGACCTGGCCCTCTTCCACGCGTACGTGCAGCGCACGCCCCCGGTGCTCGACCACGGCGACGTGGCCAGGGCCGCGACGCTGCTCGATCGGGCCGACGAGCTGGCGCACCGGCTGGCCCAGCCGCACCTCAACTGGCTGATCGGCTACTCCAAGGCCGGGCTGACGCTGATGCAGGGCGACCTGGCGCAGGCCGAGTCGGAGGCGGTGTCGGCCATGCGGCTCGGCTCGGAGATCGGCCGCCGCCTGGAGGCCGTGGCCATCTTCTCTGAGCAGATCGCCGAGATCCGGCGGCTGCAGGGCCGGCTGTGGGAGCTGGGCGACCGGCTCCGCCGCGCCGCCCAGGCGCCGCGCGTGGACCCGGTCCACGCGGTGCTGCGCTACCTGTGCGAGATGGCCGACGAGGAGGCCGCTCCCCTGCTGGAACGCATCCTCGCGTACGGGGGCGCGACGCCGCCCCGCAACATGGCCCACCGGCCCGCCCTGGACAACCTCGCCGTGGCCGCCTCCCGCCTGGGGCGGGCCGATCTGGCGGGGCAGCTGTACGACGCGCTGGCCTCCGACGGGGAGACGTTCGGGCACGGCACGGTGGCCCACCACTGCGGGCACCACTACCTGGCGCACCTGTGCGTGGCGACGGGCTCGCCGCAGCGGGCCGCGGAGCACTTCGAGGCCGCGGCCGAGGTGCACGAGCGGCAGGGGGTTCCGCTCATGCTGGCGGAGTCGCTGCTGGACTGGGCCGACCTGCTGGAGCAGGAGTCGATCAGCGGGCCCAAGCCGGCGGACCTGCGCAAATGGTGCGCCTCGCTGCTGTCCGGCCGGGGTGCGCTGCTGCTGGAGCGGCGGCTGCGCTGATCAGCAAGGGCTGATCTCGGGGGGTCAGCGGAGGTAGGAGGCCCCGTTGAGGTCGAGCACCGCGCCGCTGGCCCATTCGGCGGCCGGGGAGGCCAGGTAGACGACGGCCGCGGCGATCTCCTCGGGCCGCGCCACCCGCCCGAACGGGCTCTGCGCCCGGATCTCGTCCCCGCTCGGGGCCGTGAGGTACTCGGTGGTCATGTCCGTCTCCACGAACCCGGGCGCCACCCCGGCCACCGCGATCCCGCGCGGGGCCAGGGCGATGGCCAGCGACTGGCCCAGCGCGTTCAGCCCGGCCTTGCTCGCCCCGTACGCCGGGGCGTCGGGCTCGCCGCGGACGGCGCCGCGCGAGGAGACGTTGATCACGCGGCCGCCGGCGGGCATGTGCCGGACGGCGCACCAGGTGACGTTGGCCGGGCCGATCAGGTTGATGTCCAGCGTGCGCTGCCAGGCCGCCCGCCACTCGTCGTAGGACGTCTCGGTGAGGGGGTGGAGGAAGTAGACGCCGGCATTGTTCACCAGCACGTCGATCCCGCCCAGCTCCTGCGCCGCCGCGTCCGCCATGCGCCGCACCGCCTCGGGATCGGCCAGGTCGGCCTGGACGATGACATGGCCCTGGCCGGGCAGCTCCGTGAGGAGGCTCTCGGCGTCCTTCGCCGAGTCCCGGTGGTGGATCGCCACCCGGTCGCCCTGCGCGGCGAACGCCGCCGCGATCGCCCGGCCTATGCCCCTCGACGCACCCGTGACAAGAACTCCACGCCCGCTCATGCGCCGCACCCTAGCAGGGCCCTTGATCGCGGCGGAGAGCGGGTGCCGACCGCTCAGAGGCGGTGTTCGGGCTCGCGGGCGGGTGGCGCCCAAAGGGGCGGTGTGCCGGCCTGGCCGGCCGGGAGGCGGACGGTGAAGGTGGCGCCGGCACCGGGGCGGCCATCCGCGGTGACGGTGCCGCGGTGGCCCTCCACCACCTCGCGGACCAGCGCCAGCCCCAGCCCGAACCCTCCTCCCACGTACCGGGTGAAAAGGCGTTCGGCCTGCGCCGGATCGAGCCCCACCCCGTCGTCCCTGACCTTGAGCAGGACGGTCTCGCGCTCCCTGGAGAGGGTCAGCCAGATGTGGCCGCCCACGCGCGTGTGGCCCAGGGCGTTGTCCAGCAGGGCCGAGATCACCCGGCGCAGCGCGGACTCCACGCCACGCACCACATGATCACCCGGGCCCTCGCACCGGACCACGATCGTCACCCCCTGGGCCTCCGCCCTGGCGTTCTCGGCCACCGCCAGCTCCGAGGCCAGCACCGCCAGGTCCACCGGGCCGAACGGGCGGCGGAGCCGCTGGAGCTGGGCCGACTGGAGCAGGTCCTCCACCACCTCGCCCAGTTGCCTGGTGCCGGTGACGAGCTGGTCGACCTCGTCGATGAGCAGGATCCGGTCCGTGTCGCCCCGCAGCCGGCGGGACAGGAGCTGGGCGCGGGTGTGCAGGCGGGTCAGCGGGGTGCGCAGCTCGTGGCTGACCTCGGCGGCGAAGCGGCGCTGGCGGGCCAGGGCCTCGCCCAGCGGCGCGATGGCGCGGCGGGAGATGACCTGGCCGACCAGCAGCGCGGCCAGCAGGCCCGCGACCTCGGCGCCGCCGAGCGTGCGCAGCAGCCGCCGGCGCTCCGCGACCTGGTAGCGCAGGTCCATCGCGGCCTGGACCGTCGTGTCGCCGCGCCGCTGGGTGCGGATGAGGTACGCGTGCCCGGCCACCTCGACCTGCTCGACCCGTGGCGGGGAGCCGGCGGCCAGGTCGGCCAGGCGTACCGGGAGCTCCCACGGTGTGCCGGGAGAGCTCCGCACGGCGCCGTCGCGCAGCTCGGAGAGCCACACGCAGGGAGGAGGCTGATCGATGGAGGCACGGGTCACGGCGACGGCCAGGTCGCGCCGCGCCGCGTCGGCCTGCTGGTGCACCACGAAGCAGTAGACCAGCATGCCGACGAGCATGAGCACCACCGAGATCGCGCCCGCGACCTGAACGGTGAGGCGGCGACGGGCCCGCGTCAGCAGCCGCTTCTCGAGGTCCTGCCGGTGCGGATCGGCCCGCCAGCCCCACGCCGGCAGGTTCATAACTCACCCAGGCGGTAGCCCACGCCGCGCACCGTGTACACGACCCCCGAGCCGAGCTTGTTGCGCAGGTAGTAGACGTACGTGTCCACGATCGACTCCTTCTTGGCGCCGTCGAAGACCCGCTGCCGGAGCGACGTGCGGGTGTGCACCTGCCGCGGCCGGGCCGCCAGGGCGCTGAGCAGCCGGCATTCCTGCCCCGACAGCGCCACCTGCTCGCCGCTCGGCAGCCGGACGATGTGCGACTCGGAGTCCAGCCAGCCCGCGCCGAGCGGCAGCAGCCTGGCCTGGTCGATGTTCCTGCGGTGCAGGGCCCGCACCCTGGCCAGCAGCTCGTCGATCTCGAACGGCTTGACCAGATAGTCCTCCGCGCCCGCGTCCAGCCCGGCGACCCGGTCGGCGAGCGAGCCGAAGGCGGTCAGCAGGAGCACGGGCGTGGTGACGGCCCGCCGGCGCAGCCGCCGGAGCAGGTCCATCCCGTCGAGCGAGGGCAGGCCGCGATCGACGATCAGCACGTCGTACGAGCGGCTCAGCCCCAGGTGCAGCCCCCGCTGCCCCTCCAGCGCCAGGTCGACGGCATAGCCCTGCTCCGTGAACAGCTCGACGAGCATGTGCCCCAGCTCACGGTCGTCCTCGATGATCAGCAGCCCGCTGGCCGCACCCGGTGAAGCAGCCATGTGACCACGGTTACACCACTGCTGGTAAAATTACTAGATCCACTCGTCAGGAACCCGCGCGCACCCTGGCTCACCTGCGCGTTCACGACGGATTGGATCTGACAAGCTCAGGGGGTTCGGCCACCTTGGTCGCGCTCTCGAGGCGCTCGGGCAGGGCCGCCTTGTACAGTGGTAGGGCCGCCGCCGTGGTGATGACGGCCACGAGCACCAGCATGGCGAAGAGCGCGTCGGTGATCATGCCTTGGGCCAGGCCGATGTTGATGAAGATGAGGATCATCAGCCCGCGGGCGTTCATCAGGGCGCCCACCGCGTACGACTCCCGCCGGCCGAACCCGAGCCCGCGCATCGCCAGCGAGCACCCGAAGTACTTGCCGCAGAAGCCGGCAAGCAGGATCACCCCGAACGCCAGCAGCATGCCGCCGCCCGCGATGCCGCCGAGATGGGTGTTCAGCCCGGAGAAGGTGAAGAACGTCGGCAGCAGCAGCGTCGAGACGACCTCCATCATGCGGCCGTGCAGCGCCTGGCGGAACGCCGGGTCGCGGGGCATGGCGAGGCCGGCGAAGAAGCCGCCGAAGACCGAGTAGACGCCGATCCAGTCCGTCAGCCAGCCGGCGGTGAGCGGCACGAGGATGACGACGTACATGCCGGTGGCGCCGAGCCGGCCGGTGCGGGCCACGGTCCTGCCCAGGGGGCGCAGGGCGGGGGCTACCACTTTGAGCATCACGACGGCGAACACCGCGGTCAGGCCGATGGTGGGCAGCGCGCCGGTGGGGCCGGAGCCGAGGTGCATGGCCGACAGGACGGCGAGCAGGCACCAGGCCAGCGCGTCGTCGATGGAGGCGGCGAGGAGGGTCAGGCGGCCGAGGGGTGAGTTCTCCAGGCCGCGTTCGTACAGGATCCTGGCCAGCATGGGGAAGGCGGTCAGCGAGAGCGCCCCGCCGACGAACAGGGCGAACTGGAACGGGCTGACGTCGGGGCGAGAGAGCATGTCGTACAGGAGGAGCGCGGCGCCGGAGCCGAGCAGCAGCGCGGGGACGATGCCCGCGGCGGCCAGGGCGGAGGCCTTGCGGACCTCGCCGGACGTCCGCGCGCTGTGGTCGAGGCCGGCGCCTACCAGGAACATGTAGAGCGTCAGCCCGATGGTGCTCAGCACGTACAGGACGGGCCTGACCTCCCGGGGGAAGAGCGCCGCCTGCGCCTCCGGGAAGAGCCAGCCGAAGAACGTCGGGCCGAGCAGCACGCCGGCGACCATCTCGCCGAGCACGCGCGGCTGCATCACCATTTGCGCCAGGCGGCCGCAGATCGCCGCCGTGATCAGGATGACGACGAGGGCGGGCAGGACCTTGAGGATGAGGGCGAGGTTCGGGTCGGGGGGTGTGGCGTTGGCGAGCAACAGGACGGGCATGTCAGTTCTCCGCTGTGTGATGGAAGTGGCGCTCGCAGAGCCGTTGCCGGCGGGCGTCCCAGACCATGTACGTGCCGAAGACGAGTTGCACGAGGCTGCGCCAGACGTCCTCCCAGCGGTCTCGGACCCGCATGAACGCTAGTACGGGCCGCACCCGCTGGGACGCGCCCAACGGTGTGAGCAAGCAGGGTCCCCGATTGGGCAGGGAGCGGGTGTGGGCGGCCGAGGAGTGCAGGGCGTACCGGCGCAGGACCTCCCGCGCCGTGCTGCGCATGGCGATGGGGGCGAGCCGCCAGGCGGGACAGGGGCGGTTGGCGGCGACCCCGAACGGGATGTGGTTGAGCTCCCTGACCGGGGAAGAATGCGCGAAGCGGTCAGGGTCGAAGCGGTCGGGATCGGTGAACCCGGCGCGGTGGAACTCGGGGTAGTTGAAGCAGAGCACCGACCCGGCCGGGATCGCGGTCCGCTCGTCGAGCGGGATCTCACCGGTGGTGATGCGGTGGGCGATGCCGAAGAGCGGGTAGAGCCGCAGCGTCTCGGCTATCACATGGTCGAGGTAGCGGTCGTCGCCCGTGCGTGCCCTGTCCTGCACGCCGGGGTGCTGGGCGAGGACCATCAGCAGGTGGGCCGTCGCCTCCGACATCTGGACGACGGCGGTGGTGAAGAAGGCGCCGTGCAGGTAGTACGCCTGCTCCTGGGGCGACAGGCCGGCCGGGAGGGGGATCCGCACCTGTGGCAGGCGGCCGAGCAGGTAGCGGGTCAGGCGCCGGCGGCGCTCCATGTGCCGGAGACCGGTGCATTTGAGGGAGCTGACCACGTCGTTCGCGTTGCCGACGATCAGGTCGCGGGCCTCGCGCGGGCATGGCTCGGCGAACACCAGCTCGTACGAGAACTCCGCCCACAGCGGCATCATCACGTCGCGCAGCCGCACCAGCCCCCGGACGCCCGCCAGCGTGCGGGCGGAGCAGCGGCGCGTGAGCTCCTCGGCCTCCGCGCGCGGCAGGGCGAGCAGCCCGCGCGTCGTCCTGGCCACGGCGTCGTACCGCTCCCCCGCCTCCAGATGCTCCTGGTGCATCTCGGGGCCGGGCGACAGCCAGTACCAGAACAGGTCCGACAGCGCGGCGCCCTTGCTCCGCCCGTTCGCGTTGGGGTGCGAGTAGACCTCCTTGAAGCGGTCGAGGCCCACGAGGTCGCCGGGGACGGGGATCGCCTCGTCGCCGTTGATCCGGTTGAACACGCGTACGCGCAGCGCCACGACCCTGCCGGGCAGCCACCACGGCAGGCTCACGACGACGGCCAGCGCGATCATCGCGATCAGCACGATCAGCACGACCGTCGCACCATGCCCGGTTCGAGATCACCGATGGACGCGCAGCCGCACAGGGTGAGCGCGCGCTCGACCTCCGCGCGCAGCAGGGCGAGCACGCGGGCCACCCCCCGCTCGCCGTCCGCGGCCAGCCCCCAGATCACCGGGCGGCCGACCGCGACCGCCGCGGCCCCGAGCGCCAGCGCCTTCAGCACGTCGGTGCCCCGCCTGACGCCGCCGTCCAGCAGCACGGGCACGGCCCCGCCGACCGCCGTGACGATCTCCGGCAGCAGGTCGATCGTGGCGGGAACGGTGTCGAGCTGCCGCCCGCCGTGGTTCGAGACCATGATCGCGGCGACGCCGTGGCCGAGGGCGAGCCGGGCGTCCTCCGGATGCGTGATCCCTTTGAGCACGATCGGCAGCGCGGTCATGTCCCTGAGCCGGTCGATGTGCTCCCACGACAGCCCGGGCGACATGGCGATCGGGCGCACCCGGTCGCCGTCGCGCAGGTTCTCGCAGCACAGGTGCCCGGGCAGGTCGTGGAAGCCGTTGCGCAGGTCCCGCTCGCGCAGGCCGAGCACGGGCGAGTCCACGGTGACGACCAGTGCCCCGCAGCCGGCCGCCTCGGCGCGGCGCACGACGGCCTCGGTGAAGGCCAGGTCCGGCTGTACGTACAGCTGGAACCAGAGCGCGGCTCCGGGCGCGGCGGCGGCCACGTCCTCGACGGCGACGGTCGCGGCCATGCTCACGATCATGATCGTCTCGGCGGCGGCGGCCGCCCGCGCCGTGGCCCGCTCCCCCTCCTCCGGGTCGGCGAGCCGGTGGAACGCGGTCGGCGCTATCAGCACGGGCATGGCCGCGCGGCTGCCGAGCAGGGTCACGCCCGTCTCCAGCTTGGCCGCGCCGCGCAGCACCCTGGGCACCAGGCCGAGCCGGGCGAACGCCTTCTCGTTCGCGCGCAGGGTGACCTCGTCACCTGCCCCGCCCGCGAAGTAGTCGTAGTGGGCGGGCTCGAGGCGGTCGCGGGCCGCGGCCTCGAACTCGCGCAGGCTCCACCGCTCCATCACACCGCGACCGCGGCCGTGCGGCGGGCGAAGAAGGCGCGCAGCGGCTCGACGTGGATCTCCGGGGAGTTCCACTCGTTCTCCAGGTTCTCGGTGATGTGGTGGGCCGCCGGGGGCTGCCCCGGCAGGTGGTGGCGGACCACGGGGTGGAGGTAGTGGCCCTCGTGGGCGCGGGCCGAGTCGCTCTGCCGGATGCGGCCCACCTCGATGTCGAAGGGATCGATCTTGTCGTGGTCGGGGCCGTACTCGAGGGTGATCGAGAAGTGGCCGAGATCGCCGATCGGCGGGCCCTGCAGGTCGTACGGCACCTCCTCCATGTAGCGGGCGGCGCCGCCGTCGAGCACGATGACGTCGGCGAGCAGGCCGAACTGCTGCCACAGCGCCGACGTGCGATTGACCCGCTCCAGGACGGCCGCCGCGAGCGCCGCCGGGTCGGCGGGCAGCTCCCTGGCGGGCCAGGGCACGTCGTGGTAGCGGGACTCCAGGATGCGGTGGAGCGCGCGGACCCCGTACCTGAAGCCGTGGATGAAACCGCTGGTGCCGTGCTTGAAGTCGCGCGACTGGGTGATCGTCCCGGCGAAGTAGAGATCCGGCACGTTGACGGACTCGTAGGCCGGGGTGAGCGCCGGGAACCGGTCATTGATCGTCAACTCCGGGCGGCAGCCGTCGCCGAAGATCGAGGCGTCGAAGCGGAAGCCGGTGCAGAGGATCACGCGGTCGTACGGGATGTCCTTGGTGACCTCGTTCACCCGGGCGAAGGAGACCGTCACCAGGTACGTGCCGTCCGGGTTCCGGTCGATGCGCTTGATGTCGCCGTCGAGGATCGCGTTCTGGGACTTGAGCTGGTACGTGTCCAGCAGGCCGTTGTTGACCGCGCGCAGGTGGCCGACGTAGTGCGTGCGCCAGGCCAGTTGCACCGAGTGCGGGCCCGCGACGTGGATCACCGCGGCGGTCTCGATGAGGTTGTCGGCCGTCTCGAAGGCCGAGTTGCCCTTGCCGATGATGAGCACTCGCTGGTTGAGGTAGTCGGCCGGGTCGATGGAGGCGGTGCCGTACAGGTCGGCCGTCTCGATGCCCGGGATGGGCGGGATGTTGGCCTGGGAGACGCCGGTCGCGACGGTGACCCGCCTGGCCTCGTACGTGCGGCCGGACTCGTCCGTCACCTGGAACACGCCCTGCCGGTCGATGCGGACCACCCGCGAGCCGTACGCGATGCGCAGGGCGCACTTGCCGGCGAAGTCGGACAGGTAGCGGAGCATGTCGTCGGCGTGCGGGAAGTACCGGTCGCTGTAGCGGGTGAACAGCAGGTCCGGGTCGTCCGACAGCAGCGAGTTCCAGTCCATCCTGAGGTTGAGCTCGGGATCGTCCCACCCGGTGTTCTTCTTGTTGGTCGAGATGAGCGTGCGATGGCGCGGGAAGGTGCGGAAGAACTCGCCCGGTGCGGGACCCGCCTCCAGGATCAGGTAGTCCCGCCCTTGCTGCTGCAGGAAGTACCCCAGTTGCAGGCCCGCCGGGCCCGCGCCGATCACCAGGTGGTCCAGGGTCGTGTCCGGCACTGACGCCTCCGTCACAGCGATGTGATTGAACGAACAACATCAGTGTTGGCGGGCAATTCTCAGAATTTGCTCAGAGAGCGACGCTGAGCCGGACGGCGCGCACCACGGCACTCCTCGTGCCCGGAAGTTTCTACCTTCCCGCTATGCCGGTGAGCATGATCCCCCTGATGAAGTACTTCTGCGCCGCCAGGAACACCACGATGACCGGGATCAGCGCCAGCACGGACACCGCCATCATGAGGTTGTAGTCGTCGGAGTACTGGCCGCGGAAGAGCGAGATCCCGAGCGGGATCGTGTAGTTCTCGGTCGAGCGCAGGTAGATGAGCGGGTCGATGTACTCGCCCCAGGCTCCGACGAACGACAGCAGCGTCACGGTCGCGATCGCCGGTTTGGAGAGCGGGATCATGATCCGCCAGAGGATCCGCAGCTCCCCCGCCCCGTCGATGCGGGCCGCCTCCACCAGCTCCTGCGGGATCGTGGTGAAGAACTGCCGGAGCAGGAAGATGTAGAGCGCGGTGCCGAAGAAGTTGGGCAGGAACAGCGGCCAGAAGGTGTCCACCAGGTCCAGCTTGGAGAACAGCAGGAACCTCGGCACGATGACCACCTGCGAGGGGATCATCATCGTGCCCAGCATCAGCGCGAAGGCCATGCCGCGCATCCGCGAGCGCAGCCGCGCGAAGGCGTAGGCGGGCAGGATGCAGGAGATGAGGTTGCCCACGATCGACAGCGTGGTCACCACCACGCTGTTGACCAGGAAGGTGTTGAAGGGCAGGCTCATCCACGCGTCCGGGAAGTTCGACCAGGTGAAGACGTCGGGGAGGAACCTCGGCGGAAACTCCAGCACGGCTCCGGCCGGTTTGAGCGCGGTGGTGAGCATCCACAGCAGGGGAAGCAGGCTGGCCGCCGAGGCCAGGACGAGGAGCGCGTAGGCCGTCATACGCTGGACCCGGCGGATCTGCTCGGCCTGGGCGGGGGCCACGGGTCGCTTCTCCACCGGGCGGGCCGGTGCGGGCAGGGCCTTGATTGCCATCTCGTGACCTACTTGACCTCGTAGTGGACCCAGCGGCGCGCGAGCCCGAACTGGATCACGGTGAACACGATGACGAGGAAGAACAGCGCCCAGGCGATCGTCGAGGCGTAGCCCATCTCGAAGTACTTGAAGGCGTACCGGTAGACGTACAGGCCCAGGACCAGGGTGGAGTTGGCCGGCCCTCCGTCGGTCATGAACAGGATGAGCTGGTAGGCCTGCAGGCTGCCGATGAACCCCACGACCAGGTTGAAGAAGATGACCGGCGACATCATCGGGACCGTCACGTTCCTGAACCTGCTCCACCAGCCGGCGCCGTCGATGTGCGCGGCCTCGTACAGCGAGACGGGCACGCCCTGCAGTCCGGCCAGAAAGATGATCATCGCGTTCCCGGTGGTCCACGTCGTCATGATGACCAGGCCGGGGATCGCCCAGCTCGCGTCGGTCAGCCACCCGGGCCCCTGCACGCCCAGCAGGCCGATGAGGTAGTTGACCAGGCCGTAGTCGGGATGCAGCACGTGGATCCAGAGGAGGGCGGTGGCGATACCGGAGATCACCGACGGCATGTAGATGATGGTGCGGAAGATCGCCTGTCCGCGCAGCTTGACATTGAGCAGCAGCGCCGCGGCGAGGCTGTAGACGACACCGGCCGTGGCGGAGGCGGCGCCGAAGTAGATGGTGTTCCTCGTCGCCACCCAGAAGTCGGGGTCGCGGAGCAACTGGACGTAGTTGTCCAGGCCCACCCACTCCGGGACCGACAGCAGCTCATAGCGGGTGAAGCTGAGCACCAGCGACACGACGATGGGCCCGCCGGTGAAGAAGACGAAGCCGATGGTCCACGGCAGGGCGAACAGGTGGAACCGGCGGGCCTCGCGCCGGACGAGCGGGGAGGCGGCCATGATCAGACGTTCTCCGCCAGCAGTGGCGTGACGCGCTCGGTGACCTGCTTGAGCCCCTCGTCGACCGACAGTGACCCCGACATGACCCGCTCCCAGATCGGCTTGGTCAGGTCCTCGAGCTTGGGCGTCGCGGGCAGCCTCAGCACGCCGTCGCTGGTGCCGTACTTGTGCAGCGACTCCTTGGTGGTGTCGATCACCTCCTTGACGAGCTTGAGCGCCTGCAGGTTCTCCTCGAACGCCGACAGCCGCGACGGCGGGGTGTCGAGGAAGAAGCGGTGGCCGGCGTAGGAGCGCAACGAGTTGAGCACGATCCAGGCGGCCTCGGGGTTGCGGGTCCTGCTCGTGATGCCGAAGGCGCTGCCCAGGACCGGGGTGAACCGGCCCTCGGGACCACTGGGCACGTGCGTCAGGCTCCAGTCGAACTGCTGCTCGGCAGGCAGGGTGAGCAGGGTGACGATGTTCCACGCGCCGCCGACGTACAGGGCGCCCCGGCCCAGCGTGAAAGGCTCGACCTTCGCCGTCGCCTGCGTCTCGGCCAGGTCCGGCATCGCCTTGTCCTTGATCAGCAGGTCCATCCAGCGCTTGAGCACGTCGCGGCTGGCCGGCTCCTGGATCACGCACTTGCGCTCGTCGGCCGTCAGGTAGCGGCCGCCGTGCGCGAGCAGGAACGTCGCGGTGAGGTCGCTGGTGGGCTTGGGCACCGGCGTGAACCCGAAGACCTTCTGCGCGCCCGTGCCCGAGACCAGCCCGCGCGCGGCCTCCATGAGCTTGTCCCAGGTCCAGGAGGCGTCGGGCACCTTGGCGCCCGCCTTGTCGAAGATCTCCTTGTTGTAGAAGAGCAGCTTGGGCGCCGAGTCGGTGCCCAGCGCGTAGAGCTTGCCGTCACGCTCCCAGTAGCTCAGCGCCGCCTTGGAGAAGTCGGCGCGATTGAAGTCAGGCGTTTCCGCGATGAAGTCGTCCAGCGGGAGGTACAGGTTGTTCTTGATGAAGCTCTGCCCCCACTGGAACTGCGAGTACATGATGTCGGGCAGCACGCCGCTGGCGGCTCCCGTCAGGTACTTGGTGCGGAAGTCGTCGAACGGCGTGACCTCCACCTTGATCTCGATGTTCGGATGCCGCTTCTTGATGAACTTGGCGAACTGGGCGTGCCGCACCTCGTGCCGCTGACCGGGGATGATGGCGACGGTGACGGTGACCTTGGAGGTGGGTTCCGGCACCTTGGTCGTGGGCCACGGCAGCGAGTCGAAGAGCTTCTCCGCCTCGTCGTAGGGGAACAGCGCGCTCTCCGGCCGGTCCGGGTTGATCACCTCGGAGCCGCTCGACGCCGAGGAGGTCGGCCCGGCCTGGCGGGTGCGCCCGCCACTCCCGCAGGCGCTGAGGGGTACGGCGGCCGCCGCCATGGCGGCCAGGCTGAGAAGCTGGCGCCGGTTCAGGCCGGTGGTGTCCAGGCCGCGCAGGGGGTTGTGCATGGGGGGTAACGCCTTTCAGAGGAAGAGCTCGATCACCGGGACGGCGACATCCGGCGGCTGTACGGGAAGCTCGAGGGTGAGGGTGCCCTCGGGGATCGTGAAGAAGTTGACGTTCCCGTTGTCGACCTTGGGGTCGGGCGTCCACATGCGGATCTCCGACCTGTCGTTGAGCAGCTGCGCGTAGCGGACCTTGCCCGCCAGACCGGGCAGGTGCAGGTGCCGGTACGGCCAGGAGAGGACGTGCACGTACAGCCGGTCGCCGCGCTGGGTGTAGCGGCAGTCCTGCGGAGCCTCGAACTGGCTCGCCCCGGCGCCGTGGATCGACTGGCTGTGCAGCCGCATCCAGTCGCCGATCTCCCGCAGCGTGTCGAGCGCCCGCGGCTCGAACTCGCCCCGGCCGTTGGGGCCCACGTTGAGCAGGAGGTTGCCGTCCTTGGAGACCGAGTCGATCAGCATGCGGATGAGCAGGCCGGGTGACTTCCACCCGTGGTTGTCCCGGTCATAGCCCCAGCTTCCGTTCAGCGTCTGGCAGGCCTCCCAGACCGTCGACAGCGGGCCAGGGGGCTGGAACTGCTCCGGTGTGGTGAAGTCGCCCGGCAGCTCCAGACGGTTGTTGATCAGGATGTCCGGCTGGATGCGGCGGATCTTCTCCACCAGCTCCTCGGAGCGCCACTCGGCCTTGCCCTTGCCGCCGTAGACCGGCTTGCCCTGCCTGACCCGGCCGGCGTAGGAGAAGTCGAACCAGAGCGTGTCGAGGGGGCCGTACCGGGTGAGCAGCTCCTCGACCTGCCCGTGCAGGTAGTCCGCGTACTTGGTGACATCCCGGTCGGGGAAGGTGCCGCCCTCGACGTACGCCGGATGCAACCCGTCGATCGGGAAGCCCGGGTGGTGCCAGTCCAGCAGCGAGTAGTAGAACCCGACTCCGAGCCCTCTGCTCCTGAACGCCTCGACGAAGGGGCCGATCAGGTCCTTGCCGTACGGCGTGCCGCTCACGCAGTAGTCGGTCAGAGCCGAGTCCCACAGGCAGAAGCCGTCGTGGTGCTTGGCGGTCAGCACGGTGTAGCGCATCCCTGCCCGCTGGGCGGCCTCGGCCCAGGCGTCGGGGTCGTACAGGTCGGGGTCGAAGCGCTCGAAGTATCGCTGGTACTGCTCATCGGTCTGGTTCTCGCGCTGCTTGACCCACTCGTGGCGGGCCGCCAGGGCGTAAAGCCCCCAGTGGACGAACAGGCCGAACCTGCGCTGCCGGAAGTCCTCGATACGGGAATCTGACATCCGTGACACCCTCTGCCGTTAGGGAGGTGCGAAATATTTCGCACGTCTCGACTTGCGGGTAACGTAGGCGAAACATCGGATGTGGTCAAGGCTCTCGAGTCAGACGTCGAGCGGGAGCCCCCGCTCCGGCCCTGATGCCCCGGAGAGGCCCTCAGGGCTGCTGATCCCATAGGGGACGGGTGGACTGGCGGCACCGCCACGGCGTTCCATGCCGCGCTGCCAAGTGTCGCGATGGCGCGCTCACATCCGATGTTTCCACGGCAGCGGCTTGCGAAACATCCCGCAGACGGTACGGCGGCCCCGCACCCCGCGGCGAACCTCCCGGCCATCGGCGCCAGGGAAAGAGGCGGCTATTTCGCACTTCGCCCTGCAGAAATATCTTTTTCCGCGAATTATAGGGCGACGAATATCCCCAACTTTAGGGATGCCGATATTTCCTCAAGGCCTTTTATCGTGAAGTTACCAGGGAGGCCCCCAAACCCCCGGATTCACAGCCAACCACACCGCAAGGAGTACGACGATGTCAAAGTTGTACGCATCATGGCACCACGGCTTCACGGCGGTGGCCGAGAACCCCAGCACGACTGCGCTTCGTCAGGGATTCGGCGTAACCTTCTCGCTTCCGGCGAACGGCGGCGACTGGATCCACCTGCCCATCCCCACCCCGGTCATCGTCGAGGACCGCCGGGCCACTCTGGACAGGGTGCTGATCCTCTTCGACGCCCGGGAGACCAGCGCGCTCCTGGCGGTGCACGTGTGGGACGGCCCCAACCGCATCCTGGTCAGAGAGGGCCTCAGGATCGAAGGCGATCACGCGCACGGCCTCAGCGGCGACAACGTCTTCCCCGTGGGCCACGACGGCATCGCCTGGGGGTGCGGGATCTCGATGTTCTTCAGCGCCGGCCAGATCGACAGCCACGTCTTCATCGCCGGCTTCGGCGGCGACTTCTCGCACAACATCTGACCGGACCGGCGCTCCTCGGCGGGGATACCCCTTGCCGAGGAGCGCCGCTCCGCTTCTGGCTCGCGGCCGGGCACAGCCCTTCGCGCGGCGGCCAAGGCACAGCCCCTCGCATGGCAGCGGCCAAGGCACAGCCCCTCGCGTGCCAGCGGCCTGGACACGGCCTTTCGCATGGCAGCGGCCGGTTCGCGTGGCAACGGCCGGTCCGCATGGCAGCGGCCGGTCCGCGTGGAGCAGGCGGACCGGCCGGTGTCGCGGGCGATCGTGAGGCAGGGTCAGGCGACCAGGCGCAGCCAGGCCGCCGCGAGTGCGGCGTGACCGGCCGGCGTCGGGTGCACGCCGTCCGCAGCCCAGTACTCCGGCCCGGTCGTCGCGGCGAGCTGGGCGAACATGCCGTCGGCGGCGAGCAGGTGCGCGCCGTACTTGCGGGCGAGCTCGCGCACAACCTGGATCTTCGGGTCCAGGTCGGCGCGCCACTCCTTCCGGACCTCCTCACCGAGGTGCACATCGCCGACCTCGACAAGGCCGCGAATCGGCAGGAGGAACGGCTCGATGAGGATGAGCTCGGCGCCGGTCTCAGCAAGCGGCGTCAGCAGGCGGTCGTACCCCGCCGCGAAGTCCTCCGCCGGGATCACGTAGCCGTCCGGGTCGTACGAGTGCCAGCCCACGTCGTTGCCGCCGACGAGGATCGACACCACGTCCAGGCGCGCGTCCAGCACGTCCGCCTGCCACCGGGCTTCGAGGTCCATCACCTTGTCGCCCCCGATCCCGGAGTTCAGCCAGGTCACGGCCCGATCCGGGTGCCGGAGCCCCCACTCCCCCGCGATGCGCAGCGGGTAGCCGGACCCGAGGCCATCCTCGCTCTCCAGCCGCCCGCAGTCGGTGATCGAATCGCCGGTGAACATCACGGTGCTTCCCGCTCGTAGAGTGATCGTCATGTGCGCTCCTTGAACTCAGTCGAGAAGAAAAAGGTTTACATCGATGCCAACATTGGCATTCAGCCGCTTATGATTCCGCTGCCTAATACCGAGCGGGGTCCGAAAAGCGGGCACCGGCTGCGAAAATGGCAGCTGCTGTTAAATTTCCGGCCTCCCGAACCAATGGCCGGCGGCCCGCTCGAACGCTTCACGGTCAGGCTCGCGATCACCGGCCCAGGCGACTATGCCGTCGGGCCGGACGAGCACGGCACCCAATCCGAGGTCGTTTCTCGCCGGCCCGGCCGCATAACGCATCCGGGTCCCCCAGCCCATCGCTGAAGCGTGCAGGCGTCGGTCGATGCTGAAGTCGAGCGCGACGCCCCGTCCGTCCTGCATCAGGTCGCCGAGGCGGGTGCCGTCCTCCAGACGGAGGTCCGGGGTGTTCCGGCCGACCAGCGGCTGGTCGCTGCCGAGGTCGTAGCGGATCGACGATCCCGACGTCTTGTCGTACACGTAGGTCGTTCCGTCACGGGTCCCGATCAGGTCGCGGATCACCGCCTGGATCGCCTGCGCGTGCGGGTCCGGCCGCATGGCCGCCGCCTGGGCGCGCGTCCAGTCGAGCACCCATGCGCCGATCGGACGGCGCTCGCGGGTGTAGGTGTCGACAAGCCCGTCCGGCGCGTACCCGTGCACGGTCGCCGCGAGCTTCCATCCCAGGTTCATGGCGTCGCCGAGGCCGAGGTTGAGTCCCTGCGCCCCGAGCGGAGAGTGGATGTGGGCGGCGTCGCCCGCGAGCAGGACGCGCCCCTGCCGGTAGGTCGTCGTCTGCATCGCCCGATCGGTGAAGCTCGAGGCGAGGCGGACGTCGCTCAGCGTCACGTCGGTGCCGGACACCCGGCGCAGAACCGCCTGGAGATGCTCGCGAGCCGGCCGCTGCGAGCGATCGAACGAGCCGCCGTCGAACTCCAGCATGCCGATGTACCCTTCCGCGGGCGTCCGGAGGTACATGCCGGTCGGCGTCAGGTTGAACCCAGGCCGTAGCTTCTCGGGATCGGCGATGGTGGCGAGCGCGATGTAGCCGGTGAACTGCGGCTCGGTGCCGACGAAGTCGAAGCCCGCGAGCCCGCGTACGGCGCTGCGTCCGCCGTCGCAGCCGACGAGCCAGCGCGCCGCGTACTCGTGCTCGCCGGCTCGCGCGACCACGATCTCATCGTCCTGCGCGATGGCCGAGACCGTGACGCCGCGCCTGACCTCCACGCCCAGCATGGATGCCCGCTCGGACAGCACGGACTCCACCGCTTCGAGGTTCGTCATCACGCCCTCCATCGCCGGGCTGGGCAGCCGGAACGGCAGGGCGGCGACGTCGACCTTGGCCGGATCGAGCATCATGCCGGCGAAGTGGCCCGCGCCACG
Organism: Nonomuraea sp. NPDC050786; assembly: GCF_040654115.1. Lineage (NCBI taxonomy): Bacteria > Bacillati > Actinomycetota > Actinomycetes > Streptosporangiales > Streptosporangiaceae > Nonomuraea > Nonomuraea sp. NPDC050786. Next base: position 103,541 of record NZ_JBFAHJ010000009.1, read on the forward strand.
CGGGGGTGCCGGCTCTTCCGCGTCGGGATAGTCGTCGACGCCCGACGCCTTCAGCAGCGGATGCAGCATCCCGCGGCGGTAGAACGCCTCGACCGACGTGGCGGACAGGCCCCGCATCCCGAGCGGCTCCGCCTTCCACGGGGAGCGGGGCTCCGGCTCCCGTTCGAGCACCAGAACAGAGCAGCCCGCGAGGCCCAGCTCACAGGCAAGGAACAGACCGACCGGGCCGGCACCCACGATCACTACGTCATGCACGAGAAGCTCCCCTTCCGAAGCTCGCCACCCTCGTTCACCCAAAGACTGAGGTGGGCCGCTCACACGAGGCACACACGGCACTCACGCGGGCGCACACGGGCGCTGACAGTCCCGTCCTGCGACGCGTCAGGGCCGCTTTCGAGCACCCGGCTGACCGCGACATGGAAGGGGAAGTCAGGCATCCCCTGGTTTGGGGGCTCGAGGGTCCGTGCGCGACGATCGGGAGATGAACGGGGATGCGCGGCTTCGCGTCACGCTGCTCGGCGCCTTTCAGGCGTCCCGCGGTGACCTCGCCCTCCCCGTACGGGGTGCGCGGTTGCAGGGTCTGGTCGTACGCCTGGCGCTCGCCGGCGGGCGTGCGGTCGAGCAGGGCGTCCTGGTCGACGCGATCTGGCCCGAGGACCCGCCGGCCGGGCCCGCCCACGCCCTGCAGTCCCTCGTCTCGCGGCTGCGCCGGAGCCTCGGCTCGGCCGGCGACGTCGCGCAGGTCGCGGGCGGCTACCGGCTGGACGTGGACGCGGCCGACGTGGACGCGCTGCGGTTCGAGCAGCTCGCCGCCGCCGGCCGTGACCGCCTGCGCGCCGGCGACCCGAACGCGGCGGCGGCCGTGCTCGGCGAGGCCGTGGCGCTGTGGGGCGACCGTCCCCACGCCGAGCCCGCGGTCGTCGCCGCGGTGGCGCCCGCCGCCGCGACCCGGCTGGCCCACGCCTCGGTCGAGGCCGTCGCCGACCTCGCCGACGCCGAGCTCTCCCTGGGCCGTGCCGACGCGGCCGCCGCCCGCCTGACCACCCTGCTCGCCGAGCACCCCGTCCACGAGCGGGCGGCCGCGCTGCTCATGGACGCGCTCGCCGCCCAGGGCCGCCAGGCCGACGCCCTGGCCCTGTACGAGCGCGTCCGCGAGACCCTGGCCCACGTCCTCGGCACCGACCCGGGCAGCGCCCTGCGCGAGCGCCACCTGCGCCTGCTGCGCGCCGAGCGGCCCGCCCCGGCCGCCGACGCCGCGCAGAACCGGCCGGGTAACCTGCCCGCGCCGCTGACCAGCTTCATCGGACGCGACGACGACCTCGCCCGGATCGACACGCTGCTCGCCGCCGGGCGCCTGGTCACCGTGCTCGGTCCCGGCGGCGCCGGCAAGACGCGCCTCGCCGTCGAGGCCGCCCGCCGCCACCGCCACGAGTACCGCGACGGCGCCTGGATGATCGACCTCGCCTCGGTCGCCGAGCCGGCCAAGGTCGGCGCGGCCGTGCTCGCCGGGATCGGGCTGCGCGGCGGCGCGATGTTCGAGGCCCGGCTGCGGGTCGGGGAGTCCGACCTGGACGTACTCGCCGACCATCTCGGCGGCCGGGAGAGCCTGCTGCTGGTCGACAACTGCGAGCACCTGATCGACGCCGTGGCGCACCTGGTCGCGGCGCTGCTGTCCCGATGCTCCGGGCTGCGCGTGCTCGCCACCAGCCGCGAACCCCTCGCGATCGACGGCGAGGCGCTGGTTCCGCTCGGCCCGCTCGCGCTGCCCGGGCCCGACGACGGCGTCGAGCAGGCCCGGCTGGCTGCGTCGGTACGCCTGTTCACCGAGCGGGCCGCGGCCGTGCGCCCGGGCTTCGGCGTGGACCAGACGACGCTGCCCGACGTCCGGCGGGTGGTCCGCGGCCTGGACGGGCTGCCGCTGGCGCTGGAGCTGGCCGCGGCCCGGCTGCGGACGCTCTCGCTGCCCGAGCTGGCCGACGGGCTGACCGACCGGTTCCGGCTGCTCACCACCGGCAGCCGTACCGCGCTGCCCCGGCACCGCACGCTGCGCGCGGTCATCGCCTGGAGCTGGGAGCTGCTGAGCGAGCACGAGCGTACGGTCGCCGAACGCATCTCGATCCTGCCCGGCGGCGTCACCCCCGCCTCGGCCGCCGCGGTCTGCGCCGGCACCGCGGTGCCGGCGGCCGAGATCCCCGAGCTGCTCGCGGCCCTGGTCGACCGGTCGCTGCTGCAGCTCGCCCCCGACCCGGGCCGCTACCGCATGCTGGAGACGCTGCGCGAGTACGGCATCGACCGCCTGACGGGGGCGGGCGACCTCGGCACGGCCCGCGATCTGGCCGCCGGCTACTTCGCCGAGCTGATGGCCCGCTACGACCCGCAGCTGCGCGGGCCCGGCCAGCTGGCGGCCATGCGGGTGATCAGCGCCGAGTACGACAACGCGCTGGCCGCACTGCGCCGGCGGTGCGACACCGGCGACGCCCCCGGCGCGCTCGCTCTCGCCCTGAACCTGACCTGGTACTGGCACATGTTCGGCCGGCACCGCGACGCGGCCTACTGGCTGGGCGAGGCACTGGCGGTCCCCGGCGGCGGGCCGACGCCCGACCGCGACTGCGCCCACGCGATCTACCTGATCAACCGGGCGGACGCGCGGCCAGGAACGAACGCCGAGGCCGCGCACGGCCAGGCGCAGATGCGCGAGCTGGCCGACCGGCTGATCGCGTACCCGGAACTGCCGGGCCCATACGCGGCGCTCACCGCGCTCCCGCCCGCGTTCCTGCCGGAGAGGACCGCGCTGGCGATCATCGAGCGCCTGGCCGACGGCGACGACGTGTGGCTGTCCGGGCTGGCCCGCATGTTCCGGGCCCAGTTCGCCGAGAACGCCGGTGAGCTCGACAAGACGCGCCCCGACGTGGAGGCGGCCCTGGCCTGCTTCCGGCAGGCCGGCGACCGCTGGGGCCAGGCCACCGTGCTGCCGCTACGCGCCCAGCTGCGGCAGTACGACGGCGACCTCGACGGCGCGCTGGCCGACCTGCGCGAGGCCCGATCGCTCGCCGGCGAGTTCGGCTCGCTCAGCCTCGGCGACGAGGTGCTCGACGACCTGCGCTGGATCGACCTGCACCTGCGGCGCGGCGACACCGACCTGACGACCGCGATGATCGACTCGGCCCGGGAGCGGGCGTTGCGCGCGGCCTCACCGGAGATGCTGGCCCTGGTCGACGCGTGGGAGGCCATCTTCTGCGTGCGCCTCGGCGACCTGGACCGGGCGCGCCGAGTGCTCGACGACGCCGAACGGGGTCTGCACGGCGACACCGCGTTCCCCGGTGACCACGCGCGGACGCTGGTGGGCAGCGTACGGACCTCGCTCTGCCTGGAGACGGGTGACCTGGCCGGCGCGGAGGAGGCGTTGGAGAAGGCGTACGCGGCGGCGCTGGAGACCCGGGACCGGCCGATCCTGTCGCTGGTGGCGGTGAACGCGGCCGCGCTCGCCGAGGCGCACGGGCGGCATCACGAGTCGGCCGTCCTGCTCGGGGCCGCCTCCCGGCTGCGCGGCGCTCACGACCGCACCGATCGGCAGGTTCGCGAGCTCACCCGCCGAGGGCGGGCCGCGCTGGGCGAGGAAGCGTTCGCCGCGGCGTACGGGAAGGGCTGGGAGCTGGACGGGAAGACGGCCGTGACCGAGGTCGACCCCGTCCGGCAGCAACGGAGACGTATCGCCACGCCGCCACGGTCGTAGGCGAGGACGGCGCTCGAACCACCGCACGGCCGCGCCCCCGGTGTGCGACGGAACGGAAAAGAGGCCATCAGTCAGACGTCGCCGAACATGCGGCTCCTGTCGCTCTCCGGAGCATCAAGAGCACGGAGTGCCTGGTTCAGGGAGCCTTCCTCAAAGCCGAAATGAGCCTTCATCGAGCCCTTGATCTCGTTGATCTGCCGGAAGAGCTGCTGCGGTGATGAGTGCGGATCGTCGAGGCTCAGCTGGAAGTCGGCCAGGAGGCGCGCGAGAACCTCGTGCTCGCGACCCAGGCGGGCGATCGTCGGCTCCAGCCCGGGCATCTGCTGCAGGAGAGCCGGGAAGAAGTCGCTGTCCTCGCTGCGGTGATGGCTGCCCAGGGCGGAGCAGAAGGTGTAGCAGAAGTCGCGGAGCTCGGGTCTGAGGCTCTCGGCGCGTTCGCCGGAGCGGATGGCCCTGCGGGCGTCCTCCAGCGCCTTTTCCAGGCGGTGGTGCACGTCCTGCAGCTCCCGATGCCAGGCGAAGATCCGGTTGCGCAGCACTCCGGTCCTCAGAATCATTCTTGCCGTCCTTCCCCTGTCGGCGCTTGGCCGCGGTCACGCGTGGCGAGCAGTTTCGGTAGCTGCTCCAGCAGGCTCTCGTGCCAGGCGATCTCGGCCCGCAGGCGTGCCGTGGTGTGATCGAAGGTCATCGGCTCCAGCCCGCGCAGGTACGGCTCGGCCTGCTCGCGCTGGTGCAGCCAGGCCGCCAGCCGGACGATCAGCGCGTCGCGCCGGTCGCCGATCAATGCCCGCAGGTCCTCTTCGGCGAGATCGCCGGCGTAGTGCAGCGCGAGGTCCACCGGGTCGGGCCGCAGCCGGACCTCGCGCAGCGTCCGGTCGCGCAGCGCGATGAACTCCTCGCGCCCGGAAGGGGTGAGCGCGTACACCGTCCGCGCCGGTCCCGCCGCCTGCTCGGTGCGCACCACCTCGATCGCGCCCTCGGCGACCAGCCGGTGCAGTGCCCCGTACAGCGAGCCCACCTTGATGTCGGTCCACAGCTCGGTGCGGTCCAGTTGCGCTTGCCGGCGGATCTGATGCCCGTGCATCGGACCGCGCAGCAGGGCTCCGAGCACGAACATGCGCGCGTCACTCACCCAACTACTCAAACACGAGTACTTCGAGCTAGTCAAACGCGAGTAGTTCAGGCGAAGGGACCGAGCCGCCAGACGCAGCTGTACGCGCTGAAGAACCTGCACGACCAAGAGGCAGCTCAGTCACCGCGACCAAGATCCTTCTCAGCGCCCACGGCCGTCCGCCGGTTCCTTACCCCGAGGGTGACACCCCTTCGCTCGGGCTTTTCGTTCGCGGCCAGTTGAGGGCGACGGTCCCTGCGCCGGCCGCGAAGAGTGTCGCGGCGAGGAGCATGGTGCCTCCGGTTCCGAAGGTCCCGGCAAGGGCGGCGAGGGGGCGGCGCAGAGGATCTCGCCGGCGTATTCGGCCTGCGTCAGGAAGGAATGGGTGGTGGCCCGGATGTCGCTGTCGGTGTGACGGTTGACCCAGATGGTGGTGACGGTCCGCACCAAGGGCATGGCGATGCCCTTCGTGGTGATCACGGCGGCAACCCCGAGGGGGAGGCTCGACGCCAAGTCGAGGAGGACAAGGCTGACAGGAAAGGCCAAGAAGGTGCGGGCGCCGCCATCGGAGTCGAGTCGGCGCTGTGCGGCGGCGAGGGCGAGGCCGCGGTGGCGTAGATCGCCGGTCCAGGAGACGCCCCACAGCATCTGGGCCGGCATCAGCGGAACGAAGCTGGGGAACAGGCCGGTGACTGCCATGGCGGTGGCCATCAGAACGTGTGACGCGACGATCGCCTTCTTGCGTCCGAAGGTGTCGGCCACAACCCCGGCCGGGACCTCGGAGAGGATGCTCGCCACCCCCTGTGCGGCGGCGATGAGCAACCGCTGCGCAGGGGACAGCCCCACATCGACAGCCATGTAGAGGCTGGTGACGAGCCACCAGCCGTTGTGCGGCACTGCCCGGGGAAGGCGTCAGAATCCTGCTGGCGTCGGCGGATTCGAACGGCTCATGGCTCCTCGCGCAGGTCGGCGGTGGCTTCTGGGCACACGAGTCCGCGCATGGTTCGTCCCCCGCCCCTCTCACTGGGTCGCATACGACTGTTCGCCGAGATACCGCTGAGGCCAACTCCGTGCTGTCAACGCATTTCGGCGCGGTCCGCCCCACGAGGTTCGCCAGCTACGTGTGGCGTGCCGTCCGGGATGGAGGCGACACCAAAACCCGCAAATCGCGGCGCATGCTGGCGATCAAGGGCTCGCTGTATACGTGGGCCCCCTGGCCGCCCAGAAACTGCTCATAGCACTTCTCCATGTTACGAGCCTATTGTCGCTGGCCTCATTCTCGAAGATGCCGGTAGCAATGACATCCGGTGGGCGGTCTGCCAACGAGGGCTGGACAGCCTGAGGGAGTTGAGCGACAGAGTCCTCAGTGAGGAAGCCGCGGCTGCTCTTAAAGCTTCTCAATGTCGCTAACGTGATCGCGGGGTCATGTGCCCTGGATGCGCCCCGTTATAGATCAATCTTCAGTTGGATGAGGTCCGATTCAAATCCTTGGGCTTGGTAGAAGCGAATTGCATCGGTGTTGGAGGCGTACGCGGAGACCGTTGCCTGGTTGGCTTCTTGCGTCTTCGCCCAGGCGAAGAAGTCATCTACCAGCTTCGCGCCGACACCATGTCCACGCTCGTTCTCCATTACGCGCAGGCTTACGAGTTCGGCGACGACCGCGTTCGGCCTGAGTTCGTTCGGAGCCTTGATCTGACCCGTGAGATGGCCTACGACCTCTCCCTCAATTGAGTCACGGCGGGCGAGAAGTACCAGACTTTTTGGATTAGTGATCATCCCCATGTAGTAGTCGTGCCCCTTCTGCGTCGGCCAGTTCGCATCCACGAACGGATCCCGCCGACCTCCGTCCTCCCGAAAGAGAGACTCAGCCGATTGGATCAGAGCGGATACATCTTCGACACGCGCGACTGCGATGACAAAACTCATGTCCGAGATCCTAACGATCACGATTAATCATGTAAATGGCTGGTCCAGAGTGGAGTGCAGTACGAACTGCAGATAGCGACGGAGCGAGGGATAAATAACTGCGGCATCCCTGTGAGGGTCGCGTGGCACTAGTCTGCTGGAATGGCGATCTCCAAGGAGACGGTCGAGGCGCTGCAGAACGCTGCCGAGGGCGGTGACGTGGATGCGGCGCTCGAAGTGGGTCGGCTGCTGTGCATGCTGCGCGTCGGACCCGACGACGATCCTGATGAGCCGGAAGTCATCCAGTCCTGGCCGGAGGAACCGTGGCTGAGGGCGGCGGTAGAGGCGTGTCCCGATGACACGCGCGTGGCCACTCTGCTGGCCAGCCGACTGGTCCAGCAGATCGCCGTTTTCGAGAACGATGTGGACCTTGCCGCCCACTATGGGGAGGACGAGATCACGTTGGCCCGGCGCCGGGACGAGGCGAGGAACCTTTATGGGCGCGTGCTGAGATCCGCTCCAGGTGATCCGGCCGCCTCGGCCGGGATGGCGATGTTGGACGCGTCGTCCGGCGAGGTTGGCGATTCAGGACAGTTTCCCGGACCGTTCAGCTACTACGAGCTGAGTCTTGACCATTGGTCCGGCTCGTTCTGCCACTCCGAAGTTGTCATCGTCACCGGGCTGGACGAACTTCGGTGGGCCTACGAGCAGATGATGCGGCCCCACATCCCCACCCCTGCCGCCTATCCCACCCTGCAGGTGTACTTCGGCGGAGAGGAAGGGGAGTTCGTCAAGCTCGAAGGTGTCCTCGACCTGGGCACCGTAACGATCCCGCCGCTGACCGGTACACCTCTGCCACTGGGGCATCCCGTCCAAGGCGGCTTGGCTCACTACGGATACTCCTGCAACTGGGGCTGAGCGGTGTGCGACCGCTCAGCGCTCCGCTGCGACGTCATGCGGGGTTGTTGCCGACAGGGCTGCGGGTTGTCTTGATCCACTCGTTCATGCAGCGGCCAGGGTGGAGCACCATGAGCGACACGTGCGAGATCGTGACCTCGGGCTCTTTCGTACGCACACCCCGGGGAGGGTGGCACACTCCCGCCAGAAGCGGGACGAGGGGATGTCAGCGGGTCACGCCCACTCGACCCCGCACAGTTCGGTGGCTTCCACTGTCGGTGGCAGGGACGACTCGGCGAAGGCGGCCATCTCTTCGTTGAGCAGTTCCATTGCTCGCCGGTCCAACCGCTCAAACGCGGCGTCCTCGTAGGGCGTCAGGTCGTGGCAGGTGAAGTTGCATCGTTCGGAGCCGGCGTACACGCAGCCGTGGACGCAGTCGTCGTCCGCCTGCTCGATGGTGGGCAGGAGCCCTTCAGGGCGCAACTCGCGGGCGAACTGACGCTTCTCCCGGGCTCTCTCCACCTTCACACTCCTCGGACCGTTGCAGCAGGTGCAGAAGACGCCGAACCAGACCTTCCTGCCGAGCATGCGGGCCATCGTCTTCCTCCTGTTACGCCTGTGGTCGAGGTGCGGCAACGACATGGGGAAAGAAGGATGGGAACTGGTGGGCATCACCCCAGAGATAAGGAAGCTCAAGAACGGGAAGCCCGTCTTCTACCTCGTATTCAAGAGGGCTGCGAAGGAAAAGACCTGACAACGCGCAGAAAGGCCGGGCCACCCGTGGGTGTCCCGGCCTCCGACGAGGATTCCCGGCCCGGGACCGTGGTCCGAGGCCGGGCCCTAAGTAGCAGGCGAGGTCCACGCGGACACGTCTGCCCGGCTTCGCCACCCTCCACCGCCGCCCGTCGGCACCGGTTGAAGCGACTCGGAGCCCGAAGACTCCGCCTCCCCGCGTACCTGCACCGAGACTCGAACTCGGGACCTTCGCGTTATGAGTGCGACGCTCTCGCCAACTGAGCTATGCAGGCAGCCCGACTATCCCAGAGAGGAAAGCGTGGCTTCCACCTGTTTTCGCCGAGCTTGTGAAACACCGGATTCGGGACTGCCGCCGTCCGGGGGTGCTACGCAGACAGCGGTACGAACTCTGCGCCTTTACGCTGGTAGTACTCCGCTACACGCTGTTCTGGTTTGCCAATCGCCCATCGCGCTATTGGCGCGGCATCCACGATCCGGCCATCGCGTACGACGATCGCGAACGTGGCATAGGACAACGACACCCCGATCCAGCGGTCCACGCGCGAAGGCTAGCGAACCGTGCCGACACTCTTCGCACGGGCGAAGTTCGGGTCCGGGTCCGCTGCTGGCGTGACGCTGTTGGACAGCACCATGCCCATGATGAACGTGAACGCTGCCACCAGGGCAGCCGACGTCTGCTCGCCGAGCGGCAGGCCGAAGAACACAGCGGCGGTCAGCACCGTGCGTACGCCACCGGCCAGCGTGGACACGACGATGGGTCGCGTCATGGCGGCCTCGATGATCGTGAACACGCCAGACACGCCGACGATGATCCAGCCCGCCACCGTCTCGGTGACGCCCAGGTCGGGCAGCGTCACCAACCGCCAGCACGGCTTGCAGAGCGCCCAGCCAGACAACCGGTTCACGCCCGAAGATGGTGAACTTCATGCCAGCCTCCTACGGCTTGACCGTGTACCCGTTGTCGAACGCGAACGACTCCGAAGCCCCGCCCAGGACGATCCACGCGGTGTCGCCGCCGTTGCCCCAGATGTGGCCGTGGTAGCCACACCGGGAGTTCATGAACACGGCGTGCAGCGTGCCACTCGCCGACACGGCAGCGGTGCCGCGCCCCGAGTAGACGCGAACCGTGTGGCCGGCGGCCAGCATGACGCTGCCGTCCGCTCCGGTGGCGACGCCGGGCAGGCTGGTCACCTTGTAGGTGTTGCAGCCGCGGTCGTTGTCAGCCAGGTGGGACTTGCCCCACTGGACTTGCCCCACTGGTCGGTGACGACCAGGTCCTTGACGTTGACGGCGGTGGCGCCGTCGTTCTTGACGTCCACGAACTCCTGGTTGCGGTTCCAGACGGTGTCCGCGCCGTAGGCGTTGTAGCCGACCTGCGTGATGGACAGGCCATCCACATCAGCGGAAGCGGCCGAAGCGGACAGGCCTGTGACACCCAGCGCGCCGACGACAGCCAGAGAGAGGATCGCGCTCTTGTTGAGACGCATTTGAGGATGCTCCTACGTTGGTGAACATGAAGAGAGCGCCCACCGCCGCGCGGGGACGCTCTAGGGAACGCGCAGGTCAGGACCTAAAGAATCGACGTGATAAAACCACGCGGAAAGTTAAGGTTCCGAACGGCGTTCAGTTCGCCTCATCTACGAGGCTTGGGATACGCCCGTCTTCGGGCCCATCAACCGCGGGCTCGGGATGCCGCGGAAGCTGTGACGGGTAGAGGATCGGCCACCAGCGGGCGAACAGGCCGTCGCTCACGAGACCCGCAGCAGGGCCGGCCAGGTCGCCTTCCCAACGATGCCGTCGTCCTTTAGCTGCGCCCGGCGCTGGAACGCCTTCACGTCCTCGCTGAGCGCCGCGTCGAACTTGGTGGACTTCCGCACTGGCAACGGCCACCTGAGTGAACAGCATGTGCCCGCGCCGATCTCGGCCCGCAGGAATGAGATGTTCGCGCTCAACCCACGTGCGGATCGTTGCCGGCTTCACCCCGGCCAGTTCGGCTGCGCCAGCCGTCGTCAGATAGACCTCGTCGGGGTCCAGTTCGGGGCGAGGCACAAACATCACCTCCGCACACACGAAAAGCCCCTGACCGGGATTCCTCCTGGTCAGGGGCATACGTCTTCGGGATCAGTGTGACGCTAACTGGACCAGCGGTCAAGTCGAGCACTGTTCTCGCAGGTCAGCGCACGAAACCGTTGATGATGAGCGGCAGTGAAGCATCCATGCCTGCCACGTTGAGCACGCCCCGAAGCTGCGAGTCGGCCACCGTGTACCCGACTGCGGTCATAGCGGCGACCACCACACGCGCCTCCGGGTTGTGCGTCCGACGGTAGGTGGCGAGCGCCTGCACAGGATGCGTGCGGCCAGCCCACGTCTCGTTGTCAGTGAACACGACAATGCCGTCTACTGCGATCTTCTCCTGAGTCGCCCACGTGAACGGCAGCGACAGGTCAGTGCCGCCCCCTGACGGCTGCCAGGAGGCGATCTCACGCAGGTTGGTCCGCGGTGTCACCCTCGAGGCGTGCACGGCGGTGTCGACGTCAATGACGTGCACGTTGCCCTTCTCGATGCGGGCGAGCATGACCGCCATGGCGTTGCCGACCTCGTACGGCGTCCCGATCGGGGACCCGCCCACCCGGACACCGCCGCCCCAACTCATGGAGCCGGAGGAGTCGACGGCGACCAGGAGCCGCTTGCCGGACGGTTCGACTGTGCCGAACGCCAACTCGTACGTCTCCTCCAGCGCGTCCAGGATGGCCGGGACGGGGTGCCAGGTCTGCCGGTCGGCGCGCGGGTTCGGTTGCGCCTGCCCGGACGCGTAGACGCGCATCGCGAGCCAGGCGTCCATCGGGTGGATGCGGGCGCGCAGAATCGCCTCTCGGTCCGTGAGCCGGCGCACCGCCCGCGATGTCGCGTCCGCCATCGGCTTGAGCGTGCCAAGCCTCGTCATGCGGGCGAGGTTGCGGATGAGCGCTGTCATACCGACCGTCTCGATCAGCGCCTCCCACACGGCCGGATCACGCAGCACCGAGTCAGGGAGGAACTCCCACGGCACCTTCGCCGTCGAGACGACCTCGATCGCCTCGGCCGCGCTCGTGACGGCCTTCGCCGTCAGGAACCGGTCCACGGCGGGCAGCATCTCGCGGGCCTGCTCGTCGGTGACGTTGCCGGCGATCCAGCCGAACAGCGTCTTGCGCTGCTCGTCATGCGCTGCAGGGTGAGCGATGCGGAGCACGTCCCGAAGGTCGAAGCTTTCGCCTTGCGGGGTCTTGCGCTGGCGGGCCTTGCACGCCTTGAACGCCACATCGTCCGCAGTCCCGGTGAGGAACCAGGAACCGAGCGCGGTCCGCAGCGACCGGCCCACCGTCGGCGACGTACCCCGAGCAGTGGCCTTCCCTCCGAGGTTCTTGTAGTAGCCGAAGAACTGCGCCAGATGGTCGGTGGTGCGCGCCACCTTGGCCAGAGCCACCTTGGCCGCCTGGCGGGTGTCGGCGTCGCCCTTCGCATAGCAGGCGGCGAGCGCGAACAGGACGGGACGCTGCTTCGGAGCCCGCGGCGGACGCGACGTCGAGATGTCAGCCAGCATCTGAACGACGCGCGGTCCGTCCTTCATGATCGCCTGGAACACGACGCCCGCGTTCTCGGCGGTGAGCGTGTCCTGCGACACGTAGTAGGTGCCGCCCGTAGTGCCGAGGATGAGAAAGTCTTCCAGCCTGACCCACAGGTCCTTGCCGAAGACGTACCCGCCAGCGGCGTTCTTCACCTGGTCGGTACGGCCAGGGATCGGCTGCGTCTGCGGAGTCGCGATCGTCGAGACCGCAGCGAGGGGATCACGTGACATCGGTCTGCTCCTTCCGTTCGACCCGCCCGAGAGCGGATATGGGAAAGGGGAGCGGATGTGGTGATGTCCACCGGCGTTTTAGACAGACGCTCTACCAACTGAGCTACCACCCGGAACTGCCGGTCGGGTGAGCGGGACTCGAACCTGCGACAACCTGTTCCCGATAACCGATATGACTTCGACCCGCTCCCCTGCTCGTCAGCCCTGCCAGCGGCGCGGATGTGGGAGACCGACCGGCGTTAGACGTGCTAGGCCGCTGCACCACACCGCCTGAAGGCGGCGCCGGGATTTGAACCCGGGTCTCCGCTTTGAGAGAGCGATAACCGATCGGATTCGACCCGCGCCACTGGCAGGGTTGACGAGCGATCAGGTCTGGAGCTGGCACGGATATGGGCGACCCACCGGCCGTTTAGGTGCTCTGAGCCACTGAGCTACACGGACCGAAGTCCGCGACGGGATTCGAACCCGTGTCTCCCGCTTACGAGGCGATAACCGACGAGATTCGACCCGTGCCAGCACCAGACCTGACCAGCCCACTCGGCCAAGAGGAGCGCGGATGTGTGAAGCGGGCACCGGATGGCATCTTTGCAAAAGAGATAACCGACGCCCATTCGACCCGCGCCTCTCCAGGTCTCGCGAACTGCCTCCACCGTAGCGATAGGCGTGACGCGTCACAGCTCATTTTCGGACGAAACGCGAAAAATGATCCGATCCGCCCGAGCTATGAGGTCACGCGGCTTTCCGCGACCGGTAGGTACGCATCGCGGCGGCGTGCTTGCAAGATCGTGAACAGTAGATCGCGTCCGCTCGAGGACGTCCCCGGCCGCGCCCATCGTCTTGCCAAATGAACTCTCGTCCACAGCTCGGCAATGCGCAGGTCTTCGCATCGGGGACCACTCCTCTGCCGCAGCAGGCGGGGCACGTGGCGCTCACCTGCGCCTCCCGCTGGCCACGATGACGGCTTCGGCAAGCCCGTGATATTCGTCTGCGGTCATGACGACCGGGCCTCCCCGGTTGGCGCCGCAGTCGCGGTTACGGCATTCGATGCGGTCTTCGCCTTCGAGGCGGGGCAGGGTGGCGAGGTGGCATTGGGGGCAGCGCATCTGCATGGAGATGCGGCGCGGCCTCGTCTGGGCGGCGGCGGTCACCTCGGAGTGCCAGGACAGCACGCCAGAGCCGAAGTCGACTGCGTATTCGGTGTGGGAGAGGATGCCGTCGAGGTGGGCGCACAGCGCGGACGTGACCTCGGTGAGCGCCGGCGCCGACTCGCCGACGTAGGCGGTGTGCGACCAGCCGCAAATCTTCCAGTAGGACACCTGCCAGGAGCGCAGCCAGCGGACGAGCTCGTCGAGCTGGTCGTGGGCGTCCGACGGGGACGCAGGCTCGGGCGAGGAGGACACGCGCTCGTTCAGGTCGATCGACCCGTACCCGTCGTGGTGGAAGAGACGGAGCATCATCTGCCGGTCCAGGTCGACCAGGGCGGACCGGATGGCGGACGAGTCGGACAGGCACCAGAACGGGGCACCGGTCATCCACCGCAGCGAAGGCTCCGCCGGGCGGGCGGGTTCAGGGCCGCGCTCGTCTGGGCTGGCGGCAATCCACGTGGCCATCTCGGCTTGCCAGACAGTGAGCGCTCGGGCGTGCTCGTCAGCTTCGCGCCGCGGACGCGAGTTGCACTTTCCCTGGCAGATGTAGTCGGACATTTTCGGCCTCCCCCGAATGTACGCTTACGGGAGACCTGATGCGGTTCAAGTCTGGTGAGGGTAGTGGGGTCGGGGCGGCTCTCCGTTGGGGCGGAGAGCCGCTTTCGCGTTCTCACGCTAACCGACGGCTGATCACCAGCCGGAAACTTCCACCACCTTGGTGGTGCTACAGCTTCGGCTGTCTGTGGTGTTGTCGTAGTAGACCTTGTAGGTCCACTGAGTCTCATCCCCCGGGACGTTGCTGAAAGTGAAAGTACCGTCCGCGTTCGTGGTGACGTCCATCAGCGGCTGGAAATCGTTCTCACCCCAGGGCCGGCGGGCGGCCGTGACCGTCTGTGCGCCGGGTGCCGAGCCATCAGGCCGGGTGAGCCGGCCGGTGAAGGTGATGGGCCTGAACCGGCGAGCTGTGTCTGGCCCGCTCAGAGTGATCTCGCACGGTGGCAGCATGGCGCCGTGCAGCCGCCACAGGTAGTAGTGGCGGACATTCGGATACCCCTGCGCGACGGCGAACACGTCAGATCCGGAGTAGGTGAGGCTTCCGTGTAGCACCTCGAGGTCGCGGATCTGCCCGATGGTCTCCGTTTTCGCTCCTGACTCGAAGTCGAACAGGGCGATCGGCCCCTTCAGGCCATCGATGGAGGGACGGGTGGACGCGGCGATCTGCGTGCCGTCCGGACTGATCGTGACGGACAACGTATATCCCTCCGACCCGTAGGAACGGAACCGGGTCAAGGTCGTCATGTCCCAGGCGTCGAAGTCGTTGCCGGAGTAGCCCGGGGAGACGACAGCCGCCGACCCATCTGGGGTGACAGCGGCGTCCGCCCACGAGTCGACGTTGTAGTCGTCGGCGTCGATGGTGCCGCGCAAAGTGCCAGCGCCGCCCTGAATGTCGTAGACCCACAGAAGCTTGTTGCTCCTCACCAGGAGTGTGTTCCCGGCCGCGGACAGCGCGACGTCTTCGAAGCTGTCGAGAGGCAAGCGGACGGGCTGGGGCGTGGATGCCGTCAGGTCCAGGCTGATCACGCCGTCTGTCGGATAGTTCGCGCAGCTGAAGGCGACCCACAGCCATTGCCCAGACAACGCCAGGCGTGTTGGGCACGCGTATGCAGCCAGGTCGAACCGGCGAACGATGGTCAGGTCGGCGGGGTTGATTTCGACCACCTGGTGCTCATACCGGAGAGCCGCGTACACGTGGCTGCCATCAGGTGTAGCGACCAGCGACGTTATGTCGGACACGCCCGTGATGGTTCCGGTTACAGCACCTTGGGTGTCTGCGACGACGATCCGGTCTTCGGTGCCGATGAACACCTTGCCGTCTGCGACCGCGGTGTCCCCCCACGCGTAGGGGATGTCGCCGCCTAGGTCGGTCAGCGAGTCGGCCGCGGTGGCGGTGGTCGCTTGAGAGACCGTGAGGCCGGCCACCAGGGTGAGAGTCCCGCACAAGGCGATGAGCCGCTGGGTGATTCGTGCGAGCCTTGGCTTGTGTGGGCTGCTTGTTGATCGTCGCGATAAGGGCATAAGGGCCTCCAGGCCGCCGGGGGGGGAACGTCTGTTCGACATTAGCCGGACGAGCGTCCATGATCCAGAGGCGTCCTGAGACTTCGTTCAACCCCGTAGCAACTCTCCAGCGTCCGAGAGCAGCATGGGACGATCCTTCGGCTTGGGCTCGATCAGGAAGTTGCCATCCTGCGTCTCGTAGGTGTTGCCGAACAAGGCCACCACCGAATCTTGGGGGAAGCCGTCGCGGTTCTGCTCGGTCATGGTGTCGTCCCTTCGGGAGTGACTCCAAGACATTTGCACGGGGTCTTGCCAGCGGGTACCTCGCTGAGGTTCACAGGCTCCCACGGGTGGAGGGTGTAGTTCAGGACTGCGCCGCCGTCCTGTCCGGACGTCAGGTACTCGCAGTTGGGTGCCCGGTGGTAGCGGTCGCCACGCGCGGTGACATACACGATGGCCATGTGGTCCTCCCCCAGGAGATCGCCCCGTCCCTCGCAGTCTCCTCCGTCTCGCCGGGCGAAGCGGGGCGCTGGCGGATCCATGAGCCCCAACTTCTCAGCGCACTCGGGACCGTACCGGCGCTTGCGGGACTTCGGATCCCGCAGGAGGCGACCGCAGCCGCCCAAGCAGTACATGGGCGGCAAGGCGGGACCGTGAGGTCAAGGATGGTCACGTCTCCTCCAGCAAGTCGGCCTGTCGCGCAACATCCCGCTGCGCCGGGACGCCCTGTGATCCGTAGCGGTAGATGCGGGGGCGAGCCGAAGCACACAGAAGGCTCCACCCCGGCCAGACAGGAGTGGAGCCTTTCTCTATGCCCATGATGACATCTGTCCATCAGATTACCTAGATGTGCCAGCGAGAGCCCGATGTGTTGCAGCGTGTCCGGATCGCGAGTAATTGCCTCACGCAGGCCTGCAGTATTTCGCTGCGCCGTCGTCGAATCCTCGGCCGTACGCCAATTGGAAGCCTTCGCTGTAGCCGAGCTTGTAGGCGTCTGCGCCTACTTCAGGCCAAGGCAGCCACGGGTCGCGAGCGCAGTACGCCCTGGCCCGCTCCAGGCCGCGCGCGTACCCGTTTGAGCTGCCGCTGTCGTAGCCCTTCTGGTACGGGGTGGGGTCTGCCAGGCCTGCTGTCACGATCGACCGGGTGTGCGAACTCGGCGAGGCTTGGGCCCCTGCCGGTGAGAGTGCAACGGTGGCGAGGAACGCCGTTCCCAGGATGATGGAGTTCCGCTTGGCCTGCATGACAGTCTCCTCCCGGGGATCAGAGACATGCGCGTTTCAACCCATCGTTACCAGGCTGTCCGTGGCTGTGCCGTGACGCTGGCGTGATGTCGGTGATCAGGCAGCCCAAAAGATCAGGGCGTTGTACCTCCGCAGGTGCCGCATGAGGTCTTGCCTGCGTCTGTGGCCTGGCTGAGGTCGACCTCAACGATCTCGCGTAGTTTGTAGCCCGACCTTCCCCGCTCTTCTGCCCGGCATTGAGGTCCCGGCAGTCAGACGAGGAGTGGTAGCGGTCTCCTGCTTCGGTCATCCACACCCTGGTCATGCTCTTCCTTTCCAGCAGGTCGATCTGCCCCTCGCAGTCACGCCACGTCTCCAGCCCCGTAATCCGCAGAGGCCGGCGCGGTGCGAGCCCCAGCTTGGCAGCACACTCGGGCCCAATGCCGAGAGTTTGGGACTCCGGGGTGCGGAGGGTGTGCTTGCAAGCGCGGCACCGGGTGATGTGATCCTGGACAGAGGGCTCATCCAGGCCGAGGACGAACTCACCCATGGCTACAGGAGAGGCAGGCGGTCTTGCCTGCCTTTTCGGCTTCGTAGAGCGACATCTGTACGACGTCGTGATGGTGGCCGCTGGCGTGTGGAGTGCTTCGGTGGCCAGCCTTGAATGCGCTGCAGTCCACGTCGCGGTGGAAGCGGTTGCCCGTCTTGGTGGTGATGACCTCGTTGGGTTCCTTGATGTACCGCCAGTGTGGGGCGCAGCCGATCCGTTTGCAGCGAAGTATCCAGGGAGCCGTGACGGCCGTCACGAAGCGACCGTCCACTTCGCCAGCGCCGCACAATGGTTTTAGCTCGCGGTTCAGCAGGTGGTAGACCTCGTTGGGCTCCCGGGTATCGGTGTTCACAGTTACGCCAGCGATCGCGACCTTGCGCAGGGCTTCGCGCAAGCTTGTGATCTCGAACCCTCTGTCGACAGGCTGACGAGCAGACATCTGCAGTCCTCCAGCATGTTGTCCCGGCCCTCCTTGAGTGTCCTTCTTGAAGCTCGGGGACGTCGAGTGGAAGGAATCGCGTCAAACCGCAGCGGATGATGCGATTTCGAGTGGAGGGATCGTGGAGGGCGAGGAGGTTCACGAGGGCTTCCGGGTGATGACCTCTACACTGATCGACTTGCCGTGCTCGTCAATGCGTTCGACGATCGCCGTCGGCGGTGCCTGCTGCGCCGATACTCGTGCGCGCGTGTTTTCGACGGCTTCGCGAAGCCCGCCAGCTTGCAGGTCGGGCGCTGGCGGGAGTGCTTGCGGAGAGCGAGACCGAAGTCTGCGAAGCATGGCCTGGGGAATTGTCCCATTCGCGAGGGTCTTGCCAGCACCCGTCGGAAGGAGGAGCCGACTTCTTGAACGATTGTTGCCGTCGAGGATAAGGCTGGGGAGACCCTCAGAGATTCTCATGGCGCCCAGTCTCCTCCTTCGGTCAGGTCTCAGGGGACGCTTCGCGTTCGCCCCTTGCTCGCTTCTCAGCAGCCTCATTGACTGGTGTCCCTGGTCCGCTTTCGATGCCCAGCGCACGACAGCAGGCGGCGCAGCGCGGCATGGAGAAGCGGGAGGACATGCCAGCGTAGGTGAGCGCCAGCGTACGCCCGCACGCCGTAGCGCGGACGTACGGCTCGAAGCCGTCGATGGCCTCCCTGTGGGCCTCGACGGTAAGCGCTTCACCGGGGACGGCATGGAGACGGTGCCAGCCCTTGAACGTCGTCAACCACCAGTGACCGTGATTCTCCGGTATCGGGTAGGCGGTCACCCGGTCTCCTGGGAGTCGAGAACGGCGAGGGTGTCGCGGGCCTGCTCGATGGCCTGGACGCGACACGATGCGGCGATGGTCAGCTCGCACAGGCGCTCCTCTTGGATGCGCTCGGACAGGACGCTCATCGGTCAGCCCTCCTCGGAGGAGGAGTCCGGGGAGGCGGCGAGGGGCGTAGAGCGGCGGTGCCCTTGCTGCCCATAGACGCGACCATAAGCACGCCCCTCGTCGGTGAGGCCGACCTTGTACGCGCCTAACGCCTTGTCGTTCTTGGCGTAGTTGTAGGCAGGCACCTGGGCGTCCAGCCACTCCAGGGTGATGAGCCCGGCGGTGCTCATCGACAGCGACACCCGACGTCCGCCGGGTGATGGCCGATGAGCCGTCATCGTGCCTCGCGCTACCAGATGCGGCGCCAACGCCCGCCGCATGCGCCGCTACGGCGTCGAACCCATCGGCCTGATCACCGATGACCTCGAATTCGCGCCCCTGGTCATCGCTGGCATCGCCCGCGCCATCTGGCGCTACCGTTCCGAACTCGCCCCCTTCACCGCCGCGGTGGTCACCGTGGCGGCGGGGGCGACCCTGCACACCTGGTCCCCGCCCTGGTGGCCCATCGTCCCCCTACTGGCCGCCGCCGTGGCCATGGCGCTGCTCGTGTGGGGACGCTGGGTGAACCTCACGCGCCCGATCGAACGCAGCTATGCGGCGATCACCACGGCGTTCGCGGGCGGGTGGCTGACCGCCGCCGCCCGCAATAGCCCCTTCGCAGCGCCACTCCCGGCGATCCTGCTGATCGGCGGGGTGCTGCTGGCTGTCCCGTGGTGGGCGCACCGCCGGCGGCGAGCCCGCATCCGCGTCGAACGTACGCTGGCCGCCTGGCCTGACATCGCCAAAGCGGTCGGCCTGACTGGATCCCGCGTCCAGTCCGCGATCGTGGACCTGTGGGGCTACCGCTTCCGCCTCGGGCTGGGACTCGGTCAGACCGTCGAAGACGCCATCAGCGCCGTCCCCCGCCTGGAATCGGCACTCGGCACCACACGCGGCGGCATCCGCGTCCAACCGGTGGCCACCAAGCAGGCCAACCGCGCCGACGTGCGCGTGATCGAGACTGACCCGCACGCCGACGCCATCGCCTGGCCAGGCCCATCCACCACCTCGATCACCCAGCCCGCCAAGCTGGGCCTGTTCGAGGACGGCAGCCCTGTCCGCGTCAAGCGCGGTATGGAGCTGATGCCCTGGGCATCGTGCATCGATCGCCTGGCCACCACTCCGCAAGAGGCAGAGAACCTGTTGGCCGATGCCGTGGTCATCCTCGACGGACGGGCCGACGACCTCACCAAACGGGGCGAACGCGTCTGGGAGCCGTCACCAGAGCGGCCCGCGCTGATCATCGTCGTCGACGAGTACGCCGAGCTGGCCAGCGAGGCACCACGCGCCATCGACTACGCCGACTCGATCGCCCGACGTGGCCGCGCCCCAGCCGTCAACCTGATCGCCGCCACCCAACGCCCGTCCAAGCACGCCATGGGCAAGAGCGCGGTTCGCGCACAGATGGACGTCCGGCTGTGCTTCCGCGTCCGCGAGCCACGCGACGGCGACCTCATCCTGGGGCAGGGCATGGTCAAGGCCGGATGGCATCCCCACAAGCTCGACGCCCCCGGCAAGTTCCTGATCAGCTCCCCCGAACACGACATCCCTCGCCGTGCCCGCACCTATCTCCTCGACGACGAGGGAGTACAGGCCACCGCGGAACGGCACGCGGAACACCGCCCGTCCCTCGACGAGGTATCGGCTCAAGCCCTTCAACGCGCGACTGAGAGGCCCGCCCCGCCGCCACAACCCGCCGTCCGACCGTCACCCCGGCACGCCCGCGACAACGCCGTACGGGAAGCCGAGGAGGCCCTGACAACCTCGCTGAGGCAGGCGTCCGACGACGGGACAAGCGTCGGTGATCTCATACGTGCAACTGGCATGCGTCGCACCTGGGTCTACCAACGCCTCCAAGAACTAGGCCATGCGCGTCAGGTCGAACAGGTCGCGCGGGGACGCTGGCGCGCCCTCCCCGAGATACACGATCCGTAATCGTCCGCGTCCGTTGTCCTCGTCCGTCCCGCGCGTCTGCGCATGTATAAGGCGTGACAGGCGCGGACGGACGAACAGACGGACCATCACAGTCCGTAACCAGAAACACGCGCGAACCCCGCGAAGGAAGAGGGCCGCCCACGACAAACCGAGAGGGGGGATGCACATGCAGGCATACACCGTCGAACAGGTCGCAGAGATGCTGAGCATCGGACGCGACAAGGTCTACTACCTACTCCGCACACAGCAGCTCAAGAGCATCAAGATCGGCAAGCTTCACCGGATAACCGACCAACACCTTGCCGACTTCATTTCCTCGCTGGAACCGATGGACGAGGCGTAGAACACCGTGCTACACCGTTCTCTATAGGCCGGACGCAAGGCACAGCCACCCGTCCGGCCGGCGCCTCTTGATAACTGCATGACAGGAAAGGAAGCCGTCTATGACGAGCGACCGAACGACCCTGCCTCCCGTACGGGTGGACACGGCGCTGAAAGACCGTCTCCGCAGGTACGCCGAGTCGCAGGAACGAGATGTGTCGTGGGTGATCAGGAAGGCGATCGAGGAGTACCTCAACCGTCACGAGAAGGGGTGATCCCTTGGCCAAAATCCTGATCGGCAAGTACGAAGCGACCATCTACCCCGAGGGAGACGGCTACACCGGAGCCATCTCCCTCAGGTTCGGCCCTGACGGCAGACGCCAGCGCCTCAAGCGCAAGGCCAAGACCAAGACCGCGGTCAAGGACAAGCTGATCAAGGCCGTCAGAGCACTTGAGGCGGGCATCACCGCATCGGAGACGTACACCGTGCGGGAAGCCGTCAACGACTGGCTCAGCAAGGGCCTGAAAGGCCGGTCCGAGGGCACTGTCACCAAGCTACGCATCCTCGCCGAGACGCACGTCATCCCAGAGCTGGGGAAGATCAAGCTCCAGCAACTACGTGCGGATCACGTGGATGAGTGGCTCGACCAGCTCGCCGGCAGGCTGGCCACCACCACCCTGAGAGAGATCCACAGTGTGCTGAAGAGGGCCATCCGGCAAGCTCAGGCACGCGACATGGTTCGCAGGAACGTCGCCGAGCTGGTCACCACACCCAAGGGACGGACGGGCGGCCCAGCAAAGCGCTCACCCGGCAACAGGCAGAGGCAGTGCTCAAAGCCGCCGAATCGTCCGAACTCCACGCCTACGTGGTGATCAGCTTCACCACGGGCGTCCGTACCGAGGAAGCCCGCGCGCTCCGCTGGGATCACGTCGTCGCCTGGATGCCCACTCTCAAATCCTGGCGACCGGTGACGGAAGTGGGGTTAAAGCACAGGAAGTACGCCATCTACGTATGGCGTGCCGACCGAGATGGAGGTGACACCAAGACGCGCAAGTCGCGGCGCACGCTGGAGCTGCCCAAGCTGGCGGCCGAGGCTCTCCGCCAGCACCACGTCGGTCAAGCCGCCCAGAAGCTCAAGGCGGGCGAGGGGTGGCAAGATCACAGCCTGGTGTTCTGCACGAGCGTCGGCACTCCACTGGATGCCGCGAACGTGCGACGGGCATTCCGCAAGATCACCAAAGACGCGGGGATCGGAACCAACTGGACACCCCGCGAGCTGCGTCACTCCTTCGTCTCCATCATGAGTGACCAGGGCGTCCCCATCGAGACCATCGCCGATCTCGTCGGGCACGCGGGCACCAGCGTCACGGAAGCGGTGCACCGGCACCAACTCAGGCCGGTGATCACCAAAGGTGCCCACACCATGAACACCATCTTCGGCGACAAGCCGACGGGTTGAGTCCGAGTGAGATGGCTCCCCGATTGGCTCCCATCGACTTTCAGACATGAGAAAAGCCCGCTACTCGTCACGAGCAGCGAGCCTCTCACCAGGGATCTTTCCTGTGGGCGATACTGGGATCGAACCAGTGACCTCTTCGGTGTGAACGAAGCGCTCTCCCGCTGAGCTAATCGCCCGCCCTGTCGGTCCCTTGCGGTGCCGACGGGGAAAACCATACCGCACTCTGGCACCTGCTGGCGAAGCGAAGCAGTCGGGTGGCGGTCGAGTGGCGGTTGGGTAGCGGTCGGAGGGGTGGTTCGGGCGGGTCGTCGGGGGCTGGGACGAAGGCGGGGAGAGGGATTCGGGTGAAACGTGGCGGTTGCCCACCGGCACAGTGGGTCGGTGGCATACCATCGTCCTGTTCCGGTTGGCATCGGTCGTGATCTTTTGGCGAGAAACGTTCATGGTCGGCGCGCGCCGGGACAGGCTCCGCAAGACGCAAAACCCTTGTAAATACGACCCGGTTGATGCCGTTTAGCCTGGTAGATGCCTAAATGTCCAGCTGTGATGTGCGTTACAGAAGGCCCTTGGAGCGGAATCTTTCCTACAGGTTTCTTCGTTCCGCGTCATAGCTCAGGACGAAGTCCGTCAGAGCAGTGAAAGCCCCGTAGAGGGGACCTACGACGAAAAGGTTTGGCTGACGATGAACAGCACCACCGTCTCCGCCGAGCTTGGCCTTCGGCTTGTGGTCCCCGACCGTACTACCGTCCCCCTGCTCGCCGGACTGAGTTACACAGCCGACGATCCGTACGCCATCCGCATGGCTTTCCACGTAGGGAACGACGAACCGGTCGAGTGGATCTTTGCCCGTGAGTTGCTGACCGTGGGCATCGTCCGGCGTGTCGGCGACGGCGACGTCCAGGTGTGGCCCGCGCGTGCCGACGGCGAGCGGACGCTCCATATCAGTCTCACGTCCCCCTTCGGGCAGGCGCTCTTCGAAGTGCCGCTGGCGCCCCTCACCGAGTTCCTCCACCGTACGTACGAGAAGGTCCCCGCAGGGCGGGAGACCGACTACATGGACCTGGACGCCGAGCTGACCAACATGCTCTGGCCGTCCTGACGATCTAGGCGGGCAGGCTCTCCAGAGCCTTGCGCATGCGGGCGATCTCGATGCTCTGACCCGAGTACACGTCTTTGGCCAGCAGGCGCATGCGCCTGTCGCGGCCGGTCGCCAGCTCCTCCCCCGCCATTCTCACCGCGCCCTCGTGGTGCCGGGTCATCAGTTGCAGGAACATGCGGTCGAATGCCGTCCCCTTGGCCGCGCTCAGGGCGTTCAGCTCCTCCTGCGTCGCCATGCCGTACGCCGCCGTCCGATCGTGCTCGTGGGCGGCGGGAGCGGGGCGGCCGAGCTCGGCCAGCCATCCGGTCATGGCCTTGATCTCCGGGGTCTGCGCGGCCGTGATCTGGCGGGCGAACGAGCGGATGGCGGCCGTGGTCGTGCGGTCGTTGACGAGCGAGGCCATCTCCAGGGCCTGGCGGTGATGCGGGATCATGGCCTCGGCGAAGCGGACGTCCGAGGCCACCGTCGGCGCCGGCGTCTGCCCCACGCGCTCCCCCGGCGTCGCGGTGCGGCCAGGCGCTCCCGGGCTCCCCGGCACGATGACGGGCGCGTCCGTCCCCACCGGCGAGGGTCCGGCCGGCTGCTGCTGGGAGCAGGCGGCGAGGGCGAATGTCGTCATAACTGTGATGAAGACCGTACGCGGCCGCGAATCTCCTGGCATAGCTTCCATAGTGAGCTACGAGACAAAGGGGACGCGCGTTGATCTCTGCCACGTTGCGCGGAGCGTTGTTGGGTGCGGTGCTGTTACTGGCCTCCGCGTGCGCGGCGGGCCCCCAGCCGGCCGAGGCGCCGACGCCCGCCGCCTCGACGCGGGAGAGCAGCGCTCCGGCCGCCACGTCCTCCGCCCGCCCCAGCGGTGACGTGATGACGAGCGACAACGTCAAGCTCGTCGCGAACATCCCCAGGACCGCCCCGCTGAACGGCGCCGACGACATCAACACGGATCTGGCGTTCCAGGGCGACTACGCGTACCAGGGCAACTTCGGCGGGTTCGCCATCTACGACATCAGCGACCCGGCCAGGCCCCGGATCGTGAGCCAGGTGGCCTGCCCGGCGCAGCAGAACGACGTCAGCGTCTACGGCGACCTGCTCATCCTCTCGATCGACGAGCCGCGCGCCGGCGAGGAGTGCGACTCCGGCGACGGCAGCCGCGAGTGGGAGGGCCTGCGGATCTTCGACATCAGCGACAAGAAGAGCCCGAAGTACGTCGGCGCGGTCAGGACCGACTGCGGCTCGCACACGCACACGATGGTCCCGGCCGGGGAGACGCTGTACGTGTACGTGTCATCGCCCGGCCCCGAGCCGGAGTCGAAGACCTGCCCGCCGCCCCACGAGCTCATCCAGATCGTAGAGATACCGACAAAGTCGCCTAAATCCGCAAAAATCGTGGCGAAGCCGGATATCTTTCCTGAGCGCCAGCACTCCGATCTCGCCTCCGGCTGCCACGACATCACCGCGTACCCGGAGAAGAAGCTCGCCGCGGCCGCCTGCTTCGGCGACGGCGTGCTGCTCGACATCTCCGACCCGGTCCGGCCGAAGGTGCTGCAGCAGATCACCGACACGGAGAACTTCCAGATCTGGCACTCGGCGACGTTCAACAACGACGCCACGAAGGTCGTCTTCAGCGACGAGCTGGGCGGCGGCGGCCAGGCCACGTGCGACCGCAACACGCCGGCCACGAAGGGCGCGGACGCCGTGTACGACATCGTGAACGGCAAGCTCGAGCGGCGTGGCTACTTCAAGATCCCCAGAGAGCAGCAGCGGGACGAGAACTGCGTGGCCCACAACGGCTCGCTGATCCCGGTGCCGGGCAAGGACGTCATGGTGCAGTCGTGGTATCAGGGCGGGGTGTCGATCTGGGACTTCACCGACTCCGCCCACCCGAAGGAGATCGGCTACTTCGAGCGCGGCCCGTTCCCCGGCGGCGACGTCGCTGGCTCCTGGTCGGCGTACTACTACAACGGCTACATCTACTCGAGCGACATCCGTGAGGGCCTGGACGTCCTGAGGATCGACGACCCGCTCACCGACCCGGCCAAGCGCGTCAAGATGGACGACTTCAACGTCCAGACCCAGAAGTCGTACTGACAGCGGCACCACCCGCCGCCACCGCCCGGTCCACGGTGGATCCGGGCGTGGCGGTGGACTCGCCCGCTCAGGGGTTGAGGTCGGCGGCGGAGCGCTCGGCGAAGACGCGCATGGCCTTCGTGGTGATCGGGCCGGGAGCGACCGGCAGCTCCGTGTCGTCGACCAGCTTGATCGGCTGGACGTCGCGGGTCGTGGAGGTCAGGAACGCCTCCTCGGCCTCGTACAGCGCCGACAGCGGCACGTCCGCCTCCTCGGCGCCGCACCATTCGAGCACCAGCGCCCTGGTGACCCCGGCCAGGCAGCCCGACTCCAGCGTCGGGGTGAGCAGGCGGCCGTCGCGGACGATGAAGATGTTGGAGCCGGTGCCCTCGCAGAGGTTGCCCGCCAGGTTGCCGAAGATGGCCTCGCCGCCCCCGCGCTTCTTGGCGTACAGCAGGGCCTTGGCGTTGTCGCCGTACGAGGTGCTCTTGACCCCGGACAGGGCGCCGCGCTCGTTGCGCGGCCACGGGACGACGGAGACGTTGGCGGTGGCCGGGAACGGCTTCTGCTCGTCCACGATGACGACCGAGGTGGTGCCCTGGTCGCCGCGGTCGGAGCCGAGCGGGCCGGGGCCGCTGGTGTAGGTGACGCGGATGCGGCCGAGCGCCCAGGCGGGCGCGACCGCCAGGAGCCTCGCGATGCCGTCGGCGATGGCGTCGACGTCGGGCTCCGGCAGGTCCATGCGCTGGGCGGAGAGCGTGAGCCGGTCGAGGTGGCGGGTGAGCGCGAACGACCGGCCGTTCACGATCTTGATCGTCTCGAAGACGCCGTCGCCCACCATGAGCCCGTGGTCGAAGACCGACACGCTGGCCTGCGCGGGGTCGAGCAACTCGCCGTTGACCCAGACAGGGATGTTCATCTAGTTCCTCCTGTGGATGCCAGTGCGATGAGCCTGGCTGCTTTGAGCTCGGTCTCGAGCCATTCGCGCCCGGGGTCGCTGCCCCAGGTGATGCCGGCGCCGGTGCCGAACCGGATCTCACTGTCGCCGTGAGCCAGTGCCGAGATCCAGAATGTTCTGATGCCCACGGCCAGCGCCGCCCGGCGACGGTCGGCGTCGACCCAGCCCACGGCCCCACAGTACGGCCCGCGGGGTGCTGGTTCGAGCTCATTGATGATGCGCAGCGCCGACGACTTGGGCGCGCCCGTGACGGATCCGGGCGGAAAGGTCGCGGCGAAGAGCTCGGGCCAGCCCGCTTCCGGCGCCAACCGGGCCCGGACGGTGGAGACGAGGTGGACGAGACCGGGATGCTCCTCGACCGCGCAGAGCGAGGGCACCTCGACCGAGCCGACGGCGGCGACGCGGCCGAGGTCGTTGCGGACGAGGTCGACGATCATGACGTTCTCGGCGTAGTCCTTGTCGAGAAGGTCGCCGGCGGTCGCGCCTGTGCCCTTGATGGGCCTGGACTCGATGACGTCGCCGTCGCGCGAGAGGTAGAGCTCGGGCGAGGCGGACACCACGCTGAGCCCGGGCACCTGGATGACGGCCGCGTACGGCGCGGGATTGCCCGCGGCCAGCCGGGCGGCCAGCGCGAGCGGGTCGGCGTCGGCCGGGACGGGCGCGGTCAAGATGCGGCAAAGATTTGCCTGGTAGACCTCGCCCTGCTCGATGTAGGCGCGGATGGCGCGCACGCCGCGCTCGTAGGCGGCCTGGTCGAGTGAGCTGCGCCACTGATCGGGCCGCGGCCCCCGCCAGGGAGCGGCGGGCGCGGGCAGGGGCGCCTGGCGCACCCGGTCGAACCGGGCGCACGTCACCTTGCCCTCGTAGTCGACGACCACGGCCCACCAGCCCTCGCCGTCGAGCGCGGCCAGGTCGGAGGTCACGTCACGCAGCCCGGTCGCGTGCTGACCGCCTAAATAGGCGAAGCCGTCGTACACGCCTTCCATTCTCCCAGCATTTCGACGAGCTCCAGCGCGGCGGGCAGTGGCGTCTCGGGCAGGGCCGCGTACACCTTCCGTACGGGTGCCGTGCCCCGCAGGGGTCGCAGCACCAGATCCGGCGGCACGGCCCGCGCCGCCAGCTCCGGCACCAGCGTCACGCCCAGCCCGGCCGCGACGAACCCGAACTTGCCCGTCCATTCGGCCACCCGCAGCCCGCCGCGCGGCGTGAACCCGGCCGCCGCGCACGCGGTCACCAGCAGCGTCGGCTGGCCGCGCGGGGCGGCCTCGATCCACGTCTCCTCGGCCAGGTCCCGCAGGTCCACCTCGGCGTCGCCGGCCAGCCGGTGGCCGCCGGGCAGCGCGACGAGCAGGCGGTCCTCGCGCAGGAGCACCGTGTGCGGGGCCGCCGCGGGCAGCCCGGCGGGGTAGTCGCTGATCACGGCCACGTCGAGCGCGCCCGCGCGCAGCCGCTCCATCAGGCGAGCCGTGAGCCCCTCCACCAGCCGCAGTTCGACGCCGGGCCGCCGCTCCACGAACCGTCTGAGCGTGCCGGGCACCAGGTCCACGTTGGCCGTGGCGAACGCGCCCAGCCGGAGCGTCCCGCCCCGCCCGCCGTGGATGGCGGCCAGTTCCTCGCCCGCGCGCTCGAGCCGGTCGAGCACGGCGACGGCGTGCCGGTGGAGCGCCTCGCCCGCGGGCGTCAGGCGCACCCCTCTGGCCAGGCGCTCGAAGAGCGGCCCTCCGGCGGCGCGCTCGAGCGCGGCGATGCGGCGGGAGACCGCCGACTGGGTGTATCCGAGCAGCTCGGCGGCGGCGGTGAACGAGCCGCTCTCGGCGATCTCGTGGAACAACCGCAGCACATCCGCGTCAAAGGCATTCAGATTATGCATGGCTGATATGCAACCTAGTTGTTTGTGGAATGGCTCGGCACCCCGGTTCACTGTGAGCATGACCCCTTTTCTCGGACAGATTGCTTTTCTCGGACAGGGACGCATGGGCGTCCCCATGGCCCGGCGGCTGGAGCAGGCCGGGCACAAGGTGACGACGTGGCGGCGCGGGAGCGGGGTGACCGCGGCGGAGGCGGTGGACGGGGCCGAGCTGGTCATCACCATGCTCAGCGACCCGGCCGCGGTGCGAGAGGTGCTGACGGCGGCGCTGCCGGGGCTGCGGCCCGGCGCCACGGTGGTGGAGATGTCCACGATCGGCCCCGAGGCGGTGCGCGAGCTGCGCGCGCTGCTCCCGGCCGGGGTGGGGCTGGTAGACGCTCCCGTGCTGGGCAGCGTGGGCCCCGCCACCGAGGGCACGCTGACCGTGCTGGCGGGCGGTGACCTCTCGGGGTGTCGGGAGGTCCTGTCGGTGTTCGGGTCCGTACGGGAGCTGGGGCCGACGGGAGCCGGCGCGGCCATGAAGATCGCCGTCATGAGCGCGATCGTGCCCGCCCAGGTGCTGCTGGCCGAGACGTTCGCGTACGGCGAGGCGCATGGCGTGGACCGTGGCGCGCTGATCGACGTGCTGTCCGGCACCCCGCTGGGCACGCTGGCGGAGCGGCTGCGCGTGCCGTCGGCCGAGACCCGCTACTCGCTCGCGCACGCGACCAAGGACCTGGAGCTGGGCGCCTGGGACGGAGCGTCCATGGCCACCGCGGCCCGGGCGAGGCTGCAGGAGGCGCGGGCGGCCGGGCTGGGCGAGCGCGACCTGACGGCCATCACCGAGCACCTCGGAGGTGGCCCGGCCCGTCGTGCCGTGCCGCTGAACCTCTCGACGATCCCCGCCACGAACGGCTACTACTCGCACGCCGTGCGCGTCGGCGACATGCTCTACGTCTCCGGCCAGGCCGCCTTCGACGAGCACGGGAACGTCGTCGGCGAAGGGTCCATGACGGCCCAGGCGGAGCACGTCTTCCAGGTCATCTCACGCATCCTCGCCGATCAGGGGGCGACGTTCGACGACGTCGCGTTCATCCGGACGTACCTGACGGACATGGACATGCGCGTCGAGCTCGGTCAGGTGCGCAGGAAGTACATCACCGGCACGCCCCCGGCCAGCACGACCGTGGAGGTGTCGAAGCTGTTCATGCCGGGGCTGCTGCTGGAGGTGGACCTCATCGTGGCGCTCAGGCCAGGGGGCCGGTGACCGACTCGGCGGCCGCCACCACGCCGCCGTCGGCGACCAGGCGTACGGCGGAGTCGATCTCCGGCGCCAGGAACCGGTCGGGGCCCGGCGCGGGCACGGTCTCGCGCAGCGCCCTGACCACGGCCGCCGTCGCGGGGGCGGGTTCGAGCGGGGCGCGCAGGTCGAGCGCGCGTGCGGCGGTGAGCACCTCGATGGCCAGCACGCGGGTGAGCCCGTCCACGGACCTGCGCAGCTTGCGCGCCGCCGACCAGCCCATGGAGACGTGGTCCTCCTGCATGGCCGAGCTGGGGATGGAGTCGACGCTGGCGGGCACGGCCAGGCGCTTCAGCTCGGAGACGATGGCCGCCTGCGTGTACTGGGCGATCATGTGGCCCGAGTCCACGCCGGGGTCGTCGGCCAGGAAGGCGGGCAGCCCGTGGTTGCGGGCCACGTCCAGGAAGCGGTCGGTGCGCCGTTCGGACATCGAGGCGAGGTCGGCGGCGACGACGGCCAGGAAGTCCAGCACGTACGCGATGGGCGCGCCGTGGAAGTTGCCGTTGGACTCGACGCGGCCGTCGGCCAGCACGGCGGGGTTGTCGACGGCGCTGGCCAGCTCCCATCCGGCCACGGTGGCGGCGTGCGCGATCGTGTCGCGGGCGGCCCCGGCGACCTGGGGGGCGCAGCGCAGCGAGTAGGCGTCCTGGACGCGGGTGCAGGCCGCGGGGTCGCGGTGGCTGGCCATGATGCCGGAGTCGCGCAGGATCCTGGTCATGTTGGCGGCGGCCAGCGCCTGGCCGGGGTGCGGCCTGAGGGCCTGCAGCTCCGGCATGAACACCCGGTCGGTGCCGAGCAGCGCCTCCACGCTCATCGCGGCGCTCACGTCGGCGGTCCTGACGAGCCTGGTGAGGTCCTCGATGGCCAGGATGAGCATGCCGAGCATGCCGTCCGTGCCGTTGATGAGCGCCAGGCCCTCCTTGGCGGCCAGCTCGACGGGCTCGATCCGGGCCTGCTTGAGCGCCTCACCGGCCGGCTGGACGTCTCCGGAGCTGTCGCGTACGACGCCCTCGCCCATCAGCGTCAGCGCGACGTGCGCCAGCGGGGCCAGGTCGCCGGAGCAGCCGAGGCTGCCGTACTCGTGCACGATCGGCGTGATCCCCGCGCTGATCAGCGCCGCCAGGGTCCTGGCGGTGGTCGGCCTGACGCCGGTGTGGCCGGTGGCCAGGGTGTGCAGGCGCAGCAGCATGAGCGCGCGCACGACCTCGGTCTCGACCTCCGGCCCGTTGCCCGCCGCGTGGGAGCGCACCAGAGAGCGCTGGAGCTGGGCGCGCAGCGCCGGGTCGATGTGCCGCGTGGCGAGGGCGCCGAAGCCCGTCGAGATGCCGTACGCGGGGACAGGGCTCTCGGCCAGCTCGTCCACCCGCTGGCGGGCCGCCGAGACGGCGGCCAGGGCGTCGTCGGTGAGCCGGACTGCGGCTCCGTGACGGGCCACCTTGATGACGTCGTCGAATGTCAGGGGTTCGGGACCGACGTTCACGACCTCGTTGTCGCGCATGGTGCGTCTCTCTCGCTGCTAGGTAACCGGCGTACCCGATGTTAGCTCCTTACGCGAGAACAGCGCGGAGAGCCCCTCCCTGCCCTCGTCGGTGAGGACCACCGCCCTGGGCACCTTTCCGCGCCGGTACCAGTCCCGCTCGAGCAGCACCTCCGTGATCGCCGCACCCAGCGCGCCGCCGAGATGCGACCTGCGCTCGGTCCAGTCCAGGCACTCGGGCGCGAAGCGCCTCCTCGACCGCCGTGCGCCGGCCACGTCCACGCCGAGGCCGCTCAGCAGCCGCTCGCCCGCTCCGGTCAGATCCTGCGCCGCGTAGTAGCCGCCCTCCCTGAGCTGGTCGAGCAGGCTCACGCCGGCCCGTCCCGCGAGGTGGTCGTAGCAGGTGCGGGCCTCCTCCAGCAGCCTGGCCTGCCGGGACTGGCGCAGCGACCGTACGGGCGGGCGGGCGCTGACCCTGGCCAGCACCTCCAGCACCTCGGCCACGTCGTGCCCGGCCAGGCGGTAGTAGCGGTGGCGGCCCTGGCGCACGACGTCGACCAGCCGGCCGTCGAGCAGCCTGGACAGGTGGGCACTGGCGGTGGCCGCGCTCACCCCGGCCACCCTGGCCAGCTCCCCCGCCGCCAGCGCCCGCCCGTCGAGCAGGGCGGTCAGCATGGCCGCCCTGGTCGGGTCCGCGATGAGAGCGGCGACGGGGGCTATGTCGGCGTCACGAGCGATGTACTCCATGCCTACGACGCTAGTACCTGGACATTTCGTCCCGCGACGAAGCGTCAGGTGTGCTTGCCGAGCCCCTTGCGGATCATCTCCCGGGCCCGCTCCATCAGCGCGATCGGCGTGCCCATCAGCATGTTCTTGGTGGCGCTCTCCGTGCCGGGGTGCGGTCGCAGCGGCGCGAGGCTCTCGGCCGCCCGCACCGCGGCCGCCATGGCCCGCCGCTCGACGGTGGAGGTGTTCGCGCGCAGCTTGGCGAACTCGTACCGCTCCTCGCTGCGGGCGTGCATGGTCACGGCGGTACGCAGCTCCCCGAGGCGCTCCCAGAACTGCGGATGGTCCACGCCGCCCTTGTGGAGCTCGAGGAGGAGCTGCTTGGCGCGGTTCTCCTCGGTCAGCCGGTCGCCCACCACGCCCTGGCCGTTGTCCAGCTTCCTGCGCGCGTACGGGTGGACGATCTCCTCCTCGGCCGTCTCATGCACCGACAGCATCCGCGTCAGCCGGTCGAACGCCTCCTCCAGCCTGTCCGGAGGCGCCTGCTCGACCTCGTCGAACAGGTCCCTGATCTGGCCGTGCTGGGTCACCAGCAACTCGATGACATCTTGTTCACCCACGTCCGCGCCCTACCCGGCGCCCTGTCCCGACACGCGCCTCCTTACCGAACGCGGGCGGTTCGAGGACCGAACGCGGAGCTTGCCGGAAAGTGCGCCGGGTAGCGCAGCCACATGGCCTTCGACCCACTGCAGGAGCGGGGTGTCCCGCTGGACGACCAGGTGCGCGGCTGGCGCGAGCTGAACGTCGAGCCCATCGATCCCGACCACGCCGACCCGTACACCAGGTGCCGGATCATCACCATGAACGGGATCGAGACGGACGCGATCGTCTTCAGCCACCGTCTCGCCCGCCACTGCCCGGACACCGAGATCCGGCGGCAGCTGGCGCGGGTGCGTTACATCGAGGCGCAGCAGCAGAAGGCGGTCAACTGGCTGCTGCCGGGGGTGTCGTCGGTGCTGGAGACCACGCTCGCCTACGAGCAGGCGGCGGTCGAGCTGACGGCGTGGGTGGCGCGGATGGAGCCGGACGGGTATCTGAGGCAGGCGTACGAGTTCGCCGTGCTGGAGCACGTCGATCATCTGTACCGGTTCGCGAACCTGTACGAGACGATCGAGCACCGCAGGGCCGAGAAGATCGTGGACCGGCTGACCGAGGTGATGCCGGGGCGGCCGACGTACCTGCAGCACAGGGACCCGATGGACAACGTGCGGGAGCCGTACCAGAGGAGGTCGACGGAGCCGCTGTCGCGCCTGCACACGCTCACGGTCACGGCGGCCGAGCAGCAGGCCATGAACTTCTACATGAACGCCGGCCCCATGCTCATGGAGCCGGTCGCCCGCGGGCTCTACCAGGAGATCGCCATGATCGAGGAGGGGCACGTCACGCACTACGAGTCGCTCGTCGATCCGGGCCAGAGCTGGTGGGAACGGCTGCTCAACCACGAGTACAACGAGTGCTACATGTACTACTCGTTCGCGCAGACCGAGCCGCATCCCAGAGTGCGGGACGTCTGGGAGCTGAACCTCGGCATGGAGCTGGAGCATTTGCGGCTGGCGGCCGAGCTGTTCAAGCGGTTCGACGGGCGCGATCCCGACCAGGTGCTGGCCCCGGCCTGCCCGCCGCCGGTGACGTTCGAGCCGAACAAGGCGTACCTTCGGGAGCTGATCACCGCGCAGAGCGACTACACCACCGTGGGGCCGGGGTACACGCGGGAGGCGCACGAGCGCTTCCGCAAGGCGCAGAACGCGCTCATGGGCGGTTACAGGGCGCCGTCGGAGCAGGTCATCGAGCACAACCGCGCCGTCTCCGGCCAGGAGTACCTCCTGGAGACGGAGGGGACGCACCCCGCGGAGCTCCAGGCCCGCCGCTAACAGGCCCGCCGCCAGCCGCGCCCCGGAGTGCTCCAGGCCCGTCGCCGGCGCCTGGAGTGGGGGCTCATGACAGCAGCAGTCGCCCTCGTCACCGGCGCGTCGCGCGGCCTGGGAGCCCTGATCGCGCGCAGGCCGGCCGCCGACGGCCTGGCCGTCGCGGTCAACTCGGTGCACGTGCTGGTGATCAACGCGACGGGCCCGCAGCCCTCCGTCCGCCTACATCGCGGCGAAGAGCGCCCAGCACGCCATGACCCTCCCCTGGGCGCGGGAGCTGTGCCCGCACGGCATCACGGCCAACATCGTCGCCCCCGGCTGGATCCCGGTGGAGCGGCACGCGGGCTTCGACGAGAGCGGCCATCTCGCGGATGTCCCCCTGGGCAGGATGGGCACGCCCGAGGACGTGGCGGCCACAGCCTCGTTCCTCGCCTCGGAGGGCGGCGGGTTCGTCACGGGCCGGCGCGTCGCCGTCAACGGCGGCCACACGTGAGGGAGCGGAAGCGACCGAACCCGCCTCCGCGGCGCAGAGGCCATGAGCACGCCTATTCAGTTTGGGGACTGGGCCAGGATTCGCTAGAGTTCTCTCGTCGCCCGGCACAAGCGGGGCGCACGCGGAAGTGGCTCAGTGGTAGAGCATCACCTTGCCAAGGTGAGGGTCGCGGGTTCGAATCCCGTCTTCCGCTCGGAGCTTCCGGCTCGGTGGCGTGGCCGAGAGGCGAGGCAGCGGCCTGCAAAGCCGTCCACACGGGTTCAAATCCCGTCGCCACCTCCAAGGACGATTAGCTCAGCGGGAGAGCGCTTCCCTGACACGGAAGAGGTCACTGGTTCAATCCCAGTATCGTCCACCATGATCAAAGGGTCAGGTTCACCGCGAACCTGACCCTTTGCTCGTTTCCTCCACCCGGCCGGTGGCAGCGGTCATTTCACGCCGTGCTGCTTCACCTTGACCTTCTTCACCTTGACCTTCTTCACCTTGACCTTCTTCACCTTCACGTTCTTGGTCTTGACCTTCGGCGTCTTGACCTTCCCTGTCCCGGTCGTCCTGCTCTTCGTCGCCGGTGCGTGCGGGACAACGGCCGCATGCGTGGAGACGGGCGGTGTCGTACGGGCGGTCTTCGATTCGCGCCTGCCGGCATGGCGCTGCGCGACGACTTCGCGGGCCTGGAGCGCCGTGTCCGGCGCGAGCGTGGCCGGGGACGGGGTGGGCTGGGCCAAGGTCGCCGGACGCGGCGCGCCCGGGTCGCCACTCCACCACGACGCCGTCGCCAGCACGCTGACGATCAGGGCCGCGACAGCGGCCGCCTGCCGCCAGTGCTCGGTCGCCCGCTGCCGGAACGGCGTCCCCTTCCCGAACGGACGATCGCCGGACGAGGCGGTGATCCGCCCGCTGTCACCGTCCAGGGTCGGAGCGTCCAGGGAGACCGGGACGATCGGCGACTCGCACAGTGCGGACAACTGCTCGTAGGCGCGCTCCGCGTCCGTGCGCCGGTCCGGATCCTTCTCCAGCAGGCCGGTGATGATCGGGGCGAGCGGCCCGGCGTGCTCGAACGGCTCCGGCGCCGAGGTCAGCACCGCGGAGAGGGTGGCGAGCTCGCTGCTGAGCCCGAACGGGGCACGGCCCTCGACCGCCGCGTACAGGGTGGCGCCCAGCGACCACAGGTCGGCCTGCGGCGTGGCGGGGCCGCCGCGCGCGCGTTCGGGGGCGATGTAGGCGGGCGTGCCGACGACCATGCCCTCCTGGGTGCGGCGCCCCTGGTCGTCCAGGGTGCTGGCCAGCCCGAAGTCGGTGAGGATGGCGTGCCGGTCGTCGGTGACGAGGATGTTGGCCGGCTTGATGTCGCGGTGCACGATGCCGCCGGCGTGGGCGGCGCGCAGGGCGTCCAGCAGCTCGAGCCCGATCCGGGCGACCGAGGTCACGGGCAGCGGTCCCCGATCGGCGATCAGCTGGGCGAGGCTGGGGGCGGGGACGAACTGCAGCACGATCCACGGCCGCTCGTCGGCGACCACCACGTCGTACACGGCGGCGATGCGCGGGTGGCTCAGCCGCGCGGTCAGGCGCGCCTCGCGCAGGGTGCGCCCGAGCAGCGCCTCCCGCTCCGGTCCCGGCTCGTACGGGATGCGCAGCTCCTTGACCGCGACCTGCCGGTCCAGCAGCTCGTCATGCGCGCGCCAGACGCGGCCCATGGCGCCCCGGCCCACCTCGGCGAGCAATCTGTACCGGCCCGCCAATAACCAACCTTCGTAGCCTGTAACGGGCATGACGACAGGCGTACCCGGTGATCATCCGATCATGCAAGCGAAATCCCCTAGAAAGCGGCATTAACCATACGAAGACCGCGGCAGCCGAGCGCCCTGGTCATCGGGCGCGCAGGGCGCAACGATCGGCGTCATGGACATACAGGAGATCGCCGACCGGCTGCACATCACCGACCTGCTGGCCCGCTACACCCACGCCGTCGACTCCGGCCAGTGGGACCTGCTCGACGAGGTGTTCACCCCCGACGCCGTGATCGACTACCGCACCGCGGGCGGCATCAGGGGCACGCGGGACGAGGTCAAGGCCTGGCTCGCGGAGGTGCTGCCGCACTGGCCCGGACGCCTGCACCTCATCGGCGCCCCGCGGATCGACCTGGCGGAGGGCGAGGCGCGCGTGAGCGCCCCCTTCACCGACACCCTCGCCCCCACCAGGGACCTGGTCACCGCGGACACCGAGGGCTTCCTGCACGGCGGCGGCTGGTACCACCACCGCATGCGGCGCACGCCCGGCGGCTGGCGCAGCGTGGAGCTGGTCGAGGAGCAGTCCTGGCGCACCGCCCGGTGACCGCCCCTGCCCCGCACCCGGCCGTCGTTCACCGCGACGAAGCGCAGCGGCACCGCCCAGATTGACGCTAGTACGTTTAACGAAGCATCTTGCGGATCATGCTCTCCAGCGGACCTCCGATGATAAAGACACTTCCTACCGCGCTGCTGGCTTTCGCCGTCCTTTGCGGTTGCGGGGAGACCGTGACGGCGCCGGCCGGGCCCGCGTCCACGCGGAGCGCGCCCGCAGGAAGCGCGGTGGACAAGCAGCACCAGCTCGAGGCGGTCAAGGCAAACTGCATGAAGCAGCAGGGCTTCAAGTACGTCGCGTGGGGTGCCGCCGGAGAAGGAGGAGACCGACGAGGAACGCAACCGCGCGTCCGGCGAATACCAGGCAATGCGGAAATATCGCGAAAAATATGGTTTCGGGGCGTTCGCCATGAGCGTCTACCCCGAGGAGATGATGCGCCAGGCCGGCGCCGCCGACCTTGACGCGAACCCGAACAACAAGCTCATGCTCGAGCTCTCGAAGGCCCAGGCGCTGGCCTACATCAAGGCCAGGGAGACATGCGAGGGCGCCGCGGCCAGGAAGGTACTCGGCCTGAACGTGAGGTCGGGAGCCGATCTGCTGTCCCAGTTCATCACGGCCAGGGACGAGGCGGTGGCCGCCGAGCTCGACAGCGACCCGAAGCTGGTGGAGCTGGCCACCGCCATGGCCACCTGCCTGAAGGGCAAGGGCTACGCCGTCAGCGACACCAAGCCGACAGCCGTCGCGGACCGCGGCGCCCCGTTCGCCGGCGAGTACGCAAAGTTCCAGCGCAGCGGCCAGCCACTCACTGCCCAGCAGGCCCGGCCGTATCTGAACAGGGAGATCAAGGCCGCGCTCGACGACCTGGAGTGCGGCAAGGACTTCTATCCCGAGTTCGAGCCCCGGAAGCTGAAGATCGCACAGCAGGTGGCGCAGAAGTTCGGCAGAAGCTAGATCTGCGGCCTGGCCGCGCCACCGTGGAGGCCGCCACGGCGATGGACCCCGGACAGCGGATCGCCGGCCCACTGCGATATCTCCGGCGCGGCCACATCATCGGAGAGGTTTCCGCCCCGGCAGGGTGCGATTTCCGGATGGCGCGAAGATGCTTGATGGATGACCGGCGAAGAACCCAGCGATCTGATCCGCAGCGTGTCCCGCGCGCTCCGCGTGCTGGAAGAGGTCTCGCGGGCTGACCGGCCACTGTCGGTCAAGGTCATCGCCCGCCGCTGCGGCCTCAACTTGTCCACCTCCTACCACCTGGTACGGACCCTCTGTTACGAGGGCTACCTGCACCGGCGGCCGGAGGGCGACTACCTGCCCGGCTCGAAGGTGGCCGAGCGCTTCCACGAGATGCTGGAGTCGTTCGAACGGCCGCCGCGCGCCTCCGAGGTGCTCCGGCGCCTGGCCGAGTCCTCCGGCCACAGCGCCTACCTGGCCCAGTTCGCCGACGGGCGGCTGATGGTGGTGGACCTCGCGGAGGGGCCTCGCTCCCCGTGGCTGGAGGACCTGCAGGCGGGCCTGGAGACGGCGCCGCACGCCACCGCGCTGGGCAAGGCGCTGCTGCTCCCGCTGCCGCTCCGGGTCCGGCGCGACGTGCTCACCGAGCACGGCCTGCGCCGCTTCACCTCCGTGACCCCGGCGAGCGTGGAGGACGTGGAGAAGGAGCTGGCGGGGCTGCGGCCGGGGCAGGTGGTGGAGGAGCACGGGCAGTTCAGGGAGGACGTGGCGTGCGCGGCCGCGGTGGTGCCCGGCACGCAGTGGGCGATCGGCGTCTCGACCCGCGGCCTGACCGTCCCCCCTGCCGCCGTCGCCCACCTGGTCCTCGCCGTCCGTGACCTGGCGGGGCCTTAATCCACGACGACCGGCGCCCCGGGTGGGCCGAGCGGGTGCGCCGCAGCCCGGTGCGGATCCGCTGGGACCCCGAGCGGGGGCTGCGGCACGAGGCGCTGCCGTACCGGTCGATCCAGATCGGGCTGTCCGGGGAGGCGGTGCGGTGCGGCGCTACGTGGAGGAGTGGACTCTTGGGATCACCGACATCACGGACCGGGTGCGGGAGGTCTGCGCGGCGGTGTCGGGCCGCGCGGACGTGTCCGGCCTGCTGCCGGTGGAGCGGCCCTACCCCTTGACCGGCGACATCATGGAGACGATCGGGGCGGACGCCGGTCAGCGTGAGTGACGGAAGCGGTCGGTGGCCTCGATGAGCAGGCGGCGGGTGCCGGGCTCCGAGCCGCCGTGGCCGGCGTCCTCCACGATGTGCAGCTCCGCCTCGGGCCAGGCCCGGTGCAGGTCCCACGCCTGGCTGGGCGGCGTCTTGACGTCGTAGCGGCCGTTCACGATGACCGCCGGGATGTGGCGGATGCGGTCGATGCCGGCGAGCAGGCCGCCCTCGGCGAGGAAGGCGCCGTTGGCGATGTAGTGGTGGGTGATGCGGGCGAAGGCCACCAGCATGGCGTCCTCGAGGTCGGGCGGCGGCACCGGCAGCAGGGTGTTGGCGGACAGCTCCCATGCCATCCAGGCCCGTGCCGCGGGGACGTGGACGGCGGGGTCGGGGTCGTTGATGCGGCGGCCGTAGGCGGCGACGAGGTCGTCCCGCTCGCCGGCGGGGATCGGGGCGAGGAAGGCCGCCCATTCGGCGGGGAACAGATGGGCCGCGCCTGCCGGGGTGAAGGCCCAGGCCACGTCCGCGGGGCGGACGAGCCACACGCCGCGCAGCACCAGCTCGGTGACCCGGTCAGGGTGCGCCTGCGCGTAGGCCAGGCCGAGTGTGCTGCCCCAGCTGCCGCCGAAGACGAGCCAGCGCTCGATCCCCAGGTGCTCGCGCAGCCGTTCGATGTCGGCCACCAGCCGCGAGGTGGTGTTGTGCTCCAGCGACACCTCCGGGTCCCCGGCGTAGGGGCGGCTGCGGCCGCAGTTGCGCTGGTCGAACAGCACGATCCGGTAGGCGGACGGATCGAAGAACCGCCGGAAGTCCGGGAGCAGGCCCCCTCCGGGGCCGCCGTGCAGGAACAGCGCGGGCTTGCCCTCAGGGCTGCCGCAGGTCTCCCAGTAGAGCTCGGCACCGTCGCCGACGCCGAGCATCCCGGAGCCGTACGGCTCGATCGGCGGATACCAGTCCATCACACCCATGGGACCCTAGTACGGAAGACCGCCGATCAACGAATGGCCTGTCATGAAAGTGATCCTCTTCGGGGCGACCGGGATGATCGGGCGCGGGGTGCTCAGGGAGTGCCTGCTCGACGACCGGGTGACCGCCGTGCTCACGGTCGGGCGGGCACCGACGGGGCTCGCGCACGACAAGCTGCGCGAGATCCGGCACGACGATCTGCTGGATCTGGGCGCGATCGAGGGTGAGCTGAGCGGCTACGACGCCTGCTTCTTCTGCCTCGGGGTGTCGTCGGCGGGCATGAGGGAGGCGGACTACCGGCGGATCACGTACGACTTCACGCTGTCCGTGGGGCGCACCCTGGCGCGGCTCAACCCCGGCTCGACGTTCGTGTACGTGTCGGGCGTGGGCACCGACGCCCAGGGGCGGTCCATGTGGGCCAGGGTCAAGGGCGCGACCGAGAACGCCCTGCTCGCGCTGCCGCTGGAGGCGTACATGTTCCGCCCGGGCTACATACAGCCGATGCACGGCGTCACGTCCCGCACCCGGCTCTACCGGGTGGCGTACGTCGTGGTGCGTCCCCTCTATCCGATCCTGCGCCGGATGTTCCCTTCTGCGGTCACCACGACGGAGCGGATCGGCCGGGCCATGATCGCGGTCGCGGAGCACGGCGCCCCCAGCCGCGTCCTCGACCCTTCCGGCATCAACGCTCTCGCTCCGTAGCACCCATGGTGGAATATCCGCGGAGGGCTGAGCGCTACCGTAGCCGTCAAACTTTCAACAGTCCTGGATGGTGACTAAAGTGCAGTTCGGAATCTTCAGCGTGGGCGACGTCACCACGGACCCCACCACGGGCAGGACGCCGACGGAGCACGAGCGGATCAAGGCGATGGTGGCGATCGCGCTCAAGGCCGAGGAGGTCGGGCTCGACGTGTTCGCGACCGGCGAGCACCACAACCCGCCGTTCGTGCCGTCCTCGCCGACCACCATGCTCGGCTACATCGCGGCCAGGACCGAGCGCCTGATCCTGTCCACCGCCACGACGTTGATCACAACCAACGACCCGGTCAAGATCGCCGAAGACTTCGCCATGCTGCAGCACCTGGCGGACGGGCGGGTGGACCTCATGCTGGGCCGGGGCAACACCGGGCCCGTCTACCCGTGGTTCGGCCAGGACATCAGGAACGGCATCCCGCTCGCCCTCGAGAACTACGCGCTCCTGCACAAGCTCTGGCGCGAGGACGTCGTCGACTGGGAGGGGCGCTTCCGCACGCCGCTGCAGGGCTTCACCTCGACGCCGCGCCCGCTGGACGGGGTGCCGCCGTTCGTGTGGCACGGCTCGATCCGCAGCCCGGAGATCGCCGAGCAGGCCGCCTACTACGGTGACGGCTTCTTCGCCAACAACATCTTCTGGCCGAAGGAGCACTTCATGCGCCTGATCCACCTCTACCGGCAGCGGTACGCCCACTACGGCCACGGCACGCCGGAGCAGGCCGTCGTGGGCCTGGGCGGCCAGGTGTTCATGCGCAAGAACTCGCAGGACGCGGTGCGCGAGTTCCGCCCCTACTTCGACGTCGCCCCCGTGTACGGCCACGGGCCGTCGCTGGAGGAGTTCATGGCGGAGACCCCGCTCACCGTGGGCAGCCCGCAGCAGGTCATCGACAGGACCCTCGAGTTCAGGCAGTACTTCGGCGACTACCAGCGCCAGCTGTTCCTGATGGACCACGCGGGCCTGCCGCTGAAGACCGTGCTGGAGCAGCTCGACATCCTCGGCGAGGAGGTCGTGCCGGTGCTGCGCAAGGAGTTCGCCAAGGACCGTCCCGCCGAGGTGCCCGACGGGCCCACCCACGCCTCCCGCGTCCCCGCCGTCACCGCCTGACCCAGGAAAGGAGATCGACCAGATGAAGCTCGTCGTCGTCACTGCGGGCCTGACGCAGCCCTCCTCCACCCGCCTGCTCGCCGACCGCCTCACCGAGGCCGTCACGCGGCAGGTGGAGGCCGAGGTGCGCGTGATCGAGCTGCGCGACCTCGCCGTGGACATCGCGAACAACTTCGTGACCGGCTTCCCCAACGGCCGGCTGCGCGAGGCGATCGAGGCGGTGACGGAGGCCGACGGGCTCATCGCGGTCACGCCGATCTTCAGCGGCTCGTACAGCGGCCTGTTCAAGTCGTTCTTCGACGTGATCGAGAACACCGCCCTGGCCGGCAAGCCCGTGCTCATCGCCGCCACCGGCGGCACCGCCCGCCACTCGCTGGCGCTGGAGCACGCGCTGCGCCCGCTCTTCGCCTACCTGCGCGCCGTCGTGGTCCCCACGGCCGTCTACGCGGCCGCGGAGGACTGGGGCGGTGCGAGCGACGCCTTCACGGACGGGCTCGGCCCGCGCATCGCCCGCGCCGCGGAGGAGCTGGCCGGCCTGCTCCGGCACCTCGGCCCCAGGGCAGAGAGCAAGGACGAGGTCGTTCCGTTCGAGGAGCAACTGGCGGCACTACGTCCCTTGAGTTAGTTTTCGCGACACGGCATGCGCTCCCCGAGTATGGTTCGTTAGGAAGCTTTCCTAACAACCCCCTCTCCGACAGGAGCGCATGTGCTGACCGCCACACTCCTGACCCTCTCCCTCACCGTCACCGGCGCCGCCACCGCCTCGGTTGACCTCACCGATCCGCACAAGAAGGACATCGCCATGCAGCTGGTGTCCAGCGCGGAGAACTCCTCGCTCGACTGGAAGGCCCAGTACGGGTACATCGAGGACATCAAGGACGACCGCGGCTACACGGCCGGGATCATCGGCTTCTGCTCCGGCACGGGCGACATGCTGGAGTTAGTCGAGCTCTACGCCGAACGCAAGCCCGGCAACGTCCTGGCGAAATACCTCCCGGCCCTGCGCAAGGTGAACGGCACCGCCTCCCACAAGGGCCTCGACCCGAACTTCACCAAGGACTGGAAGACCGCCGCCAAGGACTCCGTCTTCCAGCAGGCCCAGAACGACGAGCGCGACCGCGTCTACTTCAACCCGGCCGTGAATCAGGCCAAGCAGGACGGCCTGCGGGCGCTCGGTCAGTTCATCTACTACGACGCCATGGTCATGCACGGGCCCGGCAGCGACAAGCTGAGCTTCGGCGGCATCAGGAAGTCCGCCCTGGCCAAGGCCAAGCCGCCGGCGCAGGGCGGCAACGAGGTGACATACCTGAACGCGTTCCTCGACGCGCGGAAGGCGGCCATGAAGGCGGAGGAGGCGCACGAGGACACCACGCGGGTGGACACGATGCAGCGCGTGTTCCTCAAGAACGGCAACCTCGACCTGGACCCGCCGCTGACCTGGAAGGTCTACGGCGACAGCTACACGATCAAGAAGTGACGTGACGCCTGCCCTCCGGTTGCCCACCACCAGCCGCGCCGCCCGTCATGGCGGCGCGGCTGGTGGCCGGCACGGCCGCACGGTGCCCATCTGGCACGGGTACGGCACGCGAGGCGCGACCCGGAGGTCAGCGAGTGATCGCGACCACCGTGTAGGGCGTGTCAGGGGCCGGGGTCGTCGTGAAGCGGCCGTTGGGCAGGTAGAGGCGGTCGCCGAAGGCGGCCACCGTCGTCGGGATGTCGAACCGGGGATCGGTCAGCCGTTTCACCACCTGGCCGGACGAGCCGTCCCGCGCCAGGCTGACGACCGCGACGGTGTTCAGGCGGTTCTGCACCGCGTACAGGGTCCGCCCGGACAGCAGCAGGCCGTCGCCGTTGAGCAGTGATTCGCCGCCCAGGTCCACCTCCGTGGTGACCCCCGAGGACGGGTCCACCTCGAACAGCTTGCCGGTGGTGGACTGGACGATCAGCAGCGACTCGCGGTCGGGGCTGGGGGCGATGCCGTTGGCGTTGATGCCGGTCGTGTACTGGATGGCGCCCGTGAGCGGGATCTTGACGGCCTCCGCGGGCAGCGAGCCGCCGCGCCCGAGCGGGAGCTTGTAGAGCACCGGGTTGGTGGAGTCGGTGAAGTACGCGGCGTGCCCGGTGAGGATGACGTCGTTGACGAACGACGGCCCGGTGGCCAGCGTGTACGACTTGAGCACCGCCCCGGTACGCAGGTCGATCACCCGGGCGTTCCCCCCGCTGCCCCCGGCCACGAACAGCCGCCCGCGCCCGTCGGTCTTCAGCCCGAGCGAAGGCGTGCCCGGGCCCTTGCTGACGACGGAGCCCTTGCCGGTGCGCAGGTCGGCCCGGTAGATGTCACCGGTCGCGCGGGAGCCGAAGTAGGCGTACGGTCCCGGTCCGGTCGCGATGCCCTCC
This sequence comes from Nonomuraea sp. NPDC050786, assembly GCF_040654115.1. Taxonomy (NCBI): domain Bacteria; kingdom Bacillati; phylum Actinomycetota; class Actinomycetes; order Streptosporangiales; family Streptosporangiaceae; genus Nonomuraea; species Nonomuraea sp. NPDC050786. The sequence goes on from NZ_JBFAHJ010000009.1 coordinate 147,468, forward strand.
GGCTGGAACCCGTCCGGCAGCGCCAACGCGTCGGGCTTCCCGACGGCCTGCGCGGGCGCGCCGGCGAGGAGGACGGCGGCGAGGGCGCTGAGTGCGGTCTTCAGGATCGCGGATCTCATGCGCCCCACGATGCCCGGGGCGGCGGCCCCCGGCATAGGCCCAGGGGCGGCACTCACAGGGAGTTCTCAGCATCGCACCCCGCCGACGCGGTCGCGGGGTAGGTTTGGACAAAGGCGAACAAACGGGGTTGAGTTATGTCAAACGGTGCCCGTCACGCTCTGGGAGTGGTCGCTGGGCTGCTCCTCCCTCCTCTGGTAGCCGCCGGGCTGTGGTTCGGCGTCGGTGAGATCCTGGTCGTGTCGAGGGCGACGTTCCAGATCTCGTGGCTCGGACTGGCCGTGGTGGCCGCGTCGGGCATCGTGCTCGCGTTCCTGGCCGGCTCGCGGCTGTCGCCGGTCGCCTCGCTGCTGGGCGGCCTGGCGTTCACCGCCATGGGCATCCTGCCCACCGTCGAGATGCAGGGCGTGCGACTGCTGCCCGACCGGTGGCTGCCGGCCGGCATGGAAGCGGGTTTCCAGACGGTGGCGTACTCGGGGGTGCTGCTGTTCCTGGGTGTGGCGCTGCTGGTGGTCTCGCTCTTCCCGTCGCGGTGGCGGTCGTCGGCGAGGCACGTCGACTACTCGGACCCGTACGGCCCGTCGGCGCGCTCGCCGTACCTGCCGCAGAGCGGACCGGAGGACGCCACGCGGCCGATGTTCCGCGAATGAGGAGCGCGCGGCCTGGCAGAATGCCGACATGCGCGACACAAGGATCGTCGACTTCCTGGCCGAGCTGGCCGACAGAGCGCCCGCGCCGGGGGGCGGCGCGACGGCGGCCCTGCACGCGGCGCAGGCCGCCGCGCTGCTCGGCATGGTCGCCCGCTACACGACCGGGGAGAAGTACGCGGGCCACGCCGAGACCGTCGTCGCGGTGATCGCCGAGACCGACACGTTGCGGGCCAGGTCGTTGCGGCTGGCCGAGGAGGACGCGGCGGCGTTCACCGCGGTCACCGACGCGTACCGGCTGCCCAAGGGCGAGGAGCGCAGCGCCGCCATCGCCAGGGCGCTGGCGGGCGCGGCCGAGCCGCCCGCCAGGGTGGTCGAGGCCGCCAAGCGGGTGATCGAGCTCTGCGAGGTGCTGCTGCCGATCGCCAACCGCAACGTCGTCACCGACGTGGCCGCCGCCGCGGAGGCCGCCCGCGCCGCGCTCACCACGGCCAGGGTGAACGTCGAGGTCAACCTGTCAGGCATCAAGGACGAGCGGATACGCGAGCAGCTGAACCACCGTGTCTCCGGCGTGGACGCGGCCGTCGCCAGGGCAGACTGGGTGACCGCCGAAGTACGCGAGGAGATCAAGTCGTGAGGACGCTGACCGGGAAAGAGCTGGCCGCCGCCATCAGGGCCCAGACGGAGGCCGAGGCGGCGGCGGGCCCGCAGCCGCGGCTGGCCGTGGTCGTCGCCACGGACGACGAGGCGAGCCTGTGGTACGTCCGGTCGATCGCCAAGGCGGCCTCCGGCGTGGGCATCGCGTGCGACGTGGTCGACCTCGGCCCCGAGGCCACGCCGGAGCGGATCGGCGACACGCTGGCCAAGCTCAGCGCCGACGCCGGCGTCCACGGCCTCATGCTGCAGACGCCGCTGCCTGCGGGCGCCTCCGCGCAGCGGCTGGCCGCGGCCATCGATCCGCGCAAGGACGTCGACGGCGCCAACCCGCTCTCGCTCGGCCGGCTCGCCGCCGGGCTGCCCGCGTTCGCGCCCGCCACGGCGGCGGCCGTGCTGGCGCTGCTCGACCATTACGAGGTCGAGCTGCAGGGGCGGCGGGCGGTGGTGGTCGGGCGTTCGACCGTGGTGGGCAAGCCGCTGGCACACCTGCTGCTCGACCGGCACGCCACCGTCACGGTCTGCCACTCGCGCACCCGCGACCTGGCCGCCGTCACCTCCACCGCCGAGGTGCTGGTCGCGGCGGCGGGCCGGCCGGCGCTGATCGGCGCCGGGCACGTCGCGCCGGGCGCGGTGGTGATCGATGTCGGCACCAATCCGACGGACGACGGCGGGCTGATCGGCGACGTCGACTTCGACGCGGTGGCGCAGGTGGCGGGGGCGCTCACCCCGGTGCCCGGCGGCGTCGGCCCGGTGACGACCGCGCTGCTGCTCCGCCACACGGCCCGCGCGGCGCGCCTGCCATGACGGCGTTAACGGGGCTCTCGTGACCCGGTGGACGTGCCCGGAGTGCGATCGGGAGTTCGGGCGCGCGCGGCAGTCACACGTGTGCGTGCCCGGCTGCACGGTGGACGAGACGTTCGCGCCGCACCCGCCGGTCTACCACGAGATCTACGACCGGCTGGTCGGGCCGCTCAGGCGGCTCGGGCCGCTGCACGAGGACGCGGTGCGGGTCGGGGTGTTCCTCAAGAGCGAGCGGAAGTTCGCCGAGATACGCCCGAAGGCGCGCAGCCTCAACCTGTGGCTGGAGCTGCCCCGGCAGGTCGAGCACCCGCTGATCGCCCGGGCGCTGCCGATCGGCGGCGGGCGGACGGCGCACGTCTTCAAGCTCACCCGCGTGCAGGACGTGGACGAACAGATCTTGGACTGGATGGCGGAGGCCTACGATGAGTGACGTTCTGATCATCCAGAACAGCAGGAGCGGCGGCCCCAGCCGGCTGGGCGGCTGGCTGGAGGAGGCCGGGCTGGGCCTGGACGTCGTGCTCGCCCACGAGGGCGCTCCCCTGCCGGCCCGCCTCGACCACGCCGTCGTCATGCTCGGCGGCGGCTACCTGCCCGGTGACGACGACAGGGCGCCGTGGCTGGCCGACGCCAGACGGCTCGTGGGCCAGGCGCTGGCGGACGGCGTGCCGATGTTCGGCATCTGCCTGGGCGGCCAACTGCTCGCGGAGGTCGCGGGCGGCGAGGTGACCGGCGACACGGGAGCGCCGGAGAACGGCAGCCTGCCGCTCACGATCCGGCCCGAAGCCGCCGCTGACCCGCTCTTCCACGGGCTGCCCCGTGAGGTGCCCGCGATCGAGCACCACAAGGACGCGATCACCCGGCTGCCCGCCGGGGCCGCCTGGCTGGCGGAGACGGACGCCTGCCCGTACCAGGCGTTCCGGGTGGGCGAGCGGGCCTGGGGCGTGCAGTTCCACCCCGAGGTGCTGCCCGCGCGCATCCGGGAGTGGTCGCCGGACGGGTTCGACCCCGAGCAGGTGTACGCGAAGGCGGTGGCGGACGAGCCGGTGTCCACGCCGATCTGGCGCCGGGTGACCGCCCGCTTCGCCGCGCTCGCCACCGGGGCGCGCGACGTACATCGGCAAGTCAGCGCGAGTACGAGTCCCAGCCCAGCTTGATCGCCACCGCCAGCCCGCAGGCCGCCGCCACGTACCGCAGGCTGTCGCCCGGCAGCCTGCGGGCGATCGTCGGCCCGATCCACCCTCCGACCAGGAACCCGGCCGCCAGCGGCACCGCCGCGCCCCAGTCCACCGGCCCGAACAGCGCGAACCCGAGCGCCGCCACCGCGTTCGCCAGCCCGGACATCACGTTCTTCATCGCGTTAAGCTTGGCCGCCGAGTGGCCCAGCATGAAGGCCAGCACGGCGAAGACCATCAGCCCTCCCGCCGCGCCGAAATACCCGGTGTAGATCGTCACGGCGAACAGCGCCACCCGCCCCAGCACGCCGTGCTCGCCGCCCGCCCGCACCGAGGGCGGCCTGACCAGCAGCAGCGAGGCCATGGCGATCAGCCACGGCGCGATCAGCTCGAACGTCCTGGACGGGGTCACCAGCAGCAGCAACGCGCCCGTCGCGCCGCCGATCGCGGCCACGGGACCGAGCCTGAGCACGCGGCCGCCCTCACCGGCCAGCTCGGGCCGCGACCCGGCGGCGGCGCCGATGCCGGTGAAGACGAGGGCGACGGTGTTGGTGACGTTCGCGGTCAGCGGGGGCAGGCCGAAGGCCAGGAGCGCCGGATAGGAGACGATCGAGGCGAGGCTGACGACCGTGCTCACCACCCCGGCCGCGACACCGACTCCCAGCAGGCCGAGAATGTCTCCGACGATCATCCGGATATGTTATGGCTTGTACCTTTTTGTCCTCCTGGCCAGGGGTCGTCTCGCGAGGACGAGCGCCAGGATCGCGGCCCCCGCCCCGGCCGCGGCCCAGCGGCGCTGGCGGGCGACGCGCCGCTCCACCTGCGCGTACGGGGTGGTCGAGAACGACACGAGCTCGTACCGGGATACGTAGCCGGGTATCACGCGCTCGAGGGCGTGCTCGACCCGCTTGCCCGCCAGGAACATACGGGAGCCGACCCTGTCGCGCATCTCCACGAAGTTCTCCAGGGCCAGCCGGGCGATGACGTCGGTGTCCGCCTTGCGCCGCTCGAACAGCTCCAGCGCCACGGCGAAGTCGTCCCCCGCCTCGTCCAGGCAGCGGTCGAGCTCGACGCAGTCCTCGAAGCCGCAGTTGGCGCCCTGGCCGTAGAAGGGGACGATGGCGTGCGCGGCGTCCCCGACGAGCCCGATCGTGGCCGCCTCGGTGGTCACGTGCCAGGGCGAGCAGCGCATGGTGACCAGGTGCCCGACCGGGTTGTCCAGGTACGCCGGGACCAGGTCGGGCATCAGCTCGAACGCGTCCGGATAGTGCTCGGCGAAGTACGCCCCGATCTTGCGCGGGCTGTCCAGGGCGGCCAGGCTCTTGTGCGGCCAGAACAGGGTGCAGGTGAAGGAGCGGTCGGCGTTCGGCAGGGCGATCATCATGGAGCGGCCGCGCGGCCAGATGTGCAGCGCGCCCGGCTCCATGGCGAACCGGCCCTCGCGCGGCGGGATCGACAGCTCCTTGTAGCCGTAGTCGAGGTAGTCCTGGCTGAAGCTGACGCCGGGCAGCTGCTGCAGCCTGGCCCGCACCGCGCTGTACGCCCCGTCCGCGCCGATCACCACCCGCGCCGTCCTCCCCGGGCCCGGCTCGAACTCCAGCTCGCCGCTCCGCTCGTCGAGCCCGACCAGCCGCTGGCCGAACCGCACCTCGACCCCGGGGTGCGCGGTTGCCGCGTCGAGGAGCTCCCTGTTGAGCTCGGCCCGGCCGATGGAGTTGATCGCATGCCTGCCGTCGGCGCTGTAGGGCTGGAAGGCGAGGGCGCCATCGGGGGCGTGCATCATCCGGCCCGCCATGGGCAGCGCCGCGTCCAGGGCCTTCCCGTCGAGGCCGAGGCGGCGCAGGGCGTCGATGCCCCGCTCGGAGATGGCCAGGTTGATCGACCTGCCGCGGTCGGGGCCGTGCGCCCTGGGGTCAGGGCGGCGCTCGTACAGGACGACCTGGTGGCCGCGGCGGGCCAGGAAGCAGGCGAGCAGGCAGCCGACCAGCCCCGCGCCGACGATCGTGACCTCCATGCTTCCTTCGTACGGTGGGACCGGGCCGATGTCCAGGACGTCACTGTCTCAGCGCGCTCCCGATGGCGCGCGCGGTGGCCTGCCAGATCGGGGTGCCGGGGTTGATGACGTCGAAGTGGTCGCCGGGCATTTCGACGTGGATCACGTCGTCGCCGGACTCCTTGGCGGCACGCGCGTGGCGGCGGCTGAAGTCGACCAGGTCCAGGTCGTCGGCGGTGCCCTGGACGATGAGCTGGCGTACGTGGAGGGGGAGCCGGAGGAGGGGCGACGACTCCGCGTACAGCCGCGCGGCCTCGTCGTCCGTGAGGTGGCCGGGCGCGGGATGACCGGGTGCGGGGCGGTCGAGTCGAGCCGGCGCGGGTGCGCCCAGGGCTGAGGCCACGGCGCCGGAGCTGAGCCACCGCCTGTCGCCCTGGACGAGGTCGAGGACGCCGGCCAGCGAGACCGCCAGCACGATCCGCGCCTCTCCACCCACGGCCCCAGCCCGAACGGCGCCCCGCCCCGCCCCACGCTCAGGACCCGCCCCGGCACCCGGGACACCCTGCCCCGCCGCCCGCGCGGCATCCGCCCCAGCGTCCGGGACATGCTGCCCCGCCGCCCGGGCGCGATCCGCCGCGGCGCGCAGGGCGAGCTGGGCTCCCGCCGAGTGCCCGACGACGGCGACCTTGCCGAGGTCCAGGAAGCCCGCCACCTCGGCGAAGCCCGGCGGAATCGCCCGGTCGCCCGGCCCGTCCCCCGGCGGGACACCGCCGGGGGACGCGGCGGTCGTCGTGAGGGCGGCCAGCCCGGCCGCCACATCCGCCGTGGTCGCCTGCCAGCCGTGCAGGTCGGGCCGACGGTATTCGAGGTTCCACACCGCGAACCCGCGACCCGCCAGGTCGGCGCAGAGCGGCTCCATGAGGTCGGCCGCCCAGATGGACCGCCAGTACCCGCCGTGAACGAGCACCACGACCGGCACCGCCCGTCCGCCCTCAGGCCCGCCCGGCAGGTACAGCTCGCCCCACTGATCCGGCAGTTCCCCGTACGCGATCCGCCGGGACGGGTGCCGTTCGCGGTGCACGGCGTGCCGGATCCCCCAGGCCAGCCCGTTGATGCCGCGTCCGTGGAGATGCGCGGCACCGGCCCCGGCCCTCACCCCGTCGGCGCGCTCGACGTCCACCCAGACCACCGCTCCGAGCGGCCGCCCGATCAGCCCGCGCACCTCGTCCGAGGGCCCGGGCAGCACGACCGCGGAGGCCGCGCCGGTCAGCAGGGCCAGGACGTGGGAGGCGTCGCGGGCGTGGACGAGCGTGCCGGAGACACCGAGAGTGGCGAACTCGCGCGTGGCGATCTCTTGGAGCAGCCCGGCGTCGGCCACCAGGCCAGGACCGACGACCACCAGCACTTCGCTCATGATTCCGACCCTACAGACGTGACCTCACGGGGCCCGTCATCCAGAGCGGTCCGACACGGCAGGATGTGCGCGCCCGGCTCGACCGCTCCGAAGCCATGATCCGGAATCAGACGGGATCGAACGCCCGCCTAGCCGCCGCAGTTGCCCCAGCTCTGACGTCCGCCCCGTGCCACGGCCGGATCGTGCCCGAGCGGCTTGATCGTGCCCCAGAACTTCACGCAGGCCTGCTTGGCCCAGTACTTCACCGGTCCGGCGTAGAACTTGAAATTGCCGCTTTCCCGGCGCACGATCGGGTCCTGCTTCGTGTCCTTGATCGCCTTGGGCATGACGGTGAGCTCGGCGCTCACCGGAGTCTTCGTGCCGGCGAAGCTGGACTTGATCGTGACCACGCAGTTCTGCTGGGTCTTGCTGTTGTAGAGCAGGTAGACCGTGCCGTACCGGCGGCCGCTGGGTGTCGTGACGGCCTTCGTACCGTCGGAGACGCGGCCGAAACCGGCCCCGCAGATGCCCTCTGGGCTCTGCGCGGCGGCGTTCGCCGGAGTCGCCAAGACGCCGCTCAGGCACAGTGCCGTCGTGAAGAGGATGGCCTTGCGAGGAACTCGCACGTGATGTCCCTTCCTTTGACTGAAGATCTAGACAAGCATGCCCGAAACTTGGTTAATGATCCAGCCGAATGGATATACAGGGTCACCGCTTAGGGATCAGGCCATTACCCACGGTTATCATGGCGTCAGTGGACACCGCGGACGGTGCCACCGTCCACCCGCAGCGTGGTGCCCGTGACGTAATCGGCGAGCGGGCCGCTGAGATAGAGGACCGCGGCGGCGATCTCCTCTGGACGGCCCATCCGGCCGACGTCGTTGGGCACCAGTTCCTCGATGGCATTGCGCTCGATCTCCGCCCACGTCTCACCCCAGCCACGCGCAGGAGCAAGGCCGGTGAGGAACTGCTGGACGGTGTCGACCAGGATGGCGCCCGGCGCGACGGTGTTGGCGGTGATGCCGGTGCCCTTCAGCTCGCGGGACAGGGAGACCGTGAGGTTGTGGCGGGCGGCCAGGGTGGCCGTGTAGTGGGGGAGGTCGGCACCCGGCTGGAGGGCGAGCCCGCCCCCGATCTGGATGACCCGGCCCCAGCCGCGTTCGTGCATGCGCGGGACGATCCGCAGGATCATGCGGACGCCGGAGACGACGTTGACCTCGTAGGCCCGGCTCCAATCCGCAGCGGTCGCCTCCTTCCAGGAGCGGTGAGGGTAGGAACCGGCATTGTTGACCAGGATGTCGATCGGCCCGCCTGCCAGCGCGGCCTCGGCCACGGCGTCGGCACCGGCGTCGTCGGCCAGGTCGCCGACAGCGATGTGCGCGCTGCCGCCGGTGGCCCGAATGGACTCGGCGACCGCTTCGGCGCGGGCACGGTCGCGGCCGTGGACGACCACGTCGGCACCCTCGGCGGCCAGCGCCTTGGCGATGGCCGCGCCGAGCCCTGAGCTGGCACCGGTGATCAGCGCGCGCTTGTCTGTCAATTGGAGATTCATGGTGTCCTCGCGTGATGGTCGAGCCGCCCGGGACGCCCAGGCGTCCCGATGTCTACAACTGTAGACTTATCTGAGTATACACTCGTAGACATGAGTGACGCCGCCCCGCAGGACACCCCCGGCCCTCCCAAGCGCCGACGCGACGCCTCCGCGACCCGGCAGGCCATCCTGAGCGCGGCGGTCGCCGCTTTCACCCGGTACGGCTACGACGGAGTGGGAGTACGCGACATCGCGCAGAGCGCGGGCGTGACCGCGATGCTCATCAACCGCTATTTCGGGTCGAAGGAACAGCTGTTCGCGGAGGCCGTGGATGCGGCCTTCGCGCCGCGCACGGTGATCGCGGGCACGGGTGCGGCACTGGCCGGCGAAACCGCGCGGACGCTGGTGGCGCGGACTGCCCCAGAGGCGGAGGAGCTGGGCCCGTTCCTGCTCATGCTCAGGTCAGCGGCCAATCCCAGGGCCGCGCAGATCATGCGCGAGGCGATCACCCGCCACGCCGGGCGGCACCTGAACGAAGAGCTGTCCGGTGCCGGAGCCGGAATCCGGGCGGAACTGATGCTCTCTCTCCAGGCTGGAGTGTGGCTGTTGCGCAGCGTTCTGGGCACGCCGGCGCTGAGCGAGGGACCGCCGGAGGACCTCGCCCAGCACATCGAAGCGCTCTTTCAGGTGCTGGTGACCCCCTGCGCGGCCGAGTAGAGCACAGAACAGGACGCCTGATCCCCTACCCCTTGGAATCAAGCATCTAGCCGCTGGGGCATACCTTAGGGCGAATGCAGATGGAGCAGCTTCACCCGTGGCCCACCACCGTTGCCGAGGCGGAGTCCATCCAGGACCGGCTCCGCGGGCACGTCGAGCTCACGGGACCCACCGCCTTCTCCCTGGTGGCGGGCCTCGACGTGCATTACCGGGGCGACTCGCTGACGGCCGCCGTGGTCGTGCTCGACGCCGGGACGCTGGCGACGGTCGAGGAGGTGGCGGTCGAGGGCAAGGTGGCGTTCCCGTACGTGCCGGGCCTGTTCGCCTTCCGCGAGCTGCCCACTCTGGTGGAGGCGCTCGAACGGCTCACCGTAACGCCTGACCTGCTCGTCTGCGACGGGTACGGGCTGGCGCATCCGCGCGGCTTCGGCCTGGCCTGCCACCTTGGCGTGCTGGCCGGGCTGCCCGCGCTCGGCGTGGGCAAGACACCCTTCGTCGGCACGTACGACATGCCCGGGGCGGAGCGGGGCGACTGGTCGCCGATCGTCCATGAGGGCGCCGTGGTGGGGCGGGCACTGCGCACCCAGCGGGGCGTCAAGCCGGTGTACGTCTCCCAGGGCCACCGCATCTCCCTGGACACGGCCACCGACCAGGCCCTGCGCCTCGCCCCCCGCTACCGCCTCCCGGACCCGATCCGCCACGCCGACCACCTGGCCCGCCATCCCGGCTGACCGCACCTGCCGGGCCGAGCGTGGCGAGAAGGGGCGTCGGTATCAGCCGCCCGCCATGCCGAGGGCGGCCAGGATCTTGTCCAGCTTGACGTCGACCGACCCGAACCGCTTGTCCATCTGATCCAGCCTTGCATCGACCGACTCGAACCGCTTGTCCATCTGATCCAGCCTTGCGTCGACCGACTCGAACCGCTTCTCGAAGCGCTTCTCCATCTGATCGAACCTGGCATCGACCTGATCGAACTTGGCATCGACCGCCTGGAAGCGCGTATCCATCCGGTCAGTCAGCCGTCGTTCGAGGGCGTTCAGGTGCTCTTTCGTCGCGAGTGTGGCATTGCCGGCCATGATCTCGCCGAACACCGGCTCGGTGTAGTTGAGGATCTCCTCGCGGATCATCGCGGGGAGCTTCGCCTTGGTATTCGCGATGTCGCCGTCGACGGTGACGGCCCACGCCTCGAGCCGCTGGACGCGGTCGGCGAGGTGTGCGCAATTGTGGGGAGCGGTCATGCCGCCATGATAAACCGTCACGGCATGCGACACACCGAATACGCAGCGTTCAAGCACCGGACTGGGCGGAAGTGGGGCGCCAGGCCCAGACGAGGAGCCAGACGCTGAGGCCGAAGAGGGTCATGGCGAGGGGCACGTGCACCGCCAGCACGCCCGAGCCGCCCATGGCGGACTGGAGGAAGCCGAGCAGCAGCACCGCGAGGCTGACCAGCGCGGGCCAGCCCGCGACCCGCCCCGGGCGCCACAGCAGGACGGCCGCGACCAGCTGCGCCAGCCCCAGCACGTGCACGGCCAGCGCCCCCGTGCCGTGGGCGCTGGCCCCTCCCCCGCTCATCAGCTGCCCGGCCGTCACGGCCTGGGCCAGCACGGAGAGCGTGTTGAGCACGACGGCGGCCCTGAACGCGGTCACGTACCCGCTCCCCTTGGCGACCTGGGTTACCACTGGATCTCTCCTTTGACCTCGGGTGAAGGTCTCCAGGATCTTGCCGGTGCCGCCGCCGGCGCATCCGCCGCTCGTCGTCATCCCCGATACGCCGCCAGTCGTACGCGCCCGCCAAGACAGTCGTACGCCCCCGCTAAGAGACGCCCGAGTGGGACATCGGCGGCAGGACGGCCTGGGCGTCGGCGCCGCCGAACCAGAGCCCGATCATGAACGCCGCCGTCGCCTCCAGCAGCATGGCCCGCCCGAGCCCGCCGCCGTCCACGGGCGTGCAGCCGAGGTCGGTGACCAGCGTGCGTACGGCCGCCAGGGCCGCCGGGTCGTCCCCGCACAGCGGCACGGCGAGCGGCCTGCCGTCGAACACCGGAGGCGTCATCCGCCAGACGTCCACGTGGCACAGGTTGAACGCCTTGACCACATGACCACCCGTGAGATCGTGGATCATCGTGGCGATCGGCCGGGTGGGGTCGAAGGGGCCCTCGGCGTTGGCGACGTCGATGACGGGCTTGCCGCGCAGCGCGGCCCCTGCGGCCCGGAGCACGCCGGCGAGCCCCGCCTGCCTGACGGCCACCATCACCACCTCCCCGAACTCCGCCGCCTCCGCCCAGCTCCCGGCGCGCACGGCCGCCCCCTCGGCCTGCGCAGTCATGCTCGCGGCACGGGCCGCGCTCGCCGCCGCGTCCCGCCCGCTGATCATCACTTCGTGTCCCGCCCTGGCCCACTGCGTGCCCAGGGCGTCCGCCATGCCGCCCGCTCCCAGGATCCCGATCCGCATGTCCGTCCTCCCATGTGTGAACTGGTAGAAGGACTGTAGAAAGGACGTCACACACCATTCGGTGCCTAATGGAGGCTCCCTTGTTCGTCGCCGACTGCCAGGCGAGGCTGGCCTTCGACCTGCTGGCCAACACCTGGAACGCGGTCGTCCTCTGGGCGCTGCGCCACGGCCCGCGCCGCCCCGGACGGCTGCGCGAGGAGATCGGCGGCATCAGCACCAAGGTCCTCACCGAGACGCTGCGCCGCCTGGAGTTCAACGGCCTCGTCGCGCGCCGCGCCTACGCGGAGGCCCCTCCCCGCGTCGAGTACGAGCTGACGGATCTCGGCCGCACCCTCCTCGGCCCGATCGAGGCGTTCGGAGCCTGGGCGTACGACCACGCCGACGAGGTCATGGCCGCCCAGGACCGCTGGGAGACCTGAGGCGGGCGTCAGCCGTAGAGGGACTCCAGCACGGCGGCCACCCCGTCCTCGTCGTTGGAGAGCGTCCGGCGCTCGGTCGCCGCCAGCACCAGGTGGTGCGCGTTGGCCATGGCGTACCCGGCGCCCGCGTACGCGAGCACGGCCAGGTCGTTCGGCATGTCCCCGAACGCCACCACCTCGCCGGGCTCGATCCCCCGCTCCCGGCAGAGCACGTCGAGCGTGCCCGCCTTCGTCACCCCCGGCGCGCTGATCTCGAGGAGCCCGTCCACGCCGGAGTGCGTGACCTCGGCCTGACCATCGATCGCCGCGATCACGGCCGTGAACATCTCGTCCGCCGTGTGGCCGGGTGACAGGGCCAGCAGCTTGACGATCGGGTCGTCGCCGTCGAAGACCGAGCTCACCTCGCGGTAGTTCGCCAGGTCGTGCTCGACGCGCCGGGTGTAGGCGGCCTCGGTGAGCAGGTTCCTGCCCGTCTCGACGGCCAGGCCGACGCCGGGCAGGGCCTCGGACAGGGCCTCCGCGACGCGCCTCGCCGCCGCCCGGTCCAGGAGGTGGCCGGCGGTGATCTCGTCGGTGGCCAGGTCGTACACGATCGCGCCGTTGCTGCAGATCGCGGTGCCGGAGACGCCCGCCTGGACGGCGATCTCGCGGATGCCGCGCGGCGCCCTGGCGGTGACGAAGACGATCTCGGCTCCGGCCGCGCGGGCCAGCTGGAGAGCCTTCCTGGTACGGGGGGTGATGACGCCGGAGGAGTTGAGGAGGGTGCCGTCGAGGTCGGTGGCCACGATGCGCGGGAGAGTCATGGTGCTCACGGCGCCGATTATCCCGGCACGTCATCCCGCCGACGCATCAGACACAGAGCACTCAGACCCGGGGGATCAGATCCGCATCTCGGGCGGGAGCCGCATCGCCGCGTTCGTCAGCTCCAGGCCCAGGAGCTGCCCGGCGCCCCCGAAGTCGAGGACGACGCCTTCTGCCGCGACCTGACTTGCCACCTCACCTGGCACTATTTCGTGCTTCATCGCGATATAAGCGATGTCGCGGTTCTTGTCCATGCTCACGTACACCGTCTGCGGGCGCTGCCCCGGCACCTCCTCCCAGTGGAGCAGCCCCTCCCTCGCCTCGTGCGACCCGGCCAGCGCGGCCCGCACCATGACCAGGGCCAGCTCGATCGCCTCCAGCGAGTCGAGCCCGGTGACCTTCCGCTCGTGCTCCCACCCGTCAAGCCCGTCGATCCGGTACGGGCACGACCAATCCCCCGTCGGCTCCTCATAGGGCACGCCGACCGTGACGGTGACATCGCGCGGCGGATCGGTACGCAGCACCAGCACCCGTTGGGCGATCTCGTACATGTAGCCTGATCTACCCCCAAGGCCACTCCTGGAAGACAGCTGTTCATATCATCGCGGCAGTAAACATTCCTGGCCGTGGCCGCCGGGGCTAGGCTGCGTACGTCGTAAGGGGGCCCTTCGAGATGAACGAGTCGTTCGGGACACGCCTGAGAGCCAGGCTCGACGAGTACGGACCGCTCTGTGTGGGCATAGACCCGAGCCCGGCGCTGCTCCACGCGTGGGGGCTCGACGACTCGCCCGCCGGTCTCGAACGCTTCAGCCGCACGGTGGTCGACACCGTGAGCGACGTGGCGGCCGTGGTCAAGCCGCAGTCGGCCTTCTTCGAGCGCTGGGGCAGCCGCGGCATCGCCGTGCTGGAACGCACCATCGCCGACCTGCGCGAGGCCGGCACGCTGGTGGTGCTCGACGTCAAGCGGGGCGACATCGACAGCACGATGGCCGCCTACGCCGAGGCCTACCTCGACCGGGGCAGCCCGCTGGCCGTCGATGCCGTGACGCTGAGCCCCTACCTCGGGTTCGGGTCGCTGGAGGGGGCGATCAACTCGGCCGTGGCCAATGACGCGGGGGTGTTCGTGCTGGCCCGCACCTCCAACCCGGAGGCGGCCCCGCTGCAGCGGCTCGTGGCCGGCCAGGTGCTCACCGGCGCCGCCGCGGCGAACGCCGGGCACACCCCGTTCGGGCCGGTGGGGGTGGTCATGGGGGCCACGCTCCCCGAGCTGGAGGACTCGCTGCTCGACCTCAACGGGCCCATCCTCGCGCCGGGGCTGGGCGCCCAGGGAGCCACCCCCGCCGACATCGCCCGCCTGTTCGGGCCCGTACGGCACGCCGTCGTGCCCTCGGTCTCCCGCGCCGTGCTGGAGGACCCCGAGCTGCTGCGCTCCCGTGTCCTCGCCTTCCGGGACGAGTGCGCGGCCCACCTGGACGCGAGGATCGCCACTCAGAAGTGAGTCGCGATCCCGTACGCCTCCCGTAGCTGCGCCATGTCGTGCAGGTCGCGCGCCCTCGGCTCGTACCCCTGGTGGAAGTGCACCTGCTGGGCCGCCGACAGGCAGGGCACCCGCACCCCGTCGATCATCCCGGTGACGAAGGCGGCGGCCGGGTAGGACAGGGCGCCGCCCTGGTCGTCGAGGCGCTGCAGCGCCGAGCCGTCCGGGGCGAACCGCAGCGGGTGCAGATCGAGCTCGCGGCCGTGGGGGCCGGCCATGACGAAGCGGGCCGGGCGGCCCGGCACGACGCCCCCGCGCTCGGCGCCTCCCGCAGCGTCTCCAGCACGCGTAGCACGTCGCCCTCCTCAGGTCCGGTGATCAGACTGGCACATCCGCCAGGACGCGGTTGACCGCGGCGAGCACCGCGTGGACCGAGGCGGTCAGCACGGAGGTGTCCTGGGCCGCGCCCCAGCGGGTGGCGCCGTCCACGCGGGCCTCCACGTACGCGATGGCGCGGCTGCCCCGGCCGGGGTCCAGGGCGTGCTCGGCGTAGTGGAGGATGTCGACGTCGATCCCGTCGGCGGCGAGCGCGGCGGTCAGCGCCGACAGCGGCCCGTTGCCGGTGCCGTGCAGCCGGCGCCCCGACCGCAGCGTGCCGGCGAACTCGTGCGCCCCCGGCCCCGTCTCCCTCGTGCTCCATTCGGCCAGCGCGCTCGTCTCCCCCGGGGCCAGGTAGGTGGCGTGGAAGAGCTCCCAGAGCTGCTCGGCCGTGATCTCCTCGCCGCTGCCGTCGGTGGCCCGCTGGACGACCGAGGAGAAGTCGATCTGCAGCCGGCGGGGCAGCTCCAGGCCGTGGCGGGTGCGGAGCAGGTAGGCGATGCCGCCCTTGCCCGACTGGCTGTTGACGCGGATGACCGCCTGGTAGTCGCGGCCCACGTCGGCGGGGTCGATGGGCAGGTACGGCACGTCCCACGGCGCCCGCTCCGGCGGGACGCCCAGCTCCGCGGCCCGCTTGGCGTGGTGGGCCAGCCCCTTGCCGATGGCGTCCTGGTGGGTGCCGGAGAAGGCGGTGTAGACGAGGTCGCCCGCGTACGGGTGGCGGTCGGGCACCGGCAGCCGGTTGCAGTGCTCGACGACCCGGCGCACCTCGTCGATGTCGGAGAGGTCCAGCATGGGATCGACGCCCTGGGAGTGGAGGTTGAGTGCGAGGGTCACCAGGTCCACGTTGCCGGTGCGCTCGCCGTTGCCGAACAGGCAGCCCTCCACCCGCTGCGCGCCCGCCAGCAGGGCCAGCTCGGCGCAGGCCACGCCGGTGCCGCGGTCGTTGTGCGGGTGCACGGAGAGGATCACCGAATCCCTGCGGTCCAGGTGGCGGTGCATGTACTCGATCTGGTCGGCGTACACGTTGGGCGTGGCCACCTCGACCGTCGCGGGCAGGTTGTGGATCACCGGGCGGTCCGGTGAGGCGTCCCACAGGGCCGTCAGGTCGTTGCAGACCTCCAGTACGTAGTCCGGCTCGGTGAGGTTGAACACCTCCGGCGAGAACTGGAAGCGCACGTCGCGGCCCTCCGCGAGCCTGGCGACGTGCCCGGCGGCGTCCATGATGAGGGCGCGCAGCTCGCGCCGGTCGTGGCCGAGGACCACGTCGCGCCAGGTGGGGGCGGTGGCGGTGTACAGGTGCACGACTGCCCGGGGCAGGCCCTCGATCGAGGCGAACGTGCGCTCGATCAGGTCCTGCCTGGCGGCTGTGAAGACGACCACGGTCACGTCCTCCGGCACCCTCCCGGGCGCGGCCAGCTCGCGGACGAAGTCGAAGTCGAGCTGGCTGGAGGACGGATAGCCGACCTCGATCTCCTTGAATCCCATGCCGACCAGCAGCGCGAACATCCGGCTCTTGCGTTCGGGGTCCATCGGCTCGGCCAGCGCCTGGTTGCCGTCGCGCAGGTCGACGGGGACCCAGAGCGGGGCCCGCGTGATGCGGGCGGACGGCCAGGCGCGGTCGGTGAGCGGCACCTCGACGCGCTCGTGGGCGGGCTTGTAGCGGCGGTACGGCATGGCGCTGGGGCGCTGCCGGTTCCATTCGTACACGGCTGACTTCCTTCTCCGTCGTCGGTGGGAAGGACCGGCGGGCACCCTGATCACCGCGACGGGGTGCCGGTCCGGTCAGGCCCCGTCGCGGCGGCCGAGAAGGAGAGCACGCAACGTCATGTCGGCTACACTAACCACAACACAGGTCCTCAGACAACCTGAGAGGTTCATGCGATGCCGCTCGGCTCACTCCGCCCCAGCCCGCTCGTCGAGCAGGCCACCGAGCACCTGCGCGAGCAGATCACGCAGGGCGAGTGGCCGGTGGGCACGCGCCTGCCCGGGGAGAACGCGCTGGCCAAGGCGCTCGGCGTGGGCCGCTCGACCGTGCGTGAGGCGCTGCGGGCCCTCGCGGGGGCGGGGCTGGTGCAGGCCCGCCAGGGGTCCGGCGTGTTCGTGATCGCCACGGAGCCCGCCGAGGACTGGCCGGCCCGGCTGCGGCGGGCCGCCATCGCCGACGTCTACGAGGTGCGCATGATGGTCGAGACGCAGGCCGCCCGCCTGGCCGCGCGGCGGCGTACGGACGAGGACGTCGCGGCGCTCGAAGCGGCGCTGGCGGCACGGGCCGGGGCGGCGACGGGGGACGACGCCGCGTTCGTGGACGCGGACATCGCCCTGCACCGGGCGGTCGTGGCGGCGGCCGGCAATCCGGTGCTGACGGATCTTTTCGCGGAGTTCGCGCCCGCGTTGCGCGGGGGGCTGATCGATCTGGTGGAGGTGCTCGGGCTGCGCTCGCACGATCGCAATCCCGGGCACGACACGCACGCGGCGCTGGTGTCGGCCATCCGGCGCGGCGACGGGGACGCGGCCGGCGACATCCTGCAGGAGGAGCTGGAGCAGACCCTCGCCCACCTGCACGGCAACCGCTCCTGAGGGCGTGATCCACCCACAGTCGGCCCGCTCCGGAGAGTCCTGTCAGCCTGTAGGACCCGCGTCCGGACGGGTGACGTCCTCGTCCTCGTCCCACTCCTCGGGCTGGGGCTCCTCCCACTCCTCCGGCGGATCGGCGGGAATGGGACGGCGGTACTTCGGAGTGCTGGCGCAGGACCGTTCCGCGACGATCTCGCTCTCCCCGTCGATGCCCCGCACCGCTTCGGGCAGCTCGTCGTATTTCTCGGTCATAGTCACCACCTGCCCCGGAAACCGGCCTTGTTACCGTTCAGGGGTGATCATCCGCACCCGGCGCCCTACGGCCCGCGTCATCCTGGCCTCCCCCGACGACCGCGTCCTGCTGTTCCGGTTCGTCCCGCCGGACCCGTGGCCCAAGGAGCCGGCCTGGCACCTGCCAGGCGGCGGGCTGGAGGCGGGAGAGACCCCGGCGCGGGCGGCGGCCCGCGAGGCGCTGGAGGAGACCGGCCACGTGCTGGATCCCGCCGGTCTCGGCGACCCCGTGGCGGTGAACGAGGGCGCGTGGTCCAACCTGGGCCGGCACTTCTACTCCGTGCACACGTACTTCTTCGCCCGCGTGGCGGCCGCGACCGTGGCGCCCACCGCGCTGGAGGACTACGAGACGGAGGACTTCCGGCACGGCAACCGCTGGTGGAGCGCCGGCGAGCTGGCCGCCACCCGGGAGCGGGTGTTCCCGCCGGGGCTGGCCGGGCTGCTGCCCGATCTGCTGGCCGGCTTATGGCCCGCCGCCCCGGTCAGGCTCCCATGGATGCACGAGGAAGAGACGTCAGCAGGGCGCGATTGACGTCACGGGAGGGTGTTCTCGATCTCGTGCCGGGTCGGCATCGAGGTGCTGGCGCCCTCCCGCTGCACCGACAGCGCCGCCGCCGTGGACGCGAAGGCCAGGGCGTCCGCCATGCCCTGCCCCTCCGACCTCGCCACGGCCAGCGCGCCCACGAACGTGTCGCCCGCCGCCGTCGTGTCCACCGCGTCCACCTTAACGGCCGGCACCCGCAGCCGCTCGCCCGACCTCGACCCGTACAGCGCGCCCTCGGAGCCGAGCGTGATCACCGCTTCCTGGACCCGCTCCAGCAGCGCGTCGAGGGCGGCCTCCGGGGTGGTGGCGCCGGTGATGGCGGCGGCCTCGTGCTCGTTCGGGACGATCGTCGTGACGGCGTCGAACAGCTCGTCCGGCAGCGGCCGCGCGGGGGCGGGGGTGAGGAAGACCGGCACGCCGGAGACCTGGGCGGCCTGGGCGGCCGCGACGACGGCCTCCAGGGGCAGCTCGAGCTGGAGCAGCAGCGCCTCCGAGCGGGCGATGGCGGCCAGATCCTCGCCCGAGGGGCCGGTGACGGTGCCGTTCGCGCCGGGGACGACGATGATCGAGTTGCCGCCGGCGTCGTCCACCACGATGTGGGCGATGCCGCTCGGCCCCGGCACCTGGCGCAGGCCGCGTACGTCGATCCCGGCCTCCACCAGCGTGGCGCGCATCTCCGCCCCGAAGCCGTCGTCGCCCACCGCCCCGAGGAAGGCCACCTGCGCGCCCGCGCGGGCGGCGGCGATGGCCTGGTTGGCGCCCTTGCCGCCGGGCACGGTCCTGAACCGGTGCCCGGTCACCGTCTCGCCCCGCTTGGGGGCTTGCGAGACGTATGCGACGAGGTCCATGTTGGCGCTGCCGAAAACCGAGATCATGCCCTCATCATCTCCCGTGTCCGTGCGGCGAGCGCGTCCAGCCCCACCCCGTCGAACCCCGTCAGGCTGCTGGCCAGGGTGTTCCGCATCCGCCACCGGTCCGGCACGCCCGCGTTGAGCGCGCCCGCGACGGACCCGGCCGTGGCACCGGCGGAGTCGGTGTCCCACCCTCCGGCGACGGCTCCGGCGATGGTGGCGGTGAAGTCGCCCCGGCCGTGGACGAGCGTGGCGGCGATGAGGGCGGCGTTGTTGACCGTGTGCACCCAGTGCAGGTCGCCATGGCGCTCGTGCAGGAGGTCGATGACGCGTTCGAAGTCGTCCTCGCGTGCGGCGTCGGCGGCGGCCAGGCGTACCGCCTCGTGCAGGCGCGAGCGCTCCGGCACCACGGACAGGCCCGCCCGTACGACCTCCTCCACGTCCGCGGCGACCATCGAGGCCGCGCACATCGCGGCCACGAACATCGCCCCGTAGATCCCGTTCGCGGTGTGCGTGAGCCTGGCATCGCGCCAGGCGTACTCGGCGGCCGTGGCCGGGTCGCCCGGGTTGACCCAGCCGTACACGTCCGCCCTGATCAGGGCGCCGATCCACTCCCTGAACGGGTTGCGGCGGGTGGCCGTGGCCGGCGGCTCGACGCCGTCCAGGAGGTTGCGGTACGCGACGCGCTCGGCGGTGAACGTGCGGCCCGCGGGCAGCTCGTCCAGCCAGAGCTTGGCCACGTCCTCGGTGGTGAAGCCGCGGCCGTGGCGCTCGAGGACGGACAGGGCCAGCAGCGGGTAGTTGAGGTCGTCGTCCTCGGGGACGCCGTCGATGTTCTCGGCGAGCGAGTTGACCGCGCTGCGGCGGTTCCACGGCCAGCGGCGGGCCACGTCGTCCGGCAGGCCCTCGGCGGTGAACCAGCCGCGGATGGGCCAGTTGCCGGTGGCCTCGGCGATCTCCCTGATGCCCGCCCGCGGGATCTTCTCCACGGGCTTGCCCAGCACGCACCCGGCCGCCCGCCCGAGCCACGCGCCCAGCACACGCGCCGGGTCAGCCTCCGCCGACGCAGTGCTGGTGGCATGAGGACGCGTCGGCGCAGCTCCGGCGGCATCAGAGCGCGTCAGTGCGGTATCGGCGGCATCAGGGCGCGTCGGCGCGGTGTCGGCGGCATTGGGGCGTGCGGGCCGTTGTGTGCCCGGCCAGGCGGGGCAGGCGGCGATGATGGCGGCCAGGTCGGAGGGCTCGTCCAGCGGCGACTGGATCGTGGCCAGCTCGTCCAGCAGTTCCTCCGCCAGCCCCCGCAGCCGTGCGGCCACCGGCTCCGACGCGCCGGCGCGCGGGGGCGCGTCGTGGCCGCCGGCCGCGTGCCACCGGGCCGCGACCGCCCGTATCCGGCCGCCGTCGGGGCCGGCGGCCCGGCCGTCCTCGGCGGCCTGGCGGAGCTCGTGCCCGATCAGGTCCTCCGGCTGGACCCAGGTGAGGCGGATCATGCGCGGTCCAGAGCGGCGAAGGCGGCCTCGTGGCTGCGGCGCCGTGCCAGGTCGTCGGCGTGCACCCGGCGCGCCACCTCCGCGATGGCGAGCCCCGGAGCCACCAGGTCCGTACGGCTGGCCGCCCCCACCTGCGCGACCCACTCCGACGGGATCGCCGCGAGGCCCCCGAGCGCGCCCGCGATCGCCCCGCCCATGGAGGCGATCGAGTCGGCGTCGCGCCCGTAGTTGACGCCGCCCAGCACGGTGTCGCGGTAGTCGCCCTTGGCGATCACCAGCAGGCCCAGCGCCAGCGGCAGCTCCTCGATGCTGTGCGTCCGGCTCGGCCGCCGCGCCCCCAGCCCCTGGTCGCGGTAGGTGTCGGCGACGGTGTCGTAGGGCCGCATGGCGGCGCGCAGCGTCTCGAAGGAGCCCTCCCAGTGCCCCAGCCCGGCGGCGGCCTCGCAGACCGACTCGATGGCGGCCCTGGTGCCGTCCTTGGCCAGCCGCAGGCACGTCGCGACCACGGAGTCGGCGCTGGCGCCCGGGCGCATGGCCTCGGCCACGGCGGCGGCCATGACCCCGGCGGCCTCGCGGCCGTAGCTGGACTGGTGCGCCCCGGTCAGGTCGATGGCCTCGGCGTAGGCGGCGTCGGGGTCGGCGGCGTTCACGATGCCGACGGGGGCGACGTACATGGCCGCCCCGCAGTTCACGATGTTCCCGGCACCGGCCTCGCGCGGGTCCACGTGCCCGTAGTGCAGCCTGGCCACGATCCACTTCTCGGCCAGGAAGATGCGCTGCAGGGGCAGCGCCTCGGCCTCCAGCTCGGGGATCCACCGCCGCTCGCCCATGAGCTCCGGCACCAGGTGGTCGGCCATCGCGTACGCGTCCAGGTGCCCGCCGACCTTCTCGTACACGCGGATCAGGGCGTGCGTCATCAACGTGTCGTCGGTGATGTGGCCGTCGCCCTTGTGGTACGGGGCGATGGGGCGGGCGTTGCGCCAGTCCTCGTTGAACGGCGGCACGATGCCCTCGACGCGCCCTCCGTACCTCCCGACGATCTGCTCGGGGGTCCAGCCCTCGGTGGCGCCGCCCAGCGCGTCACCGACCGCCGCCCCCGCCACGCAGCCAGTGGCCCTGTCCTCAAGCGGCGTCATGCGTTTCCCTCCGTGAGATTGCTCGTGAGATTGCTCGTGAGATTGCTCGTGACATTGTTCGCTAGTTCGATCAGATCCCGGCCCGCCAGGTCAGGCAGGCAGCAACCGGCCAGCGTGCGGGC
This sequence comes from Nonomuraea sp. NPDC050786, assembly GCF_040654115.1. Classification (NCBI taxonomy): domain Bacteria; kingdom Bacillati; phylum Actinomycetota; class Actinomycetes; order Streptosporangiales; family Streptosporangiaceae; genus Nonomuraea; species Nonomuraea sp. NPDC050786. The sequence goes on from NZ_JBFAHJ010000009.1 coordinate 169,034, forward strand.
CGACGCGATCCACCCATCGGGGATCGCGGCATACCCGCCGCAGGCTCCCGCCAGCGCCCCGGTCAGCGCGGGCGCCGAGTCGGCCAGCGCGGCCAGGCAGGCCGCCGCGGGCACGGCGCGGACGAGCTCGCCGCCCGCCGCCTCGGCCAGCGCCAGCGCCACCGGCACGGTCTGCGCGGCGCCCACGCCGTAGCTGTAGACGTGGTCGATGAGCGCGGCGTCGAGCGCGGGCACGGCCGCGAACGGGTCGCCCGCCTCCCGCGTGACGGCCAGCGCCAGGCGGGCGTTGTGGCCGATGGCGGTGTCCTCAGGCAGTACGGCCAGCGCCGCCTCGACCGCGGCCGCCGCCGATCCCGACGCCACGGCCTCGGCCACGGCGGCGGCCATGGCCTGGGCACCCAGGACGCCGTCGAAGGCGTTCGTCACCTGGGCGTCCTGGGTGGGGTCCCGCCCCAGCGCCCCGAACGCCACGGCCCTGACGGCGGCGGCGTCGTCGAAGTGGTGCGGGTTGTCGTGCCCGGACGCGGGCGGCTCGACTCCCTTGGCCAGGTTGTCGAGCGCGGTGGCCACCGAGATGCGCGCCCGCACTCCCTCGCGGATGCCGGATGTCTCGCCGTCGAGCAGCTCCCTGAACGCCTCGGCCCTCGGGCGGTCGATCGTGAGCACCGTCCAGGCCAGCCACTCGGCGTCGTCGGACGGCCCGACGGCCAGCGGGGCGGTGGGCTGGTTGAGCGCGAACGGGACCGGCAGCGTGGTCACCCGGTGCTCCTCGGCGAACGCGTCCAGCTCCCTGTGCAGGCGCCTGCTCCAGGGGGCGTGCAGGGCCGCCCGGTGCCTGGCCGCGGGCCAGCCCGCGGCGTCACCGACGGCGAGCCCGGCGAAGGCCCCCCTGATTCTCTCCCCCGACATGGTGATCTACAGTCCTCCCGCCAGTTCGTCGGCGACGTCCAGCACGTGCTTTCCGGCCACGACGGGCAGGCACTTGCCTGTCACGGGTCCGATCCTGGCCGCCCACCGCTCGGGCACGCCACGCTCTCCCCGCATGGCTCCGGTGACGGCCCCGGCGATGGCGCCGATCGTGTCGGCGTCGCGGCCCAGGCTCACCCCGAACGTCACGGACGCCTCGACGTCGCCGCCGCCCGCCAGCACCGCCGCCAACGCCAGCGCCACGGCCTCGGGGGCCACGTCGGTCCAGGGGTAATGCTTGACGACCACGGCCTCGTGCAGCGCCTCGACCAGCCCGTCCGCGTCGGCTGCGCCGGGGTTGCCGAGGACGGCGCAGGCGCGTACGACGTTGCGGGCCGTCCACGAGTCGGCGGGGATCACCGCCAGCGCCGCCCGCACCGCGTCCTCCGCCGAGGCGCCGCCCATGGCGGCGGCCACCGCCGCGGCGACCGCGCGGCCGCCCAGGATGCCCTCGCCGGACGCGCTGACCAGCCCGTCCTGCTCCACCAGCCGGGCCGCCTCCGCCGGATCCCCCGGACAGAAGATCCCGTACGGGGCCGCGCGCATGGCGAGACCGTCCGACCATCCGTGCGAGTGCACCAGCCCGGTCAGCGGGGGCTCCAGCCCACGGCGAAGCGCTTCGACGGTGCCCAGCTCGGAGAACCCGGCCCCGCGCATGGGCCCCGCGACCCGCGGGATGACCTCCCGCCGGTACGCGGCCGCCACGTCGGTGGACGTCAGCTCGTGCCCGTGCCGGACCAGCAGGGACGCGGCGAAGATGGCGTACTCGGTGTCATCGGTCCCCCCGCCCTCGATCTCGGTGAGCCGGCCCCACCGCCGCCGGATCTCCGACGGCGGCAGGTTCTCGGCCGGGGCCCCGAGGGCGTCGCCGGCGGCGAGGCCGAGCAGACACCCACGGGCCTTGTCGCGGAAATTCACCGCTGGTACCGCTCCAACACCTTGTTGCCGTCCTCGACCAGCTTCTGGGCCGCCTGGTCGATGGTGATCTTATTGCCGAAGTACTCCTGCAGCACCGGCGTCGCCACCTTGCTCTTCCACTCGTCGAACCCGTTCACCTTGAGGAACGGCGCCACGACGAGGTTCTTGGCGGAGGCGGTGGCCACGTCCCAGCCGTTCTCCTTGGTGGTCATCGCCGGGTCGGCGGCGGCCGTCTGGGAGGTCGGCAGGAGCCAGTCGCCCTTGGCGAGCTTGGCCTGGTTCTGGCCGTTCAGGAAGAACGCGATGAACTTCATGGCCTCGTCCGGGTGCTTGCTCTCCTGCGCGATCGAGAGCGTCTGCGAGACCGCGCCCTGCTGGGCGCTCGTGCCCTTCGGCGCCGGGAGCGTGACCCACTCGAACCCTTCCGGGGCCTGCTCGGCGACCTGCTGGCGCAGGTACACGCCGGCGGGCAGCAGCGCGAACTTGCCCTTGTAGAAGGCCGGCAGCGGGTCGGCGGTGCCCTGGCCGAGGGCGGCCGGGTCGGCGGACTTGTCCTTGTAGAGCTGGTCATGGATGCGCTGGAGCACCTCGCGCTCCTCGGGGCCGACCTTGACCGTGGTCTTGCCGTCGGCCGTCTGGAAGAACGTGCCGCCGAAGTTGAGCGCCAGGTTGAGCGTCTTGTTGACCGGCGACTTCATCGGCCAGGCCACGCCGAAGTTGCCGCCCTTGGTCATCTTCTTGGCCGCGGCGGAGAACTCGTCCCACGTCCAGGGGTTGTCGGGCGTCGGCACGCGCACACCGGAGGCGTCGAGGAGCTTCTTGTTGGCGATGATGACCTGCGACTCCTGCAGGAACGGCACGCCGTACACGCCCTGGTTGCCCTTGCCGTCGTCGAAGGTGACGGTGTCCCAGGCGGCCTGCGGGATGTCGTTCTTGAGCTCGGCGGGCAGCTTGTCCTTGAGGTCGAGCAGGTAGCCATCGGAGGAGAAACCGGCCAGCGCGGGCGAGTCGTTGTGGATGACGTCGGGCGCCGTGCCGCCGGCGAACTGGGTGACGAGCTGGTCGTTGACGTTGTCCCAGCTGCCCTGGACGTACGTGACCTGGATCTTCGGGTTGGCCTTGTTCCACTCGTCCACGAGCTGCTTGTTCGCGGCGAGGGACTCCTTCTGCCACGCCAGGCTGAGGAAATTGATCTTCACCGGCTCGTTCGGGGCGGACGACGACTCGCCGCCGCCGCCTCCGCTGCCGCACGCGGCGGCGAGCGTCAGGATCGCCGCGGCCGCCAGAGCGGACCTGATTCGCATATGAGCCTCCTAGCCCTTGACGGCGCCGGCCATCAGGCCGGACTTCAGTCGCCGCTGAATGATTGCGAAGAAGATCAGGCTCGGGATCGTCGCCATGAGCGACGCCGCGGCCAGCGGGCCGAGCCTGGCCACCCCCTCGGGGCCGGTGAACCTCACCAGCGTGAGCGGGAGCGTCATGACATCCGGGTTCTGCAGGATGACGAGCGCGAACATGAACTCGTTCCACGACGAGATGAACGAGAACAGCAGCGTGGCCACCACGCCGGGCGCGAGCAGCGGCGCCACCACGCTCGCGATCGAGCGCAGCCGGGTCGCGCCGTCCACGGCCGCGGCCTCCTCCAGCTCGCGCGGCACCGCGCGCACGTACCCCTGCAGCATCCACAGCGCGAACGGCAGCGTGAACGTCACGTGCACCAGCACGAGCCCGGGCAGCGTGTTCACCAGCGCCAGGTCACGCATGATCATGAAGAGCGGGATGATGATCAGGATGAACGGGAACACCTGGCTGACCAGCACCCACCCGATGGCGATCTTGTTGAGCAGGCCGCGGTAGCGCGCCATGGCGTAGGCGGCGGGCAGCGAGACCAGCACCGTGAGCACGCTGCTGAACAGCGCCACGACCAGGCTGCGCAGCGCCGCGCCGACCAGGTCCTGCTCGCCGAAGGCGTCGGCGAAGTTGGCCAGCGTGGGGTCGCGCGGGATCCAGGTGGGGTCGGCCATGGCCATCTCCCGCGGCGTCTTCAGCGCCGTCGACAGCAGCCAGACCAGCGGGAAGGCCAGGAAGACGATGTACGCGACCAGCGCCGCGTACTGCGGGACCCGCCTCATCACTTGGCCTCCCTCATCTGGCGCCACAGGTACAGTCCGAGCACGGCCAGCACGACGATCGCCATGGCGAGGCCGAGCATCGAGGCGTAACCGGCCATCCGGTACCTGAACGCCTCCTCGTACGCGAACAGCATCGGCAGCCGCGTCTGCCCGCCCGGCCCGCCCTGGGTGAGCACGTAGACGAGGCCGAACTGGTTGATGTTCCACACGAAGTCGAGCGAGGTGATCGCCACGATCACCGGCCTGAGCTGCGGCAGCGTGATGTTCCAGAACCGCCGCCAGCGGGTCGCGCCGTCCACCTCTCCCGCCTCGTAGAGCTCCTTCGGGACGCCCTGCAGGCCGGCCAGCAGGACCACCGTGGTCTGCGGCATGCCGGTCCAGACGCCGACCACGATGATCGCGGGCAGCGCGAGCGAGAAGTCGGCCAGCCAGTTGACGTCCGTGCCCAGCAGGTCGTTCAGGATGCCCGCGTCGGGGTGGTAGACGAGCTTCCACATCAGGCCGATGACCACGGGCGGCATCGCCCACGGCACCACCGCCAGCACCCTGGCCACGCTCCTGAAGCGCAGGTTCTGGTTGAGCAGCAGCGCCAGGCCGAGCGCGGCCAGGAACTGCAGCACGGTCACGGAGACGCTCCAGATCGCGCCGATCTTGAACGAGGACCAGAACTCGTCGTCGGTCAGGAGCCTGCCGAAGTTCTCCAGGCCGACGAAGCTCGTCTCGTGGACCCGGCTGTTACGGGCGTCGGTGAACGCCAGCGCGATGCCGTACAGCAGCGGTCCCACGCTGAACAGCGCCACCGGCACCAGGGCCGGCAGCATGAGCAGCCACATCTCGCGCGTCTGGCGCGAGACCCGGCGCCGGGCGCGCCGCGTCCCACGCGGCGGCGCCGGTCTCGTCACGGTCGCCGTCACGCTCTCTCCCTTTCGTCTGTCGTCTCCGCCGGCTCCCCGGCGGTGGAGGCGCGGATCACGAGGCGGGGCGGGACGGTGACCAGCCTGGGCTCGCGATCGCCGCCCTGCAGCCGTTCGAGCAGCAGCTCGGCGGCGGCCTTGCCGCGCTCGGCGGAGCCGAGCGAGACGCTGGTCAGCGCGGGCCAGGAGGCGGCGGCCAGGTCGGTGTCGTCCATGCCGACCACCGCCACGTCGTCCGGCACCCGGCGCCCCGCGGCCCGCAGCACGTCGAGCGCGCCCAGCGCGATCAGGTCGTTCGCGCACAGCAGCGCGTCCACGTCGGGGACCCTGGCGAGCAGCTCCGCCACCGCGCGGCCCCCTTCCGCGCGGTAGAAGTCGCCGATCTGCACGAGGTCCTCGTCGTAGGGCACGCCCAGGTCCCGCAGCGCCTCACGGTAGGCCTCCCCGCGGGAGGCGCCGGGGACGGTGTCCAGCGGGCCGTTGACCATGGCGATCCTGCGGCGGCCGAGCGAGTAGAGGTGATCGACCGCCAGCCGGACGCCGGTCCGCGAGTCCGCCCGTACGTTGTCCACGCGGGTGCCCTCGGGCACCGAGCCGATGATCACGACGGGCGCCCTGGCGGCGGCGAGCATCTCGAGGTGGGCCTCGGTGACCCGCAGCGGGCTCATGATCAGCCCGTCCACGTACCGCTCCCCCAGGCTGTGCAGCACGTCGATCTCGTCGGCCACGACGGCGTCGGTGGAGTGCAGCACGAGCCGGTACCCGGCGGCCTTCAGCACGGGCTGGATCTGGCGGAGCATCGCCAGGTAGGCGGGGTTGCCGACGTCGGCCATGGCGAAGGCGACCTGGTGGGTGCGGCGCGACTTGAGCGACCTGGCCACGGCGTTGCGCACGTAGCCGAGCTCGTCGGCGGCGGCCATCACCTTGCGCACGGTCTCCTGCCTGGTCGGCAGGCCGTTCAGCACCCGCGAGACGGAGGCGATCGAGACACCGGCGCGCTCGGCGATCGTGGTGATCGTCGGTCCGTCGGCCACGGCTGTCCCTTCCCTGAAGTGTAAACGTTTACGATCAACTGCCGTAAACGTTTACTGCGTGTGGGACATGAAACCTGGATGTAACTTGCAGGTCAAGTCACGATCCCGCAACGCGACCTGCGCCTGCCCCACCGGCGAGCGCGCGGCAGGGCAGGCGAGGCGGTGCGTCACACGGCTCAGCCGGTGTTCGTGAGAGCGAGCGTGCCGTCGCTCTGGACGGTCAGGCTCTTGCGACCGCCGCCGGTGTTGCTGCCCGGCACGGGGACGCTGTTCTGGTAGCTGTTCGTGGTGCTGTATCTGACGAGGTCGCTGGTATTCCAGTAGTCCTGGAAGACCCAGTAGCGCGCGGTGCCGCCCCAGCTGATGCGGATGCTCTTGCCCATCTCACCGTCGTTGCCGACCCAGGGCACCCACATGGAGCCCGCCCAGCGGCCGTTGGCCGCGACCGCGATCGAGGTCTTGTCCTCTCCCTTGTAGATGCTCACCTGCGTGGACCTCTTGTTGAGGATTTCCCTGATGTCCGTGACCTCCGCCGCCCGGTGATCGAGGGCGCCCAGGGCCGGCGACAGCGGGCGCTCGTACGGGGGCGTGACGGCGCCGGCGGGGCGGGCCGCGGTGAGCGCGCCGCCCACCGAGAGCGCCGCCACGGAGACGGCGAGAATGCGGTGAGAGACTCCCATGCACATCCCTTTCTTCGAGGGGGAACTTCGCACTGAGAGTAATCGAGCAACCACATAGCGTTGAAGGCCGATTGTTGTCACTCGCGGACGGGGGCGGGGGCGGGTGCGGGGTGGTCGCCCACGTCGGCGGCGGTGGCCGGGAGGCGGGTCAGGGAGCGGATCGCGGGGGTGCCGGCGAGGCTCACGACGGCGGCCAGGACCGCGGGGATGATCAGGGCGATCGGGAGCGAGGACGCCTCCGCCACGTATCCGAGCACCGCGGGCCCCAGGAGGAGGCCGCTGTAGCCGAAGGCCGTCACCATGGCCAGCGCGCGCCCCACCCGCCCGCCGGCGGCGCCGACCGCGCTGAACAGGACCGGGATCACCGTGGCCAGGCCCATGCCGGCCAGGGCCCAGCCGGTCCAGGCGCAGACGACCCGCAGCGCGCCGGCCGCGGGTGACACCAGCACCAGGACGTAGCCGGCCGTGGCGAGGAGGCCGGCGAGCTGGATGGTGCGCACCGAGCCGAGGCGGGCCCTGATCGGGTCCCCGAGCAGGCGGATGGTGGTCATGGCCACCGAGAAGATCGTGTACGCGAGCGGCGCCATCGCGGGATCCGTCAGCAGCACCGAACGCGCGTGCAGCGCGGCCCAGTCGATGGCCGCGCCCTCGCTCAGGTGGCCGGCGAACGCGGCCAGGCCGAGGAGCGCGATGAGCCCCCAGCCCAGCGACGAGCCCCGCGTGGCGCCCGCTTCCGTGGAGGAGGCGTGCGCGGGCGGGTCGGGCAGCAGCAGGCGCGCCGCGGGGACGTACAGGAAGGGCACCACCAGCGCCGCCACGATCAGCAGCCACTGGGGGTCCACCCCGGCCTTGAGCATGAGCGAGGTCAGCCCGCCGCCGGCCGCGCCGCCCAGGCTCCACGTGCCGTGGAAGGCCGAGATGATCGGGCGGCCGTAGCGGCGCTCGACCTCGACGGAGTGGGCGTTCATCCCGACCTCGGTCACCCCCAGCCCGATCCCGAACAGCACCGCCAGCACCACCAGCACCCAGTACGAGGGCGCCAGCGCGGGCCCGAGCAGCACCAGCCCGGAGAAGGGACCGCCGATCCAGCACACCCGGCGGCTCGACCACCTGTCGACCAGGGGCCCGGCCACCAGCATCGACACCAGCGCGCCGCCGGAGATCAGCAGCAGGACGCTGCCCAGCCTGGCGAAGCCGAGGTCGAGCCGGTCGTTCAGGGACGGGAGCCCGGCGGCCCACAGACCCATGACGAATCCGGCGAGGAAGAAGAAGCCGAACACTCCGATACGAGCACGTCTGGCATCAAGGGGGATTTTGTTCACGGCTAGAGCATAAACTGTGGAGCGTGATCGGTGCTACGACGAGTGGTGAGCTTCGCGCGCACAACCGGGTACGACTGCTGCGCGCCGTACATGACTGCGGGGCCACCCGCACCAGGTCGCAGCTGACCCGCGACCTCAGCCTCGCGAGGGGGACGGCCTCGGTGCTGGTCGCCGGCCTGGCCGAGGACGAGCTGCTGCACGAGGAGCCCGCGCGGGAGCACGCCAGGGGACGCCCGACGCAGGTGCCGGGGCCGCACCCGCGCGGGCCGCTCGCGCTGGCCGTGGACGTGCGGGAGGACGCCTGGGAGCTGGCGGCCTGCGAGCTGGGCGGCCGGACGACGGTTCTGGGCCTGGAGCCGCACGACGGCACCCCCGAGGGCGCCCTTGGGTCCCTGGGCGACGCCATCGCGACCCACCGGCGCCGCCTCGGGCACCGGGTGATCGGCGTCGGGGTGGCCCTGGCGGGCCCGGTCCGGCACGGCGGCCTGGTCGACATCGCCCACCTGGGCTGGCGCTCGGTCGACGTGCCGCAGCTGCTCGGCCCGGATGTGGAGAGGCCGATCGTGGGGCTGGTCGGGGGGCCGGTCGTGGGACCCATCGTGGGGCCGATCGTGGGGCCGATCGTGGGGAACGACACCGCGTTCGCGGCGCTGGCGGAGGCGCGGCGCGGGCGGCTGCGGGGCGTGCGGGTGGGGCTGCACCTGCACGTGGACTTCGACCTCGGCGGCGTGCTGGTGGTCGAGGGCCGGCCGCTGGGCGGGGCGAGCGGCATGGGCGCCGAGTTCGGCCACATGCCGCTCACGGGCGGCGACCGCCTCTGCCCGTGCGGCGCGATCGGCTGCTGGGGCATGGACGTCGGCGCGAACGCCCTCCTCCGCCACGTCGGCCTCGCCTACGGCGGCGGCAGGGGGCGGGCCCAGGCCGAGCAGGTGCTGGCCACCAGCGAGGAGGCGGTCGCGGCCAACGCGCGAGCGCTCGGACGCGGCGTCGCGGCCCTCGTGAACGCCCACGACCCCGAGGTGGTGACCCTCTCGGGCCACGGCGTGGAGCTGTACGAACGGGCCGGGCAGGCGCTGCTGGACAGCTGCGGGCCCGGCCTCATGGCGATCCGCCGCGACCACCCGCCGACGATCGAGGGCTCGCCGCTGGGCTGGCGGGGTGCGCTGCTGGGCGCGATGGAGTCGGTCTTCGACGCCTTCCTCACCCCGGAGGGCCTCGAAAAGTGGCGGGAAAACCACCCTGACCAGGGTCGCGACACGCCCGAGCGGCAGAATGTGACGCATTCCACGCTGAAGGGGGCGAAGCCGCTGTAGCCCGTACGCGCTCCGCCCATGCTAGCGATCTTGCCGTGCCCGGCCAAGGGGTTGTACGCATGAGGAGGGAACCCGAGGAACCTGGGGGCGGCAGGCGTGCATCTGGAACTCGCGCTCCGCATGACCGAGGCGGCCGTCAGGCAGGCGCTCCGCGAAGGCGTGGCGATCTCCGTGGCGGTCGTGGACGAGGGCGGACATCTGGTGTCTTTCCAGCGTATGGAGGGTGCGGGCATCGCGGGGCCGGTGCTCGCGCGGGGCAAGGCGTACACCTCGGTGGCCCTGCGCGGCTCCACCGCGGAGCTGGCCGCGCGGACGGCTCCGGGGGGTGACCTGCACGGCCTGCCCCGGGAGGGGTTCGTGTGCGTCGGAGGAGGCGTCCCGCTCTGGGCGGACCACGGCGAGGGGTGGCGCGTGGCGGGCGGCATCGGGGTCAGCGGGGGCACGGTCACACAGGACGTCGCGTGCGCGGAAGCGGCCGCCGAGGTGTGGCGGACACGGTGAGAGGACGCTTTCCGCAACACGAACCGCTGGTATCCGCCATGATTAGCCACTGCACCACGGGTAACAGAACCCGAACGTAAAACTCCCCGAGGAGAGAACTGAGATGGCACTTCCCACTCTCACCCCCGAGCAGCGTCAAGCGGCTCTTGCCAAGGCGGCCGAGGCCCGCGCCGCCCGCACCGCTCTGCTCGCCAAGGTCAAGGCCGGCGAGCTGACGTTCGCTCAGCTGCTGGAGCGCGACGACGACATCGCCAAGAAGATCAAGGTCTCCCAGGCGCTCCGCGCCGTCAAGGGCGTCGGTCCGGCCAAGGCCACCGCGCTGATGGAGGAGGCGGGCGTCGACGAGAAGCGCCGTCTCGGCGGCCTGGGCGCCCAGCAGCGCAAGAAGCTGGTCGACGCGCTCGGCTAGATCCCCCCGAGCGGCCAGGTCCGCGCGCGGCGCCGCGCGGACCGGCCAGCCCCCAGCCCCCGCAGGAGACCAGGCCGCAAGAGGTCAGGAACGCAGATAGGTGAGTACGGCGAGCACCCGGCGGTGCTGGTCGCTGTCCTCCGCGTAGAGGCCGAGCTTGTTGAAGATGCTCCGGATGTGCTTCTCCACGGCTCCGTCGCTGATCACGAGCTGCCGCCCGATGGCCGGATTGGACTTCCCCTCGGCCATGAGCCCGAGCACCTCCCGCTCCCGCGGCGTCAGCTGCGCCAACGGGTCGTCCTTGCGCCTGCGCACCATCAACTGGGACACCACCTGCGGATCGAACACGGTGCCGCCCGCGGCCACCCGCCGCAGGCCCTCGAGGAACTCGTCCACGTCGACGACCCGGTCCTTCAGGAGGTAGCCCACCGCGCCCCGGGCGTCGGCGAGCAGGTCCTCGGCGTAGGAGACCTCGACATACTGCGAGAGGATCAGCACGGGCGCCCCTGGCACCCTGCGGCGCGCCTCCACGGCCGCCTTGAGCCCCTCGTCGGTGAACGACGGCGGCATGCGCACGTCGACCACCGACACGTCCGGCTTGTGCTCGGCGATCGCCGCCACGAGCGCGTCGCCGTCACCGACGGTCGCGACCACCTCGAAGCCGAACTCCTCCAGCAGCCTGACCAGGCCCGCCCTGATCAAAACCGCGTCATCGGCCACGACTACCCGCACGGCACCTCCGCCACGATCAACGTCGGCCCGCCATCCGGCGACTGCACCTCGAGCTCCCCGTCAACGGCGCGGAGCCGGTCGGCCAGGCCGGCGAGACCGTGTCCCTTGGCGACGTGCGCGCCGCCGACCCCATCATCCCCGATCGTGAGGACGAGAGCGTTGCCGATGCGGACGAGCTGGATGGTGCACGTGGTGGCGCGGCTGTGTTTGGCCACGTTGGTGAGGGTCTCGGCGCAGACGAAGTAGATCGCGTTCTCCACCGCGGCCTGGTAGCGCTCGACGGTCTGCACGTCGAGGTCGACGGGGACCGTGCAGCGCCCGGCCAGGGCGGCGAGCGCGGGCGCGAGGCCGCGGTCGGACAGGATGGGCGGCGCGATGCCGCGCGAGAGCGCGCGCAGCTCGTCGAGCGTCTCGCGGGTGGCGGTGATGGCCGACTTGATCGTTTCCTGCGCGGCGTCGGGGTCCTTGGCCAGCTGCCGCTGGGCCCTGGACAGCTCCATGGCGAGGGAGACCAGCCGCTGCTGCGGCCCGTCGTGGATGTCGCGCTCCAGCTTGCGCAGGGCGTTGGCCTCGGCGGAGACGGCCGCGGCCCGGCCCTCGGCCAGGTCGTCGATGCGCTCCTGCAGCTCGGCCACGCCGGTCAGCAGCGCCCGGCCCAGCCCGGCCCGCAGCAGCGCCGCGCCGCGCGTCGCGAACGGCAGGATCAGCGTGAAGACGAGGCCGAGAGAGACGTAGAAGATCGAGTTGACGGCGTAGCCGTCGCCCAGGCCGAGCAGCTGGGGCAGCTCCTCGTTGCCCGGGATGCGCGAGGTGATGATGCCGTACAGCGGGTACGTCAGGCCGGCGATCGGGATCGCCCAGAACACCACCGTGAGCACGAACGACGCGATGGCGAACGGCAGGTTGACGATCCCGTGCAGCAGGTCCAGCCAGGACTGCCCGCTGGTCAGCGGGTTGACCAGCCGGCGGAAGCGGCCCGCGCCGAGCGGGGCGGGCTTGTAGCGGGGCCGTACGGGCGGCCGCTTGAGCACGTCGGACAGCCAGCCGCGCTCCGCGTCGGCAAAGCCCCGTGCCGCCACCAGCGTGCCCGCCAGCAGCGGCAGGCCCACCCATACGACCGTGGTGCCCGCGCCGGCCGCGAAGCCGGCCAGCATGATCGCGAAGCCGATGACGGCCGTGGGGAAGCCGACCAACGTGTAACGGGTGTCCAGTAAGACACGCCTCATCCTGGAGCGCATGGCATCACGGTATGGCCTTCGACCGACATGGACGAGCGGGTGCACAGGTGTGTGGGGGTAGGGCCAGCCCTACCGTCCGGGGTGACGTGATCTCGACCGGAAGACGGCGGAGAGCGGCAATGTGCGCGGAGGCCCGCGACGGGAGTCTTGAGCCATCACCTCCCAGCGAAATCGAGGCTCCCCATGACCGTCCTGCTGGACCGCCCCCTCGCCCCGGTCGAACAGCGACCGCGCCGCACGGCGGGCGCGCGCGCAGCCGTGCGGGACCCCTTCATCGACCTGCTGCGGGTCTTCGGCATGGCGCTGATCGTGTTCCAGCACTGGACGATCCCCGTGCTGACCTACGACGACGGCCGGCTGACCACGGGCAACGCGCTGTCGACGCCGGGTGTGTGGGTGGTGACGTGGCTCAGCCAGGTCATGCCGCTGGTGTTCTTCGCGGGCGGCGCGGCGAACGCGATCAGCTTCGGCCGCTCGGGCGGCAGCCCGCAGCGGTGGCTGGCGGCCCGGCTGCGCCGGCTGGCCTGGCCGCTGCTGCCGCTGGCCGCGGTGTGGATCCCGCTCCCCCACGTGCTGCTCACGCTGGGCGTGCCCGAGCAGCCGCTGGAGGTGGGCGCGCGGCTGACCGGCCAGCTCCTGTGGTTCCTCGCCGTCTACCTGATCGCCGTCACGGCCACCCCGCTCGCGCTGCGCCTGCACGAGAGGTATGGCCTGCTGGTCCCCGCGTCGCTGGCGGCGGGGGCGGTGCTGACGGACGTGGTGCGCTTCTCGACCGGTTCGGACGCCGTGGGCTACCTGAACATCGTGTTCGTCTGGATGGCGATCCACCAGCTGGGCCTCTTCTACGCCGAGGGGCGGCTGCGTCACTCGTGGGCGCTGGCCTTGAGCGGGTTCGGCGCGGCGGCGCTGCTGGTGGCGTACGGCCCGTACCCGGGCAGCATGATCGGCCTGCCGGGCGCCGAGGTGTCGAACATGGCCCCGCCCACCCTCGCCATGCTGGCCGTCGGGATCGGGCAGGTCGGCCTGGCCGCGCTGCTGCGGCCGTGGCTGGTGCGGCTGCCCACGCGGCGCCTGCTGGACTGGGCGGGCCCGCGCATCATGACCGTGTACCTGTGGCACATGCCCGCCCTGTTCGCGGTCACCGGCGTGGTGGTGGTCCTGCTGGGCATCGACACGCCGCGGCCGGGCAGCGCGTTCTGGCTGGCGGGGTGGCCGGTCTGGTTCGGGCTGCTATGTCTGGTCATGTGGCCGCTGCTGAAGGGGTTCGCCCGGTTCGAGGCGCCGCCCGCGCTGCCGTACGGGCGGGCCGGGTGGGGCGGCACGCTGGCCGCGGTCGCCCTGGTCGGCGGCGGGGTGCTGACGCTCACGGTCGGCGGGTTCGCGCCCGGCGGCGGGCCGTTCCTCGCGGTGCTCGCGCTGCTGGGCGGGCTGCTGATGACGGCTCCCCGGTCACGGGCGTGAGGATCCGGAAACACCCCTGTCACCGGCCCTCGGGGAGAATGTGCGCCATGACGAACCTCCGTGACGTTGCCGAGGCCGATCTGCCGGCCGTCGCCGACATCTACGCCCACTATGTGACCGGCAGCGTGGCCACGTTCGACGAGACGCCGCCCGGGCTGGACGCGTGGCGGGCCAAGGCGGACGGCATCGTGGGCGCGGGGCTGCCGTTCCTGGTGGCCGAGGTGGACGGCGCGGTCGCCGGGTACGCCTACGTCTCCCAGTACCGCCCCAAGCCCGCCTACCGGCACACGGTCGAGGACTCCATCTACCTGGCGCCCGGCCTCACGGGACGGGGGCTCGGCAAGCTGCTGCTCGGCGAGCTGATCAGGAGGGCCGCTGAGACGCCCGCCCGCCAGATGATCGCGGTGATCGCCGACTTCGGCGACCCGGCCTCGGCGCGGCTGCACAAGGGGTTCGGGTTCGAGGAGGCCGGACGGCTGCGGGCGGTGGGGTTCAAGCACGGGCGCTGGGTCGACACGGTGCTGCTCCAGCTCGCTCTTGACCAGAACGGCTCGACCACCCGGCAAACTTCGGCAGGATAGAGGGCGTGAGCCTTCTCGTTGACCGCCTGCCCGAAGACATCGACGCCGAGCCCGACGCCATCTTCGACGCGTTCGTCCAGTGGAACTCCGAGCGGGGGCTCACCCTCTATCCCGCTCAGGAGGAGGCGCTCATCGAGGTCGTCTCCGGCAGCAATCTGATCCTGGCCACGCCGACGGGTTCGGGCAAGTCGCTGGTGGCCGCGGGAGCCCACTTCACGGCGCTGACCCGCGACCAGCGCACCTTCTACACCGCGCCGATCAAGGCGCTGGTGTCGGAGAAGTTCTTCGACCTGTGCGCCGTCTTCGGCACCGAGAACGTCGGCATGATGACCGGCGACGCCAGCGTCAACCCGGGTGCGCCGATCATCTGCTGCACCGCCGAGATCCTGGCCAACGTGGCCCTGCGCGACGGCGCCGGGGCCGACATCGGCCAGGTCGTCATGGACGAGTTCCACTTCTACGCCGAGCCCGACCGCGGCTGGGCGTGGCAGGTGCCGATCCTGGAGCTGCCCAACGTGCAGTTCATCCTGATGTCGGCCACGCTCGGCGACGTGTCGATGTTCGAGCGCGACCTGACCAGGCGCACCGGGCGGCCGACCGCCGTGGTCAAGCACGCCGAGCGGCCGGTGCCGCTGGTCTATTCGTACCGGATGACGCCGCTGCACGAGACGCTGGAGGAGATGCTCAAGACCGGGCAGGCGCCGGTCTACGTCGTGCACTTCACGCAGGCGGCGGCGATGGAGCGGGCCCAGGCCCTGATGTCCATCAACATGGCGACGAAGGCCGAGAAGGAGGCCATCGCCGCGATGATCGGGGGGTTCCGCTTCACCACCCGGTTCGGGCGGGCGCTGTCGCGGCTCGTGCGCCACGGCATCGGCGTCCACCACGCCGGAATGCTGCCGAAGTACCGGCGCCTGGTGGAGCGGCTGGCCCAGGCGGGCCTGCTGAAGGTCATCTGCGGCACCGACACCCTCGGCGTCGGCGTCAACGTGCCGATCAGGACGGTGCTGTTCACGGCGCTGTCCAAGTACGACGGCAACAAGGTGCGCCGCCTGCGCGCCCGCGAGTTCCACCAGATCGCCGGCCGGGCGGGCCGGGCCGGGTTCGACACCATCGGCTACGTCGCCTGCCAGGCCCCCGAGCACGACATCGAGAACGCCAAGGCCCTCGCCAAGATCGGCGACGACCCCAAGCGGCGGCGCGGCTACGCGCGCAAGAAGCCGCCGGAGGGCTTCGTGGGCTGGAGCGAGGAGACGTTCCAGAAGCTCCAGGAGGCCGAGCCGGAGCCGCTCAACTCGCGCTTCAAGGTCAGCAACGCCATGCTGCTCGCGGTGATCAACCGGCCGGGCGACTGCTTCCAGGCGATGAAGCACCTGCTGACCGACAACCACGAGGACCGCAAGTGGCAGCGGCGGCACATCAGCCAGGCCATCGCGATCTACCGGTCACTGCTGGCGGGCGGCATCGTCGAGCAGTTCGCCGAGCCCGACGAGCAGGGCCGGCGGGCCAGGCTGACGATCGAGCTGCAGGAGGACTTCGCGCTCAACCAGGCGCTGTCCACGTTCGCGCTGGCCGCGTTCGACCTGCTCGACCGCGAGTCGCCGTCGTACGCGCTGGACATCGTCTCGATCGTGGAGTCGATCCTCGACGACCCGCGCCAGATCCTGTCGGCGCAGCTGAAGAAGGCGCGCGGCGAGGCCGTCGCGCAGATGAAGGCCGACGGCATCGAGTACGAAGAGCGCATGGAGCAGCTGGCCGAGGTCATGTACCCGATGCCGCTGGAGGACCTGCTGCTCGGGGCCTACGAGACCTACCGGCGCGGCCACCCGTGGGTGGGCGACTACACGGTCAGCCCCAAGTCCGTGATCCGCGACATGTACGAACGGGCCATGACCTTCGGCGAGTACATCCAGTTCTACGAGCTGGCCAGGTCCGAGGGCACGGTGCTGCGTTACCTGGCAGACGCCTACCGCACGCTGTCGCGCACGGTGCCCGAGCACCTCAAGACCGAGGACCTCGTCGATCTGATCGAGTGGCTCGGCGAGCTGGTCCGCCAGGTCGACTCCTCGCTCATCGACGAGTGGGAGAAGCTCACCAACCCGGCCGAGGCGCTGGAGCAGAAGGACCAGCTGGAGACCAAGGTGCGCCCGGTCACGGCCAACCCGCGGGCCTTCCGCGTGCTGGTGCGCAACGCGATGTTCCGGCTGGTCGAGCTCTGCGCCATCGAGAAGGAGGACGAGCTGGAGGAGCTCGCCCCCGACGTCGACTGGGGCGCGGCGCTGGACGCGTACTACGCCGACCACGAGGAGATCGGCACCGACGCCGACGCGCGCGGGCCCGCGCTGCTGCGGATCGAGGAGGAGAGCGGGCTCTGGAAGGTCCGGCAGACGATCAAGGATCCGGCCGGGGACGGCGACTGGGGCATCGACGCCCAGGTCGACCTGGCGGGGTCCGACGAGGAGGGCCGCGCCGTGCTGCACGTGATCGGGCTCAACCGGCTCTGAGGCGCCGCGCCGGGGGCGCTGGGGCTGCCCCCGAAGCCCAATGCAACCCCAGAAAAGCGACAAGCCGTGTGCCGGAACGGACTGGCAAGGGCGCCCCGGCACAGGCCTGTCGATCCAGTGTCGTCCGGATTCCGTCGGGGTCATGTCATGATCGTGTCCCGAGATCGAGACATTTCCCGCGATCAGCAATCGGCGATGGTGCAGACTTTCGCGAGCATGCGGCCGGTGTCCTTGGTCTGCTGCTTGAAGTCGCTCTTGGCGGGCTTGCCCCACTCGCCCGACACCGTGTAGAGGATCAGGGCGTTGGCGCGGCGGGTCACGATGGCCCGCTCGCCGCCGACGCCGACCTTCTTGCCCTGGTATGCCTGGCCGGTGACCTTCAGCGCCTGGTCACCGAGGTCCGCGGGGACGGCGGAGTAGCGGTAGCCGGATCTGGAGCAGGAGCGCGCGGCGGCTGCGAGGTCACGCAGGGCCTTGCCCGCGGCCGCGGGCGAGGCGTAGAGGATCACCTGCTCCGCCTTGGAGTAGTCGGGGACCGCGGTGTAGGTGAGCGTCCTGGCCTGCGTGCGGCCGCTCTGGCCGAGCTTGGCCTGCTGGCACGGGTTCACGACGAGGTCGGCGCTCTTCTTGCCGCTGGTCGCCCAGTTCGTCTCCGGGTTCTTGTCCTTGGTGGCGGCGGCCTTCTCGTACAGCAGGAAGTTGCCGGGGATGGCGACGGCGACCGCGAGTAACAGCGCTGGGAACATGGGACAAAATGGTAGGGGTGAACGACGAAGAGATCAGGCGCGTCCTCGGGCTCCTCTATCAGGAAGAGACGTTACGGGCCTTCGCCTCCCTGGTGCTCGGCGACACCGACGGCGTGCCGCCCAAGGCGCTGCGGAAGCTGGCGGCCGGCGGTCTGGCGGCGTGTGACGAGAGCGGCAAGTGGCAGGCCACGCCCGAGCGCTTCCGCGAGCTGCTCCGGGCGCGGGCCGAGCCGGCCGAGGAGCTGAGCGCCGAGGAGCGGGTGCTGCGCACATTCCTGGTGGACGGGCGGCTGACGACCATGGGGATGCGGCGCGACAAGCGGCTGGTGGTGCTGCGCTACATCGCCACGGTCTTCGAGCCCGGCGTGCGCTACCCGGAGAAGGACGTGAACGTGGCCCTGCGGGCCTTCCACGACGACTACGCGGCGCTGCGCCGCTACCTCGTGGACGAGGGGCTGCTGTCCAGGGAGGGCAACGTCTACTGGCGCAGCGGCGGTCACGTGGAGGTCTAGCGGGACCTCAGGTTGCTGGTCCAGGCGTCGAGCTTCGCCTGCCAGCCCTCCGGGTCCTCGGGGCGTCCCGGCACGCCCGGCCGGGTCTGCCAGGGCAGCGGCCCCTCCGCGCGCCGGTACTCCACGCCGAGCGCGTCCAGCCGGGGCAGGTGCGCCGCCAGCCGGGCCAGGAAGTCGTCCAGGTCCCGTTCGGGTGAGCTCCACACCGTCTCGGCGAAGGCCGCCAGCCGGGGGAAGGCCATGTAGTCCGCGTGCCGGCTGGAGTCGATCAGCTCCGTCCAGAGGCCGCACTGCGCGCCCAGCACGTGGGCGGCGGCGGGTTCGCCGCGCAGCTCGGCCGGCACCGGCTCGAAGGCGTAGACGTCCTCCAGCTTGAGCACCGGCCCGAACGGCACCGGCTCCGCCTCCCCCGGCCCCTGCCGGTAGTCCAGGTAGAGGCTCGTGTTCGAGCAGTTGATCACGTCGTGGCCGCTCCGGGCGGCGGCCACCGCGCCGAGCTCGCCGCGCCACGACGCGACCACCGCGCCGGGGGCCAGGCCGCCCTCCAGGATCTCGTCCCAGCCGACCAGCCGGCGCCCGCGTGCCGTCAGGTAGGCGTCGAACTGGTGGATGAACCAGCTCTGCAGCTCCTCCTCGTCCCGCAGCCCAAGCTCGGCGATGCGCCGCTGCGCCGCCGGGCTGGCCTGCCACTGGTCCTTGCGGCACTCGTCCCCGCCGAGCACGATGTACGGGCTGGGGAAGAGCTCGAGCACCTCGTCGAGCACGTCCTGGAAGAACTTGATCGTGCTGTCTTCGACGTTGAGCACGTTCTGGCCGACGCCCCAGGTCGTGCGGACCTCCAGCGGCGTGTCCAGGTTGCCGAGCTCCGGGTAGGCGGCGATGGCGGCCTGCGTGTGCCCCGGCAGGTCGATCTCGGGGACGACCGTGACGTGCCGGGCCGCGGCGTACGCGACGATCTCCCTGATGTCGTCCTGGGTGTAGTAGCCGCCGTGCGGGCGGCCGTCCATGGCGCCGTTCCAGCCGGTCTGGCTCTCCTTGCGCCACGCGCCGGCCTCGGTGAGCCTCGGGTGGCGGCGGATCTCGATCCGCCAGCCCTGGTCGTCGGTGAGGTGCAGGTGCAGGACGTTCAGCTTGTGCAGGGCGATCAGGTCGATGAAGCGAAGCACGTCCCGCTTGGGCATGAAGTGCCGGGCGACGTCGAGGAGGCAGCCGCGCCACCCGAACCTCGGCGCGTCCTCGACGTACGCGCCGGGCACCTCGAACGGCCCACGCGCGGCCTTCCTGAGCGCGGCGGGCGGCAGGAGCTGTCTGAACGTCTGCGCCCCGTGGAACGCGCCGGCGGGGCCGCCCGCGACGATCTCCACCGTGGCGCCGACGGTCAGCCGGTACGCCTCCGGCGGCAGGTCGCCGAGGGCCAGGGTGATCGTTCCCGAGCCTCCTGGCAGCAGCTGGCCTCCGGTGACGGGGGCGAGCTCGCCGCGCAGCCAGGCGGCCACCTCGCCGAGCGCCGGGTCGGCGACGAGCGAGGTCTCGCGGTCGAGGACGAACGCACCCGGCCTGGGCTCGTGCTTGACGGGCTTGGGAACGATCAACAACGGCGAACTCCTTACTGACAGGTGATGGCGGCGTCGGCGAAGTCGGCGTGGTCGGAGGTCGCGTTGTCGCCTCCGTTGGTCGCGACCAGCCGGACGTATCCGGCGCCCTCGACGGACGCGGTGACCTTGCGGGCGGGCATGGCGCCGGTGAGCACGCCCGAGTGGGCGACCCGGCCGCCGTCGGCCCAGACCTCGAAGTCGGCCGAGCCCGCCGGGCCGACCTCGTCGTCGATCCCGGCCTGGAACTCCACGCTCGAGCAGCGCCCGGCGGTGTAGAACTCGATCTCGGCGGGCGCGTGGGCGCCGAGGCCCTTGGCGTACGTGACGCCCTCGATGGTGATCGGCCTGCCGTCGCCGGCCGCCTTGTCACCGTTGCTGGTGTCCTTCTCGACCGGGCCGAAGTAGTTCTTGGCGCTGGTCCAGGCCACGTCGCTGAGGTAGGTCCGGCCGGGGCCAGGCGCCGTCGCGACGGTGACGACGGCCACGGCGCTCTGCGTGCCCTGCGTGAAGGTGAGCTCGTAGGTCCCCGGTGCGGCGCCCGCGGGCGGGGTGACGGCCCACTTCACGGTGAGCGTCTCGCCGCCGTCCAGCTTGCCGGCCCTGGCGGGCGTCCGCGCGGCGACCTGCCACCCGTCCGGCACGCGCGCCGCGACCTCGACGTCACGCAGGCGCGCGGTGGCCCCGGTGTTGGTGACCCTGGTCAGGATCTCGCCGCTCCTGCCCGGTTCGAGCACCGAGGGCCGGTCGTCGCCGAGGAACTTCGGCGGGTCGGCCTCGAACGTCACCAGCGGCGGCGCCTGCTCGCGGCTCTCGGCGACCCGGTAGAGCAGGGCCGCGTGCGCGGGGACCTGCGCCGCCAGCTCGCCCTTCGACGAGGCGACCGCGCCGCTCCACAGCTCCTCGACCCGGTAACGCGAGGAGCCGAGGCGGGTGGAGATGGTGGCCGCGCGGTCGCTCTCGTTGAAGAGCGCGACGGCCCGGTCGCCGCCCGCTAGCGGCTTGGCCAGCACGTGGTACCAGCCGTCGGTCTTCACGAACGTGCCGTGCGCGCCCAGCGGGTCCTGGTCGATTGCGACGACCTTGGGGTCGGCCACGATCGCGGGCGGCGCGGCGGCCGGGTCGGCCTGCAGGATCAGCGGGGCGGCGCCCATCGCCCAGAGCGTGAACTGGGTGCGGTACTCGGTCTCGGTCATCCCGCCGCGCCCGGCCTGGATCAGGTCGGGGTCGGCCCAGCTGCCCGCGCCCGCGTACTCGGCCCTGAGCTGGTTGGTCTCCCAGATGTCCGCCATGTTCGGGTAGGCGTCGGGGATGGGGCGGTTGTAGACGTTCGTGCGCCAGGTGGTGGCGCCCGCGCTCTTGCCCCAGAGCCACGGCACGGTGCTGCCGTCCTCGTTGTTCATGGCGAACACGACGTCGGCGCCGAGGGCCTGGCGCATGCGCGGGTAGAGGGCCTGGGCGATCTGCTGCACGTTCTGGCCGGGGAAGTCGGCCGTCGGGACGTTGCACCAGTCGTACTTGACGTAGTCGACGCCCCAGCCCTTGAGCTGCTCGGCGTCGGCGGCCTCGCTCCTGTACGAGCCGGGGCCGCCGCCGGAGCACGCCTTGGTGCCCGCCGACAGGCTGAGGCCCAGCTTCATGCCCTTGCCGTGCAGGTAGTCGGCGAGGGCCGGCACGCCGCCGGGGAAGCGGGTGGCGTCCGGGGCGAGAGCGCCGCCCGCGCGCTGGGGGGCCAGCCAGCAGTCGTCGATGATCACATACCGGTAGCCGAGCGGGACGAGGGGCACGAGGGCGTCGGCGGCCTTGCGGACCGACGCCTCCGACACCGAGCAGCCGAGCGAGCGGCTGCTCCAGCCCATCGGCGGGCCCGAGGCGGCTTCGGCGGCGCCGGCTAACGGCACGAACGGCATGGCGAGGAGGGCCGCCGCGGCGGCGGCCGTGAGGATGCGCATGGGAGGTCCTGTCAGGCGGGGTTGAGTCTGGCGGCGCCCGGCTCGATGACGAAGGAGCCGGAGGTGTAGGCGGGTGCGTACGGCTCGGTGACGCGCGACAGGGAGCGGAAGTCGACCTTCATCTCCTGCTGCGTGATCTTGGTGCGTACGTAGCCGCGGCGGCCGTTGAAGAACTTCACGTGCGGGTTCTCGTCCAGCAGGACCTGCGTGTTGGGGTATTCGTCCAGGCCGTTGCCCGCGCTCGTCACCGAGGTGGTGACCAGCTCCACGGCGACGGACTTCGACTCGGGGTCCTGGTAGTCGCGCTTGACCTCGCCCGCCCAGTGGGAGTGCACGTCGCCGGTGAGCACGACGGCGTTGCGCCGGTAGGTGTCGATGGCGGCCGCCAGGCGGTTGCGCGAGGCGACGTAGCCGTCCCAGCCCTCGTTCGAGTAGCCCTTGCCCGGGCCGTTCGTCCAGTCCATCTCCATGAGAAAGACCTGCTGTCCGAGCAGGTCCCAGGTGGCGCGCGAGCCCTTCAGCGCGCCGTCCAGCCAGGCCTCCTGGTCGCGGCCGAGGATCGTCCGGTTGGGCTCGAGGCGGTCGAGGCAGTCCGGGCCGATCGTGCCGCTCTTGCCGGTGCACGCGTACAGGTCGCGGTACTGGCGGGTGTCGAGCAGGTGCAGGTTGGCGACCGCGCCCCAGCGGATGCTGCGGTAGAGCCTGAGCGCGGAGCCGTCGGGCTTCTGGGCGCGGCGCAGCGGCATGTTCTCGTAGTACGCCTGGAAGGCCGCGGCCCTGCGCGCGAGGAACGGCGGGTCGGGCTGCTCGGGCACGTCGCCGGCCCAGGCGTTCTCGATGTCGTGGTCGTCCCACACCACGACCCAGGGGGCGATGGCGTGGGCCAGCTGCGACTCGGGGTCGGCCTTGTGCTGGGCGTGCCGCAGCCGGTATCCGGCCAGGTCGAGGCATTCGCCGCCGGCCTGGTCGCGGACCGGGTACTTGTAGTCGCCGTACTCGTAGATGTAGTCGCCGAGGAAGGCGATCAGGTCGGGCTGGTCCTCGGCCATCCTGCGGTACGGCGTGAACCAGCCCACCTGGTAGTCGGCGCAGGAGGTGAACGAGAGGTTCAGCGCCCGGCTGCGGGTGCCGGGGGCCGGGGCGGTGAGGGTGCGGCCGACTGGGCTGATCTCGCCCTCGGCCTTGAAGCGGTAGAAGTACTCGGCGCCGGGGGCGAGCCCTTCGAGCTCGACGTGGACGCTGTGGGCGGCGTCGGGGCGGGCGACCTCCGCGCCGGCCCGTACGACATGCCGGAAATTTTCGTCTTTGGCGAGCTGCCACTGGACCGGCACGGGGCGGCCCGGCATGCCGCCGAGTCCGTCGAGCGCGATCGGGTCCATGGCGAGCCGGGTCCACAGGACCACGCCGTCAGGCGTGGGCTCGCCCGAGGCGACGCCGAGCTGGAAGGGGTCGGAGAGAGGGGCGCGACGGGCCGCCGCGCGCACGGGAGCGGCTCCCAGTGCGGCGGACATGCCCAGGCTCGCGCCCCCGGCGAAAAGCGCACGCCGGGTGATCATGGGGGGTCCTTACTTGACGGTGGCGTTGCCCTCGGTGACGGCCTGGTCGGCGGCGGCCTGCGGGGTGAGCTTGCCGAGGTACATCTCGTTGAAGATCTGGTTGAGCTTCGTCTCGAAGCCGGTGAAGCCGGTGGTGATCGGCAGCGGGAAGGTCGAGCCCTGGGCCTCCTGCTCGAAGGGCGCGACGTCGATCTTCTTGGCCTTCCAGTAGTCGACGTAGCCCTGGCTGAGGCCGTTGAGGGCGGGGAAGACGTAGCCGCCGTCGGCCATCATCTTCTGCGGCTCCTGCGTGCCGAGGTACTCGGCCAGCTTCATGGCCTCCTTGGGGTGCTTGCTCTTGGCGTAGACGGCCTCGGCCAGGCCGTTCAGGTTGACCGAGCGGCCCTTCGGCCCCTCGGGCATGGGCGCCACGCCCATCTCGAACGTGGCCTCGGGCGCCACGAACGGCAGCAGCGCGTTGTTGGCGGGGAACATCGCGACCTGGCCCGCCTTGAACATGTCGGTGACCTTGCCGGTGGGCGGGTTGGTCTGGGTGGCGGGCGGGGAGACGTGGTGCTTGTTCACCAGGTCCACGCCGAACTGCAGCGCCTGCACGGACGCCGGGTCGTTGAAGGCGTACTTGCCGAAGGGCTGGTCGACGAGCTTGCCGCCGTTCGAGACGACCCAGTTCATCCACTGCGTCTGGTAGTGGTTCCAGGAGGCGAAGCCGTACGTCTTGACCTTGGCGGGGTCGAATCCGGCGTCGCCGGGGTGCTTGCCGGCCTCGTCCACGGTGAGCTTGCGCGCCGTGTCGAGGAGGGTGCCGCTGCCGTCGGCCGCCCAGGTCAGCTTCTCGGGCATCTCCACGCCGGCCTTCTTGAACAGGTCCTTGTTGTAGAGCAGGCCGACGATGCCCCAGTCCTTGGGGACGCCGTACAGCTTGCCCTGGTAGGTGAAGGAGCCGACGACGGTCTGGTGGTACTTCGCCGCGTCGACCTGGACCGGGCTGAGGACGCCCTTGGTGACGTACTCGGGGAACTGGGTGGGGGTCATCCAGAACACGTCCGGGGCGGTGCCCGCGACGACGTCGGCGGTGAGCTTCGTCCAGTACTGGTCGTACGGCAGCAGCTCGAGGTTGACGTCGATGCCGGGGTTGGCCTTCTCGAAGGCGGCCATGACCTTCTCGTAGCCGACCTTCTGCTGGTCGTCCCAGAGCCGGTAGGTCAACGTGACCTTTTCGGACTCGCCGCCGCCGCCCGAGCCTGAGCCGCACGAGGTGAGGGCGAGCAGGACGGCGCCGAGCAGCGCCCAGCGAATCGGGGGGTTGTGCAACATTCGCTGACCTCTTCTTACTTGAGACCGGGTTCTCACTTGAGTCCGGTGAGGACGACCGATCGGACGATGTGCTTCTGGAAGAAGACGAAGACGGCCACCATCGGCACCAGCGCGATGAGGCTGCCGGCCATCATGAGGTTGTAGTCGACGCCGATGCCCTGCTTGAGCGTGGCGATGGCCACCGTGATGACCTTGGTGTCGTCACCGCTGGTGATGATCAGCGGCCAGAGGAAGCTGTTCCACGAGGAGATCACCGTGATGATCGCCAGCGTGCCGAGCGCCGGGCGGCAGAGCGGGAGCATGACGCGGAGCAGGATCGTCAGCGGCCCCGCCCCGTCGATCCGCGCCGCCTCCTCCAGCCCGGCGGGCAGGGTCTTGAAGAACTGCCGCATCAGGAAGATGCCGTACGGGGTGCCGAGCACGTACGGGGCGAGCAGGCCGTACCAGGTGTTGACCAGCTCCAGCTCACGCATGATCAGGAAGAGCGGGATCATCGTGACGGCGCTCGGCACCATCATCGTCGCCACGAACAGCCAGAACAGCACGTCCCTGCCCCTGAAGCGCAGGCGCGCGAACGCGTACGCGGCGAAGGTGGTGAACACCAGCTGGCCCGCCGTCAGCAGCGCCGTCATCACGGCCGTGTTGAGCAGGTAGCGCGGGAAGTCCCCCGCCAGCATCTTCGCCAGGTTCTCCGCGGTCGGCGGCAGCCCGGGCAGCCAGGGGGCCGTCCCGCTCAGCTGCGCCTGGGTCTTGAACGCGGTCAGCACGACGAGCAGGTACGGGAAGACGGAGACGAACGCACCGACCGCGAGCACGGCGTACAGGAGGATTCGCTTGGCCATGGTCTTCTCTCAGCTCAGGTCGTAGGTGGTGCGCTTGCCGAAGAACCTGACCTGCGCCATCGTCACCAGGAAGATGATCAGGAAGAGCAGCGTCGACAGCGTGGCCGCGTAGCCGAAGTCGAACTCCTTGAACGCGGTCTGGAAGATCCTGAAGTTGATCACTTCGGTGGTGTGGCTGGGGCCGCCGTCCGTCATCGCGTACACCGTGTCGAACACCTGGAAGGAGCCGATCAGGTTCGTCACGCTGACGAAGAACATCGTGGGGTTGAGCAGCGGCAGCGTCACCCGCCAGAACCCCTGCGCCGGGGTGGCGCCGTCGGTCTCGGCCGCGTCGTGCAGCTCCTTGGGGATGCCCTGGAGCCCGGCCAGGAAGAAGAGCATGTTGTAGCCGGTGTACTGCCAGACGCTGACCAGCGCGACGGCGGGCAGCGCCCACGTCGGGTCGGACAGCCAGTCGGGGCCGGTGACGCCGACCAGGGCCAGGGCGCTGTTGATGGCGCCGTCGCGGGGGTCGAAGATCCAGCCCCAGACCAGGGCCAGGACGATGGGGGTGGCCATCCACGGGACGACGAAGAGCGAGCGGTAGAACCTGACGCCCTTGACGCGCTGGTTGAGCAGCATGGCCAGGCTGAGGGCGAGGACGGTCTGCAGGGGGATGCAGAGCAGGACGTACGCGATCGTCACGCCGAGCGAGTGCCACGTCTGGCCGTCGCCCGCCAGGCGGCGGTAGTTGTCGAGGCCGACGAACGTCGGGTCGGAGAGCAGCTCCCAGTCGAAGAGGCTGAGGACGAGCACGATGACCATGGGCAGCAGCAGGAAGGCCAGCACGCCGAAGAGGCTGGGCGCCACGAACAGGTACGCGTGCCAGCCGCTCCCCCGCCGGCGCCGCCCCTTCGCCACCTGGACGTCCGTCCCGAGGCTCCGCTCCGCGGTGTGGCTGGTCACGACGGGTCCGTCGCGGTCGGGACCATGAGCCGCCTGGTCGTCTCCAGGCCCCAGTCGTCCAGGGACGCGATGGGGTCGCTCGATCCGCGCAGCCCGCCCGTGCCGGCGATGTGCGCCGCCCACTCCTCCCGCGCCTCCACCTCGGGGCGCAGGATGATGCAGTCGGGGTCGTTCACCCACCAGCGGGCGTGCAGGAACTCGCGGGCCGCCCCGGTGAGGCGGGCTCCGAGCTGGGAGGGCTGGCTGATGTCGCCGGACTTGGGGTGCACGGTCGGCGCGATGTCCGGGCTGACCCGCATGATGTCCACCAGGCCGATGCTGGGCAGCATCGGGGCGCCGCACCCGTGCAGGGTCGCCGCCGCGCCGGCGCCCCGGCGGATCAGCTCCAGGCCGCGCCGGTACGCGGCGATCGGGTCGAGGTCCTCGTGCCGCTCGCCCGCGAGCGCTCCCGCGTAGACGAAGTCGAGCTTGAAGTGGCTGATCCCCATCGCGCCGAAGGTGCGGAAGACGTTCACCAGGTGCTCGGCCGCTTCGGGGTGGGTGACGTCGAGCACCGCCAGCTCCTGGTCCCACATGCGGCCCGCGTACGCGCCCCGGACCAGCCAGTCGGGGTGCTCGCGGAAGATCCGGCTGCGGTGACCGACGAGGAACGGCGCGGTCCAGATCCCGGCCCGCCGGCCCGCGCCCGTGACGGCGTCCACGGCCCGCGCCAGCGAGCCGAACTCGGGGCGTCCCTCCAGCCAGTCGCCGATCTCGGCCTCGTAGCCGTCGTCGATGAGGAACATGTCGGCGCCCAGGCCGAGTCGCTCGGAGAGCTTCAGGTTCTCGATGACGTCGGCGTCGGTGACCTTGTCCCAGTAGCCGTACCAGGTGCACCACATGGGGGGGACGGCGGGGAACGTCCGTTTTTCCGCCATGGTCTCCGCCCAGTCGCGCAGGGCCCGGTCCAGGCCGCCTTCCACGCGGTGGTGGCGTACCGGGCCGTCGGCGGAGATCACCAGGCGGCCGCCCTCCTCGCGCGCCCTGATCGACGGCACCTGGAGGGGGCTCGGCGCCGACCAGAGCTCGACGGACCCGTCGCCGGGCTCGACGGCCAGCAGCCCCTCGCCCTGGAACACCCCGCCGGGGATGGGGGTCTCGGGGCGGTAGGCGAGAATCTGGATGGTCTCGTCGGCGGGCCGGGGCGGGGTGTCCGTCAGGCGGTACGCGCCCGTGGGGCTCCACGACTGCCAGCCCTGCTCGAACACCCGGACCTCGCCAGGGCCGCGCCTGATCTCGCCGATGTCAGCGAAGGACATCCTGATTCCTCTCGACTTTCAAAGGAGCCCTTCATTAGTAGCACCGGCGCTCGCGCGGGGTCAATGACCGTCTTCTCCGGGTGATAACGGGAGATGTGCGGTGCGTGCACACCGGTGGATCGCTGGCATAATCTGTGGTTACAGAGGAGACCTACTTAAGGATGGCGATGGCGGACGTTCGCGGCGGCGACCTGTCCCGGCTGCGGCAGCTCAACTCGCTGACGGCCATCCGGGAGCTGCGCAGGGCGGGCCCGCTCACCCTGTCGGCGCTCGCCGAGCGCACCGGCCTGTCCCGGCCGTCCATGAAGGAGGTCACCGACGAGCTCATGGAGCTCGGCTGGGTGGAGGAGGTGCCGCCGAGCCCCGGCACGATGGGCCGGCCGGCCCGCCGCTACCGCTTCCGCGCCGACAGCGGCTATCTGGTCGGGGTGGACATAGGGGGTCACAACATCCGCGCCGCCCTGTCCGACCTGGACGGCGAGATCCTCGCGGAGACCCGCCAGCCGGTGCTGCCCGACGCCCCGATCGAGGAGCGCCTGGCGGCGATCGAACGGGCCGTCTCCGGGTGCCTGGCGCTCAGCCGTATATCGGTCTCCGACCTGTGGATGCTCTCGGTGGGCACCGTCGGCGTGATCGACGTCGAAGGGCGCGTCATCTACTCGGCCGCCGTGCCCGCCTGGCGGGACCTCGACCTGGCGGGCAAGATGCGGGAGATGTTCCCCTGCCAGGTGCTCATCGAGAACGACAGCCGCCTGGCCGCCATGGCCGAGACCAGGCGCGGAGTGGCCAAGGGCGCCCGGGACGTGGTCTTCCTGCACGTGGGCCGGCGCATGGGCGCCGGGCTGATCATCGGCGGGAAGGTGCACCGGGGGTTCGGGGCGGCGGCCGGGGAGATCTCGATGCTGCCCGAGGCCCGCTGGTTCGACCCCGCCGAGCACCTCAACACCTGCCCCTCCCTCCCCGAGGGCACCGCGCCCGAGGACGCGGCCGGCTGGACGCTGGCCGCCGCGCGCAACGGGGACCCGGCGGCGATCGCCGCCGTCGAGCGGTACGTGGACGACCTCGCGGTGGGCACGGCCGCGATGGTGCTCATCCTGGATCCGGAGATGGTGGTGCTGGGGGGCGGGTTCTCGCGCTCGGCGGACGTGCTGCTGGAGCCGCTGCGGGAGCGCCTGGAGCGCACCTGCATGCGGATGCCGGAGGTCCGCGCGTCCACGCTCGGCGACGAGTGCGTGGTGGTGGGGGCCATCGACTACGCCGTCGACCACCTGGACGACCAGCTCTTCACCCCCGACAAAGGGCCTCTCCCCGTCACCCGCTAACCGCCGCGGAGCCGGGCGCGGTAGTCGCGGGGCGGCAGGCCGTACTCCCGCTTGAACGCCCTGCTGAAGTGGAACGGGCTGACGAAGCCGGACGCCGCCGCCACCTGCCCCACGTCCAGGTCCGTCACCTCCAGCAGGCTCGCGGCGTGCCGTACCCGTGCCTCCCGGACGGCCTGCATCGGGGTGCGTCCGGTCTCGGCGGCGAACAGGTGGGCGAGGCGGGACGGCGAGAGCGCGACCGCGCGGGCCAGCGAGGCGACCGAGTGCGGCGCGCCGGGCTCGGCCGCGATGAGCGCGACGACCCGGCGCACCCGCTCGTCGCCCTCCTCGGTCCGGCGCGCCCCTTGCGGCCGGGCGGAAGCGGTGGCGAGCACGAGCACCTCCTCGACGGCGCCCAGCACCAGCTCCCGCGCCGGCCCCGCCACGACGACCGCGGGGGTCGGGGCCACGGGAGCAACGGGCGTTTCGGGGACCCAGCGGGCGTCCTGGAGCGCCCGCCGGAACGCCAGGCCGATCCGCTCGTGCACGCCTGCCGGCACTCCCCCGACCAGGTGACACCCGTCAGCGAGCGCGTACGGCCCCAGCCAGGCCCCCCACGAGGGCCGCGGCTGAAAATGCACCCACCAGAAGCGCCACCGCTCCTCCCCCGGCAGCACCCGGTAGTGCTGCGGCACCCCCGAACCCAGCACCACCAGATCCCCGGCACGGGCCGGGGCCGACGCCCCGCCCTGCTCCACCAGCCCCGCCCCCGCCTCCGTCCACAGCAGCAGCCAGCTCGGGGACCCGGTGGGGCGGCGCGTGGCGTAGCCGGGAGCCTTGTCGTAGTGGCCCACGATCGTCAGCTCGGCAGCAGGAACAGACAGGTCCTCAGCGGTCACAGGCATACCGTTCCACGATCCGTCTCCTTAGCGTGGGAGACATGAGGCTCAACGACTTCCACGATCAGGGATTCTTGCTGGTGCCCGGGCTCCTCGCTCCGGAAGAGGTGGCCGACCTGCGTGACGAGTTCATGGCACTGCACGCCAGGGGGCCGATCCCCGGGCATTTCGCCCCTCAGCCGCAGGAACCCGGCCGGCCGTACGACATTCTCCGTGACTACCCGCGGATCATGCACCCCCATCAGGTGAACGACCTGGCCCTGCGCTACCTGCTCGACTCACGCATCGCCGCGATACTCCGCGACCTCCTGGGCGAGGAGCCGATAGCAGCCCAGAGCATGTTCTACTTCAAACCGCCGGGCGCCAGGGGCCAGGCGCTGCACCAGGACAACTTCTACCTCCGGGTCGAACCGGGCACCTGCGTGGCCGCGTGGGTGGCGCTCGACCGGGTGGACCGGGCGAACGGCGGCCTGGAGGTCGTGCCGGGGACGCACCTGATGGACCTGTTCTGCCCGGAGGAGGCCGACCAGGACATCTCGTTCACCAGGGAGTACGTCCCGCCGCCGCCCGGCCTGGAGCGGGTGCCCGTGGACATGGACCCCGGCGACGTGCTCTTCTTCAACGGCAGCCTGGTGCACGGCTCGGAGCCGAACAGCACGGCCGACCGCTTCCGGCGCAGCTTCATCTGCCATTACGTCGGCCGCTCGGCCGAGCGGATCGCCGAGTACTACCCCACCCTCACGATGTCGGGCGAGCCCGTCCAGCTGGAGCCGGCCGTCGGCGGCGGCCCCTGCGGCACCGAGGTCACCGGTCCCCACTAACCCCCGGAGATGTCGGATTCGGCGTCGCCGTCGGGGAGCGCGCAGTCCCAGGGATCGTCCAGCCACCCGTCCGGGAGCAGCACCTTGGAGCGCTCCCCCGACTTCCCCCGGGGCGTGTCCGTGTTCGGCGGCCACGGCTGATCGTGCTCCAGCTTCGCCAGCCCCTCGCGCAGCCCGTCGAGCGACTCGGCCGTGGCCAGCTCCCGCCGCAGCTCGCTCCCGACCGCGAACCCCTTCAGATACCACCCGACATGCTTGCGGAAGTCGGCGACGGCGTACCGCTCGATGTCGAAGCACGCGGCCAGCCCCTCGGCGTGCCTGGCCATCACCTCGGCGACCTCGCCGAGCGTCGGCCGCGCCCGCTCGGGGCTGCCGTTGAACGCGTTCTCCAGGTCCTTGAAGAGCCACGGCCGCCCCAGGCAGCCACGCCCGACGACGACGCCGTCGCATCCCGTACGCGCCACCATCCGCAGGGCGTCGTCGGCGCACCAGATGTCCCCGTTCCCCAGCACGGGGATGTCGGCGACGGCCTCCTTCAGCCGGGCGATGGCCTCCCAGTCGGCCACGCCCCCGTAGTGCTGCTTGGCCGTACGCGCGTGCAGCGCGATCGCCGCGACCCCCTCCTCGGCCGCGATCCGCCCGGCGTCGAGGTACGTCAGATGATCGTCGTCGATGCCCTTGCGCATCTTCATCGTCACGGGCAGCGGCCCCGCGTTGGCGACCGCCTCCCGCAGGATCCGCCGCAGCAGATTCCTCTTGTACGGCAGCGCGGACCCGCCACCGCGCCTGGTCACCTTGGGCACGGGACAGCCGAAGTTCAGGTCGATGTGGTCGGCCAGGTCCTCCTCGGCGATCATTTTGACCGCCCGCCCCACGATGCCGGGGTCCACTCCGTACAGCTGGATGCTCCTGGGCCGCTCCGACTCCGCGAACCTGATCATCCGCAGCGTCTTGGGGTTGCGCTCGACCAGCGCGCGCGTCGTGATCATCTCGCACACGAACAGCCCCGCGCCCTGCTCCCTGCAGAGCACGCGGAACGGCGCGTTCGTGATGCCCGCCATCGGCGCGAGCACCACCGGCGGCCATACCTCAATCGGCCCAATCTTCACTCCGACAGTTGTAGCGCAGGTCGGTCCGTAACGGGTATTCGCGGATAGGCTGTTATTTTGGATCGTCGCTGGAGGGGACGGATGCTGCTTCGCGTGCGCCTGGCGCTGCCCGACAGACCGGGGTCCCTGGCACAGGTGACCAAGGTGCTGGGCGTGGCGGGGGCCGACATCACGCAGGTGACCGTGCTCGACCGGGGCGCCGGCTCGGCCGTCGACGACATCACGATCTTCTGCCCGGAGAGCACGCCCAGGCAGGCTCTGATCAAGAGCCTGGAGACGGTGGAGGGCGTCGCGGTCGAGGGCATCTGGACCACCAGGGAGGCCCCCGGCACCTACCCCGAGCTGGAGATCCTCAAGTACATCACCACGGCGGGCGACCGGGCCCTGACCACGCTCGTCGACTCGCTCCCCGTCCTCTTCAGCGCCGACTGGGCCGCCACGACGGCGGGCGATCGCGTCCTGTACGCGAGCTGGCGCGCCCCGAAAGACCTGGCCGTCCCGGAGCAGACGCCCTCCCGGCCGACGGCCCTCACCCTTGAGGACGGCCTCCACGTCATCCATGCCCCGCTGCCGCCTCTGGCCCTCTCCCTCATCCTGGCCCGCTCGGAGGGCCCGGCCTTCCACCGCATCGAGGTCCACCGCCTGACCCGCATCCTGGAGATCTTCCTCAGCCTGCCCGCCACGGAGCGCAGCGTGGCCCGGCAGCTTCGCAAGTAGGGCACACTTCGCAACCTGCCGTGGACCGCTGAACGCGGCTCACGGTGAGCATCTGGTCGGCAAACGCGCTAGAGTTATCGAAGCAACGCGGAAGTGGCTCAGTGGTAGAGCATCACCTTGCCAAGGTGAGGGTCGCGGGTTCGAATCCCGTCTTCCGCTCGGAGAGGTTCGACTCGGTGGAGTGGCCGAGAGGCGAGGCAGCGGCCTGCAAAGCCGTCCACACGGGTTCAAATCCCGTCTCCACCTCCAAGGGACGATTAGCTCAGCGGGAGAGCGCTTCCCTGACACGGAAGAGGTCACTGGTTCAATCCCAGTATCGTCCACCATGCAGAAAGAGAGCCCCGGGCCATAAGCCTGGGGCTTCTTGTTGTTCCCGGCCTGGGAGCGGCTCTGGGTGCTGCAGAATGCCTGCATGGTCTCTTCAGTGCAGAATGTGGCAATCGATTGTGCGGACGCCTACGAACTCGCCCGGTTCTGGAGCGAGGTAACCGGCTGTCCCATGGATCCCGAGGCCCGGCCCGGGGATGAGGAGACGCAGGTTCTGCTGCCACAGGGACCGCTGCTCTACTTCAACCAGGTGCCGGAGCCCAAGAGCGTCAAGAACCGGCTCCACCTCTGCCTGCGTCCGGAGACCTCGCGCGAGGAGGAGATCGACCGCCTGCTGGGGCTGGGCGCTTCCTTCGTCACCGACCGCCGCGGCCCCGATGGCATGGGCTGGGCCGTTCTCGCCGACCCCGAGGGCAACGAGTTCTGTGTCCTCCGCGGCGAGGCCGAGCGGGCGGCGACGACTCCGTGAGGCCGGTAACCATTGCGTTACCGATCACTTCGCCCTGTTTGCTGGGAGATCACAACGGATATCTGATGAGGGCGCTTGTCGCTTAGCAGCCCCATCCACGCAAAGGGTGTAGATGACAACAACCCTCCCTTCCTTCCCCGCTGGGAACGAACCGCCCCTCGACACCTGCGTCCGGCTCCGGGAGATCGGCCCCGTGGTCCAGGTGGAGTTCCCCGGGGGCGTGCCCGCGTACCTGGCGCTGACCCACAGCGCCGTACGCGAGATCCTCGCCGGGGACAACACGACCTTCCTCAGGGATCCCCAGCACTGGCCCGCCCTGTACGACGGATCGATCCCCGAGGACTGGCCGCTGCGTGCCATCGTCCAGGGCGGTCACCTGTCCACCAAGGACGGCGACGACCACAGGCGGCTGCGCGGCCTGGTCGGCAAGGCGTTCACGCCGGCCCGGGTGCGCGCCCTGGAGCCGCGGATCCAGCAGATCGTCGATGGCCTGCTGGACGACGTGGTGGCCGCCGGTGACGGCGTGGACCTGGTTCCGGCCTTCACCGAGGCGCTGCCGATGTGGGTGATCTGCGAGCTGTTCGGCGTGCCCGCCGAGGACCGGCTCCGGCTGCGCAACTGGACCTCCACGCTGCTGGCGCACACGACTCCGCCGGAGGTCGCGTTCGAGACGCAGAACAGCCTTCAGGCCTACCTGCACGCGCTGGTGGAGCGCAAGCAGCGCGAACCGGGCGACGACCTCACCTCCGGCCTGGTCCAGGCCCGCGACGAGGGCGACAAGCTCACCACCGACGAGCTGGTCGGCGTGCTCTGGCTGATGCTGGTCGCCGGGCACGAGACCACCGTCCACCTCCTCGGGCACGCCATCGTGGCGCTGGCACAGAACCCCGGCCAGCTCGAGCTGGCCAAGGCCGAGGGCCGGTGGGACGACGTGGTCGAGGAGACCCTGCGCTACCGCCACTCGGTGATGATGACCAGCTTCCGGTTCACCGCGGAGGACGTGACCATCTCCGGGGTGCGCATCCCCAAGGGCAGAGCGGTCGGCGTGGTCTACCAGTCGACCGGCATCGACCCGGAGGAGTACGGCGACACCGCGGACCAGTTCGACATCACCAGGAAGCAGAGCGGGCACCTCGGGTTCGGCCACGGCCCGCGGTACTGCATCGGCGCGCCGCTGGCCCGGCTGGAGAGCCGGCTGGCGCTCGAGTCGCTGTACCGGCGGCTGCCGGAGCTCAGCCTGGCGATCGATCCGGGTGACATTCCGTACTCCCCGTCGTTCTTCACGGTCGGACCGCTCTCCTTGCCGGTGAACCTCGGTTCCGTGCGGTCCTGACCTACCGTCGTCGATCCCGGTGGCCCGCGGCTCGCCGGGATCGGCCACACGCACGCCGGCTACTGGGCGGGGGCCTCCGCGAGCGACAGGCTGTTGCCGTCCGGGTCGAGGACGTCCACGTGGCGCACGCCGTTGCCGTAGATCTCCACGGGCTCGTGCTCGATGCCGTGCGCGGCCAGCCGGGCCAGGATGTCGTCGAGGTCGGTCACGCCGAGTGTGATCATGGTGCCGCCCACCCGCGCGGCCCGCATGTGCCGGTCGTCGATGACGACCCACGCGTTCTCACCGACCTGCCACAGGCACTCCTCGCCGATGATCTCGTCCGCCGGCCGCCCGAAGAACACCTCGAACCACTTCTGCGATGTCGCCCGGTCACGCACGCACACGACGCTGTACAAGTCCACCTGAGTCGCTCCTTCCAGTCGTTCCGGGAGTGAGACCACCCCCGCGGCCGAAACTCATCGGAGTGCCGGGAACGTGACCTGCAACGTACTTTGGCCGGGAATCTGCAACATTGTTTGGCCGATACATCACGGACAGCGGCGGGGTGGTGGTCAGCTGATGCCGATGACCAGAGCGTCGCGGGCGGCGTCGATGACCTCGGCGGTGATCCGGTCGACGCCGTCGTTCAGTTTCATCACCCGCTCGGCTTGTTCCAGAAGCCGAGTGACCAGCCGGAAGTTGCCCGCGGTGGTGCGGTTGATCGCGGCGATGGCCTCGGTAGCGGTGGCGTCGGGGATGTCCAGGCCAAGGTGGGCGACTGGCGGCCGAGGCGGGTATCAAGCGCTGGGTCCTCACCCACAAGCATCCCCATGCACGCCTTCCAAGCCGAGTTCAAGACCTTGGGCCAAGTGTCGGCGCCCGTCCAAACCGCCCTGGACCGAGCCACCCAGCCGGAGAAGGACCTGACCAAAGTTCGCCAGGACAAGCGACGACTCAAGGAACTCGTCGACACCTACGCCGCTGTCATCACCGAACTCACCGACGAGCTCATCCAGGCCCAGCAGCAGCGAGACGAGGCCCTGGCCGAACTCGCCCGGCGGCACCACGACGCCGTCGCGGTCTTCGCCGATCACCGGCCGACCCGCCGCGCCAACGACACCTTCACCCGCTAATGGGCGCGCCCACCGCCGCGGGTAGGTGTGTTGATACATCCGTGCGTGGTTGATCATCTCCAGAGGAAAATACGACACAAGGTGTCAGGTTTTTGGTCGAGCATGGTTTCACCGGTCGGCGTCAATGGCGGACGCGAACCGGGCCTACGGATAGATGCGGATAGATAAGGACCTCAATGCGCGAAACGCCAGAAGATCTCAAAGAGCTCCAAGGCCTCCTCGACTCCTCCCTCTCCCGCTCCACCTCACACCTCCAGTCGATCATCACCGAACGCACCCTGACCGCGGAGCAGCTCACCCAGGTCCTCACTGGCATGTGCACCCTCGCCCTGTCAACTGTGACGGCAAAGGGCGAGCCGCGGATCAGCGGCGTGGACGGGCATTTCCTGCGCGGCAAGTGGCACTTCGGCACGGCGCGTAGCGCCGCCAAGGCCCGCCATCTCGCCGCCCGGCCGGCCGCCAGCGTCGCGCACATGCGCGGAGAGGACTTGGGTGTGTTTACGCATGGCACGGTGGAGATCCTCAATCCCCAAGACGGTGAGTCTGCCGCGGACTGGCCAGACCTGCTGGCCTACTTCAAAGACTTCTACGGCAGCACCGCCTTCGACTGGGACAACGATGTGGTCTTCTACCGACTGCGCCCGCACTGGATGACCGTCTACGCCCCCGACGTCGACAAGCTCATCGCCAAGTGACCCCAGGCCCTGAAACAGGCCTAGTGCCACGTCAGGCAATGTTTGCCCTGTCCGCTACCGGCACCTCGGGGCGATGTCCCCCGTCGATATGTCCGCGCGTTCGGGGGCACGGCCAGCGCGGCCAACGCGACCCTGAGCCGTCGTTCCGTCGCGAGGGAGCGGCCAACGTGCCAGGATAAATCACGTCAAGCCGTAACTCGCGTGGGCCGGTATCGCAGGGCGACCGCCCCCGACCGGAACTCACGGCGGTTCACGGGCTCAAGCTGGATGCGCTCGCGCAGACCGGCGAGCAACGTCGGCCCGTGTCCGGCAAGGACCGGCTGCACAAGGAACTCGTACTCGTCGATCAGTCCCAGATCTGCCAACGCCAGGGGGAGCGTCACACCACCCACCCACAGGCCGTCGCCTGACTCCTGCTTGAGCCGCTGAACCGCTTGCCCCAAGTCGCCTCGCACCAGCTCGGCATTCCAATCGACCCCGCTCAGCGTGCTCGACACGACGTACTTCTTCGCCCGGTCGATGGTCTCGGCGAACGGGATCTGCCACTCATCCATCCAGTCAGGCCACGTGTCCGTGGGCGGCTTCCGCCACGCCGACTCCATCATCTCGTAGGTCACCCGGCCGAATAGCAGGGCATCGGCTCGCTCCATCTCAGCGGTCCAGTAGCGCATCGACTCCTCGTCCGGGGGGAGCCCTGCCTCGTGATGGCAGCAGCCGTCGAGCGTGACGTTGATCGAGTATCGAAGTGGTCTCATCTCGTTGCTCTCCCTTGATGCGCGCAGCGCGTTTTCACCGCACCGTACTTAGACGACTGTCGGCGCCATTTCTCATCGGCGCCCGATCCCACCTACTCAACACCGTCGTGAGGCGCACTTTAACGCCGTCGTGATGCGAACCAGACCGCAGACCGAGCGCGCGACCCATTCGGCGCTCAGGGCGTTCAGGTTCGCAACGGGACGGCGCCCATAACGCTCGACTTGGATGCACGGTGCCACGTCACCTACCGTCGGCTCAGGGTCAACGACGAACGTCGCAAACGTTGCCTGACGCGGCACTAGGTATCTCCTCCGAGCCCTGGGACTGCGATCCCGTGCCCTGATGGTCTCCAAGACGACTATGAAATCAAATTGCAACAGACCCGAACCGGGTAGAGAACTATGCCGGGCATGCCGATGAGGATCAGCCCGAGGCTGCTGCGGTCGTAGAAGTCGCGGACCTGCTCAAGGGCGCGGGTGGTGAGCCGTTCGGACTCATCAATGATGACGAGTTCGGTGTAGAGGCTGGCGCCGTGGAGGCTGGTCTCGCGCTTGGGATCGTCGATGTCGCGGGCGCGGACCATGGCGTGGCGGTTGGTCAGGTTGGTCAGCTCCGTAAGGGCCCGGCCGGGCGGAGTGTTGATCAGCGGCGTGTAGAGCGGCTGCCCGAACCTCGGATTCATCGTGGACGGGCTCTACCACCCGGGAGACTCCCTTTTCGTCCCCACCGACGAGGTCGACACCCTGCTGGTCCCAGCGGCCGGCCCCTGGGTGAAGATCGGCGAGGCCATCACCTTCGTCCGGGGCGTCCGGCCGGCCCGCGCGTTCCCGATCCACGACATCCAGCTCAGCAAGGTCGGTCTGGAGTACTTCGACGCGTGGCTTGAGGAGGAGACCGACTACAGCCGCATCCCGGCGGGCGATTCCGTCGATCTCTAGAGGATCATTGGAGCGCCCGAGCCCCGTTGTTGATCCGCGCGTTCGACGCCTTCGGCTGTTAGCGTTATCGGTGGGGGGGTGAGCCTCGGTGAGATCCAGGGACGGCAGGCCCGCGGTGCTCATGGACGTCGCCGTGCTCGCCGGCGTCTCCGCCATGACCGTCTCGCGCGTGCTCAACGCGCCCGACCGGGTGAAGGCCGAGACCAGGGCCCGGGTGCTGGCCGCCGTGGCCGAGCTCGACTACCGGCCCAACCAGGCCGCGCGGCAGCTCGTCACCGGGCGGTCCGGGGTGCTGGGCGTCGTCAGCATCGACACCACCCTGTACGGCCCCGCCTCCACCCTCTACTGCATCGAGCAGGCCGCCAGGAACGCCGGGTTCAACGTGAGCATCGCCAGCCTGCCCTCGCTCAACCGCAGGTCGATGGAGGAGGGCGTGGAGCGGCTGCGCGCCCAGGCCGTCGACGGGGTGATCATCGTGGCGCCGCACGAGTCGGCCGCCGACGGGCTGCGGCACCTGCCGCCCGAGATGCCCGTGGTCGCGGTCGACGCCGGTGACGACATCCCCGTGCCCGTGGCCAAGGTGGACCAGCGGGCCGGGGCCGTGCGGGTGACCAGGCACCTGCTCAGCCTCGGCCACCGGACCGTGTGGCACGTGGCGGGGCCGGTCGACTGGCTCGACTCCAACGGCCGCATCGAGGGGTGGCGTCACGTGCTGGAGTCCGCGGACCGGCCGGTGCCCGAGGTGCTGCGTGGCGACTGGAGCTCGCGCTCCGGCTACCAGCTCGGGCAGCGGCTGGCCCAGGAGCCCGAGGTCACCGCCGTGTTCGTGGCCAACGACCAGATGGCGCTCGGCGTGCTGCGCGCCCTGCGCGAGGCCGGCCGGCGCGTGCCCGAGGACGTGAGCGTGGCCGGGTTCGACGACATCCCCGAGTCCGC
Organism: Nonomuraea sp. NPDC050786; assembly: GCF_040654115.1. Classification (NCBI taxonomy): domain Bacteria; kingdom Bacillati; phylum Actinomycetota; class Actinomycetes; order Streptosporangiales; family Streptosporangiaceae; genus Nonomuraea; species Nonomuraea sp. NPDC050786. Next base: position 207,912 of record NZ_JBFAHJ010000009.1, read on the forward strand.
CTACTACTGGCCGCCGCTGACGACCGTACGGCAGAACTTCGGCGAGGTCGGCCGGCACGCCTTCCACCTGCTGCTCGACCGGATGGCGGGCACCGAGCCCGACCGGCGGCGGCTGGTCGAGCCCGAGCTCGTGGTGCGGGAGAGCACCGGCCCCTCTCCTGGCTGACATCGCTGGTGGTGCGGGAGAGCACCGGCCCCACCCCTGGCTGACAGTTTTCAGCCCAGTCGGATCACGTTCCACGAGACCGGGGGCAGGAGCACGCGGGCCGGGTCCTGCTCCACGTCCGCGTTGGGCCGGGGCGCGACCCGGTCCGGGGCGTCGGCCGTGTTCCGGGCGTACACGTCGGGGTGCGTCAGGGTCGTCGCCTCGACGATACGCGCGCCGCCGAGCGCGCGGGTGTCGATCTCCAGGGAGAGCGGCCCGTCGGTCGAGCGGTTGACGGCGAACAGCGTCGTCCCCTCCTCCGAGTGCGTGGCCACCGCGTGCAGCAGCGGCACCTCGCCGTACTCGGCCGTCTCGTACGACGGCGAGACCGGCTCCACCCGCAGCACGTCGCCGGCCGCGAGCCGGGACGCCTGCGCGAACGGGTGGAACGTGCTCTGCCGCCAGGCCCGCCCGCCGGGCTCCGTCATGATGGGCGCGATCACGTTCACCAGCTGCGCCAGCGACGCGGAGGTCACCCGGTCGCTGTTGCGCAGCAGCGTGATCAGCAGCCCGCCGAAGGCGACGGCGTCGGCCAGGTGGTAGTGGTCCTCCAGCAGCGGCGGCGCGACCGGCCAGTCCGCGGGCGGTGCGGCGTTCTGGAAGCGCGACAGGTACCAGACGTTCCACTCGTCGAAGGAGATGTCGATGCGCTTACGCGACTTCAGCCGGGCCCCGACGTGGTCGGCGGTGGCCACGACCGAGCGGATGAAGTACTCCATGTTGGTCGAGCTGGCCAGGAAGCTGCCGAGGTCGCCGTCCTTCTCCTCGTAGTAGGCGTGGCAGGAGATGTAGTCGACCAGGTCGTACGTCTCCTCCAGCACCTCGGCCTCCCACGCGCCGAAGGTCGGCATCGACGAGCTGGAGCTGCCGCAGGCGACCAGCTCCAGCGAGGAGTCCACCATGCGCATGGCGCGGGCGGTCTCGGCGGCGAGCCTGCCGTACTCGCGGGCGGTCTTGTGCCCGGTCTGCCAGGGGCCGTCCATCTCGTTGCCCAGGCACCACATCCTGATCCCGTGCGGCTCCTTGGAGCCGTTGGCGGCGCGCAGGTCGGACAGCGCGGTGCCGGACGGGTGGTTGCAGTATTCCAGCAGGTCGAGGGCGGCCTCGATGCCGCGGGTGCCGAGGTTGATCGCCATCATCGGCTCGACGCCGGCCTTGCGGCACCAGCGGACGAACTCGTCCACGCCGACCTCGTTCGTCTCGGTGCTGTGCCAGGCCAGGTCCAGGCGGCGGGGGCGGCTCTCCCGAGGGCCGATGCCGTCCTCCCACCGGTAGCCGGAGACGAAGTTGCCGCCCGGGTAGCGGACCGTGGACACGCCCAGTTCCCTCGTCAGCTCCAGCACGTCGCCGCGGAAGCCGTCGCCGTCGGCCGTGGGGTGGCCCGGCTCGTAGATGCCGGTGTAGACGCAGCGCCCGAGGTGTTCGACGAACGTGCCGAAGGTGCGCCGGCTCACCGGGGCGACCTTGAACGCGGGATCGAGCGTGAGCTTGGCCTGGTGCACGGAGGGGTCTCCTGGGTTTCGCGGGCGTTACGTGATCCGAATTGTTAGCGATAACACGGAGGCCGGTCAAGGGCGAACCGCCAGGTCGCCCCAGCAACCGAGGGGTCTTGACAGGGAACTTGTTACCGCTAACACTCGGGTAACCCCGACGTAACACCAGCTTTCGGCCCCCTGAAAACCAGCCCAGCGACGGCTCGTAGGAAGAGGCCACCGTGCAAGATCCCCCCGACATCTCCCGCAGGCTCCTCCTCGGCGGCACCCTCGCGCTCGCCGGCGCCGCCGCCGCGGGATGCGCCATCCCGATGGGGCTCGGCTCGTCCCAGACCCGCGTCAAGTACTGGCACTTCCTCGGCGCGAGCGACGGCATCATCATGAACAAGATGGTCCAGGCGTTCGCCAAGGACAATCCCGAGATCTTCGTCGAGGAGAACGTGCTCGCGTGGGGCGAGCCGTTCTACACGAAGATCGCGATGGCCGGCGCCGGCGGCCGCTCCCCCGACCTGGCCACCTTCCATCTGGCCCGGCTGGCCGGGATCGGCGCCGGCGCGACGCTCGACCCGATCAACGTCAAGCTGCTGGAGGAGAGCGGCCTGACGGCCGCCGACTTCAGCCCGCCGATCTGGGAGCGCGCCCACATCGACGGGGTGCTGTACGCGATCCCGTTCGACGCTCACCCGATGGTGCTGTACTACAACACCGAGATCTGCGGCAAGGCGGGCCTGCTCGGCCCCGACGGCAAGCTCAAGCCCACCAAGGGCGTCGACGAGCTGATGGCCGCGCTGCGCAGGGCCAAGGACACCATGGGGGGCAAGCCGCCGCTCGCCTTCGACGCGCTCGGCCTGGGCACGGTCGGCCCCTGGCGGGTGTGGTGGACCCTCTACGCCCAGAGCGGCGGAGCCCTGCTCTCCGCCGATAACACGAAGATCGGCATCGACGACGCCAAGGCCCTCGAAGCGCTCCGGTTCATGCAGCGGCTCGGCAAGGACGGCCTGCTGGACTGGCGCACCGACTACGGCGCGTCCGTGGCCAACTTCACCAACGGCCAGGCGGCGTTCCTGTGGAACGGCGACTGGGAGACCACGGGGCTCAAGGAGCGGGGGACCCCGTTCAGCATGACCCGCTTCCCCAACGTCTTCGGCACGGGCGCGGCACAGGCCGACTGCCACTCGTTCGTGCTGCCGCACCAGCGCAACCGCGATCCCGAGGTGGAGCGGGCCACGTACCGGTTCATCGCCTACCTCGTCAAGAACAGCGCCGACTGGGCGGTCGCCGGTCACGTGCCCGCCTACCTTCCGGCGCTCGAAAAGCCCGAATATCTCAAGCTCGAGCCCCAGTCCGAGTACCGCTCCGTCATCACCGAGGTCGCGCTCGATCCCCAGGTGTGGTTCGCCGGCTCGGCCTCGCGGCTGTGGATCGAGTTCGGTCAGGCGTTCTCCCCCGTGATCAGCGGCCAGCACACCCCGGAGGAGGGCCTGGCCGCCGCCAAGGCCGCGCTGAACCGGCTCCTGTCCGCCCCGAACCCCTTCCCTGACCAGGAGCGATGATGACGACCACCGTCGCCGCCCCCACGGCCGCCGCCCCCGTCACCGAGGCCAAGGTCCGGCGCGGCTGGACGCAGCACGGGATGCTGTTCGTCGCGCCCTTCCTGCTGATCTACGTGGCCTTCCTGGTCTGGCCGGTGCTGCTGGGCCTGCGGATGAGCCTGTCGAGCGTCAACGTCGCGGGCACCAACAACCACTTCGTCGGTTTCGCCAACTACGCCGAGGCGTTCAGCGACCCGCTCATGTGGCACTCGCTCTGGAACACCGTGGTCTTCACCGTGCTGAGCACGGTCCCGCTGGTCTTCCTGGGCCTGGTGTTCGCGCTGCTGGCGCACAACCTGCGGTTCGTGCAGTGGCTGTGGCGCCTGTCGTTCTTCGGGCCGTTCCTGCTGCCGTCCGCGGTGGTGGCGATCCTCTGGCTGCAGATGATCTACCCGCCCGGCTACGGCCTGATCAACGGCACGCTGGGCACGGACATCCCCTGGCTGACCGACACGTCCACGGCCATGCTCTCCGTGGTACTGACCACGGTCTGGTGGACGGTCGGCTTCAACTTCCTGCTCTACCTGGCCGCCCTTCAGTCGATCCCCCAGCACCTGTACGAGGCCGCCGCCATCGACGGCGCCTCGGCCTGGCACCGGCTGCGCTCCATCACCCTGCCGCTGCTCGGCCGCACGACCGCGCTCATCGTGGTGCTGCAGCTGCTGGCCTCGCTCAAGGTGTTCGACCAGATCTATCTCATGACGGCCGGCGGCCCCCAGAACTCCACCAGATCGATCATCGAGTACGCCTACGACATGGGCTTCACGGGGTACCGCACCGGCTACGCGTCGGCGGTGTCGTACATCCTGTTCGTCCTCATCGTCATCGTCTCCCTGGTGCAGCTCCGGCTGTTCCGCAAGCGCGCGGAGGTCTCGTCATGACCAAGCGGTTCAGCCCCGGCCAGCTCGTCCTGATGGTGGTGGCGCTGGCGCTCGCGGTCATCTGGCTGGCCCCCATCGCCTGGGCCGTCGCCACCTCGCTCAAGCCCGAGTCCGAGACCACGAAGATCCCGCTCCAGTGGTTCGGCAGCGAGCTCACCTTGGACTCCTACCGGCTGGTCCTGGGCACCGGCGGCATCGTCAAGTGGGCGATCAACTCCACGGTCACCTCGCTGATCGTCACGTTCCTGACCGTGCTGTTCTCGGCGATGGCGGCCTACGGGTTCGCGCGCACGCAGTTCAAGGGGCAGCGGGGGCTGCTGGCGCTGATCCTGGCCGGGATCATGGTGCCGCCGCAGGTGCTGATGGCGCCGCTGTTCGCGGAGATGGTGGCGCTCGGGCTGGTCGACACCTGGTGGTCGATCATCCTGCCGCAGGTGGCCGCGCCGCTGATCGTGTACATCCTGTACAAATTCTTCCAGGACGTGCCGCCCGAGCTGGAGCAGGCGGCGTTCGTGGACGGGGCCGGGCGCTGGCGGGTGTTCTTCACGATCGTGCTGCCGCTGTCGCGTCCCGTGCTGGCCGCGGTGTCGATCTACACGTTCATCGGGAGCTGGAACAACTTCCTCTGGCCGTTCCTCGTCTCCACCGACCCGAACACCATGACGCTGCCGGTCGGTCTGGCCAACGTGGTGCAGGGGACGTTCGGGCTGCGGTACGCGCAGATCATGGCCTCCGTGGTGCTCGCCGGGCTGCCACTGCTGGTGATCTTCGTGCTCTTCCAGCGGCAGATCGTCCGCGGCGTCGCGCATACGGGCCTCGCCGGGCAGTAACCAGATTCACCCCGTAATTTCCGGGCATTGCGTGCGCTTTACCATTGCCAGGGAATTACCAGGAATTGTCGGTAGTCTGCCTCGGCATGAACTGGCAGCGCACCATGAACAGAGCGTTGGTCAGGTTCACCGGATTCCAGATCGAACGGGTGGGGAAGGCTCCCTCTTCCCCGCCCGCCCCCGAGATCAGACCGCCCGCGGATCCGCTAACCGACCGGCTGCTCGAAGCCCCTGTGTTCCTCCTGTCGCCCGTCCGGTCCGGTTCGACACTCCTTCGCGCGATACTGAACGCCCACTCCGCCCTGCACGCCCCGCACGAGCTCCACATACGCCGCCTCCGCGTACAGTTCGACACGAAACTGGCTTCGAAGGCGATGGCCGCGCTCGGGCACAACCAGGCCGACCTCGAGCACCTGCTCTGGGACCGCGTCCTGCACAGAGAGCTGGTACGCAGCGGCAAGCGGTTCGTCGTGGACAAGACGCCCGCCAACGCGTTCGCCCACCAGCGCATCGCCACCTGCTGGCCCGACGCGCGCTTCCTCTTCCTGCTGCGCCACCCCGCCTCGATCGCCGCGTCGTGGCACGAGGCCAGTCCGGACAGGCGCACCCCGGAGGCGGCCGCGCTGGACGCGCTCCGCTACATGAAGGCCGTCCAGCGGGCCAGGTCGGCGCTGCCCGGGCTGACCGTCAGGTACGAGGAGCTGAGCGCGGAGCCGGAGCGGGTGACCCGCGAGATCTGCGCCTTCCTGGGGCTGGAGTGGGAGCCGCGCATGCTCTCGTACGGCGAGCAGCCGGTCCTGGAGAAGGGGCTCGGGGACTGGCGCGAGAAGATCCGGTCCGGCACCGTCCAGCCCCCGCGCGAGCTCCCCTCCGAGGACCAGATCCCGGATGTGCTGAAACCCATCTGCCGGACCTGGGGGTACGTCGCGTGAAGATCCGCTATCTGATGCTCCACGCCTACGGCATGGGCGGCACCATCCGCACCGTCGTCAACCAGGCCAACGCGATGGCCGCCGCCGGCCACGACGTCGAGCTGGTCAGCCTGGTCCGGCGGCGCGACACTCCTCAGTTCACGCTCGACCCGCGGATCAGGATCGCCGCCCTGGTCGACCAGCGCGGCGGCACCCGGCCGGACTCGATCGGACGCCGGGCCTGGCGCCGGGTACGCGGCAAGATCGTGCCACGTGGCGAGTTCGCAGCCGACTACTTCACCGAGCGGGTGGAGTGGGCGGCCATGGAGTACGTCTCCCGGCTGCGCGACGGCATCCTGGTGACCACCAGGCCCGCGCTGAACCTGATCGCCGCCCGCCGCGCCCCCGGCAACGTCGTCAAGGTCGCCCAGGAGCACATGAACCTGTCGGCGTACCCCGACAGCATCCGCAGGGAGATCGCCCGCCACTACGGGCGGTTCGACGCGATCACCGTGCTGACGCGCACCAACCGGCTCGAGTACCAGCGCCTGCTGCCCAAGACACCCATCGTGCAGATCCCGAACGCGGTCCACCGGGTCGACCAGGAACGTTCCCAGCAGGTCAATCCCGTTGTGATCGCGGCCGGCCGGCTGGTGCCGCAGAAGGGGTTCGACCTGCTCATCCAGGCCTTCGCGCAGGTGGTGCGGGACCATCCGGACTGGCGGCTGCGCGTCTTCGGCACCGGGCCGCGCAGGAGCCAGCTGGAGGGGCTCGTCGCGCGGCACGGGCTGGGCGGGCACGTGGAGCTGCCCGGCCGTACCGAGCGGCTGGACAAGGAGCTCGCGCAGGCCTCGGTGTACGCTCTGAGCTCGCGTTTCGAGGGCCTGCCGATGGTCATGATCGAGGCCATGACGCACGCGCTGCCGGTGGTCGCGTACGACTGCCCGACCGGGCCGCGCGACGTGCTGACGGACGGGGTGGACGGCGTGCTCGTGCCGCCGCGCGACGTGGACGCGCTGGCCGCGGCGCTGAGCCGGGTCATCGGCGACCGGGAGCTGCGGGTGCGGATGGGGAAGGCGGCGGTCAGAGCGTCGCGTGCGTACGCGCCGGAATTGGTGATGCCATTGTGGGAGGATTTGTTCTCGGAGCTGCTGGCGGGTGAAAGAGTGGCCGACAACTTCTGGAGCGCTCACTGACGTAGTCGGAAAAAGATTTACCTATCGATTCCTCCGGCTGTGTCGGCGTTTCCGTATGCCCTTTCGCAAAATTCCCATCATTTCGACTAAAGCATGCTAAAGGGCACGGCAGCCTGGGGGGATGCGTATCCGGAATGCCCGCCTGGCCGCCGTGGGAGGCGCGCTCGCCCTCGCCACGGGCCTCGCCGCGCCCGCGTATGCCCAGGTCTCCGCCGCCCCTGCCGTGGCCACCGTCCGGCAGCAGGCCCCCGCGGTGTACGCCAACGCCGCCTACCTGATGGACGCCTCGTCCGGCAAGGAACTGTTCAGCAAGAACGCCGGCGAGCGGCTGCCGATCGCCAGCGTCACCAAGACCATGACCGCGTACCTCGTGATGAAGACCGCCAAGCCCACGGACGTGGTGCAGATCAAGCGGGAGGACGTCCAGTACGCGGAGGACGGCGGCGGCACCACCGCCGACCTGCGGCCCGGCGACCGCATCCCCGTCAGCGAGCTCCTGTACGGCCTGATGCTCCCCTCGGGCGCGGACGCCGCCCACGCGCTGGCCCGCACGTACGGACCCGGCGTCAAGGGCTTCGTCGCCAAGATGAACGCGACGGCCCGCGAGCTCGGCATGAAGGACACCGAGTACGTCAACGCCGACGGCCTGCCCACGCCGGACGGCGACGGCTACTCCACGGCCCACGACCAGACCGTGCTGGCGGCCAAGGCGCTCCAGGTGCCGCTGATCAAGCAGGTGGTCGGTACCCGGTACCACTCGCTGGACGCCGACGGCGAGCACGGCTCGTACGGCTGGCGCAACACCAACCGGCTGCTCGGGACGCCGGGGGCGATCGGGGTGAAGACCGGGTTCACGCGTGCGGCGGGGTACACGCTGGCGTTCGCGGGCGAGCGGGACGGCCGCACGCTGGTCGGCGTGCTGCTCGGCGAGTCCGACTCCAGCCGCCGCTTCGACACGGCCGACGCCCTGCTGTCGTGGGGCGCGGCCCGCGCGGCCGCCTGATCTTCCCAGCCATGGACCGTCTGGGCTAGTTTGCCCGACATGAAGCTTCGATTCGCGTTAGGCGCGTTGTCAGCGGCGGCCGTCGTCCTCGCCGCCGCGCTCCCCGCCCAGGCCGGGACGCCCAGGCTCGCCTGGGAGCTCAAGGAGACCGGGGTGACCGCGCGCCTGCGCGGCCTGTCGCCCGTCAGCCGCGACGTGGCGTGGGCCTCCGGTTCGGGCGGCACCGTGCTGCGGACCGTGGACGGCGGGCGCAGCTGGGAGAACGTCTCGCCGCCCGGCACCGCCGCGCTCCAGTTCCGCGACATCGAGGCCTTCGACGCGCGCCGGGCCGTGGCACTGTCCATCGGCGAGGGTACGGACTCGCGCGTCTACCGGACGGAGGACGGCGGGCGCACCTGGGCGGAGGCGTTCAGGAACGACGAGCCGAAGGCGTTCTACGACTGCCTGGCCTTCTTCGACCGGCGGCACGGGCTGGCCATGAGCGACCCCGTGGACGGCAGGTTCCGCATCCTGGCGACGGAGGACGGCGGGCGGAGCTGGCAGGTGCTGCCCGCCGACGGGATGCCGGAGGCGCTGCCGGGCGAGGCGGGCTTCGCGGCGAGCGGCCAGTGCCTGGTCACGGCGGGCGGCCGGGACGCCTGGCTGGCCAGTGGCGGGGCGGAGCGGTCGCGGGTGTACCACTCGGGCGACCGCGGGCGCACCTGGACGGTGGCCGACACGCCGATCCCCGCGGGTGACGCGGCGCGCGGCGTCTTCGGCCTGGCCTTCCGCGACCGCCACCACGGCCTCGCGGTCGGCGGCGACTACCGCCCCGACCAGCCCTCCCCCAGCGCGGGCGCGGTGACCGCCGACGGGGGCGCCACCTGGCGGCCCGCCACCACGCCGCCTCCCGCGTACCGGTCGGGGGTGGCCTGGCTTCCGCACCTGCCCTCGGCGGCCATCGCGGTGGGGCCTTCGGGCAGCGACGTCACGTGGTCGGGCGGGCGCACCTGGGAGACGTTCGACAGCGGCTCCTTCGACACGGTGTCATGCACGTCTGACCTGGCGTGCTGGGCCTCGGGCGAAGGGGGCCGCGTCGCCCGCCTGACCCTGAGGTAACCGGAGCCGCGCTCCCCGCACTGCCGGACGCGCACCTCGCGCCGGTGGTGTGGGGAGCGTCAGCGGACCCCGCGGGGCCGGAACTGGATGCTGATGCGCGGCCCCGTGGGCCGGGCGGTCTTCGGGATCGCGTGCTCCCACGTGCGCTGGCAGCTCCCGCCCATCACGATCAGATCCCCATGCCCCAGATCGTGCCGGATGGACGGCCCGCCGCCGCGCGGGCGGAGCAGGAGCGGGCGGGGATCGCCGACCGAGACGATCGCCACCATGGTGTCCTCGCTGCTGCCCCTCCCGATCGTGTCGCCGTGCCAGGCCACGCTGTCGCGGCCGTCGCGGTAGAAGCAGAGCCCGGCCGTCCGGAACGGCTCCCCCAGCTCCTCCTCGTAATGCTCGTTGAGCGCGTGCCTGCAGTCGTCGAGCACCGGGTCGGGCAGGGTCTCGTCCTCGTCGTAGAACTTCAGCAGCCGCGGCACGTCCACCACGCGGTCGTACATGTGCCGCCGCTCGGCCCGCCACGGCACCGTCTCGACCAGCCGCTCGAACAGCGTGTCCGCCCCCGAGAGCCAGCCCAGCCGCAGGTCGATCCAGGCGCCGCGGTCGAGGTGCGTCCGGCGGACCGTGTCGCCGAGCGGCCCGACCCCGAGCTCCTCGTCCAGGCCGAGCAGAGATGCTTGGAACGGGGCATTCATACTGCCGAGTCTATGCCATCGTTCAAACGTGTATTCGACTCAGGCATGGCCGAGGCTGCTCGGCGCTCGGCCACGCCGTACGGGTGAAGAGGGACGTCAGCCGCCGCACGCGGCGAAGACGAACGTGTCCTTCAGCGTCGTGTACTTGTCCCTGACCTTGACCGCGCCCGTCTCGGTGTCGATCTGGACGATCGTCATCCTGTCGCCGCCGGACAGCATGTGGAGGGTCACCTGGGTGTCCCCGGTCCAGTCGACCATGTCGACGTCCGCGTCCGGGAGCTTGATCTTCTTGCGGCTGGTGACCCGGTCGGTCCGCAGGTCGTACAGGACGAGCTGCGGCTTGCTCCCCTGCACGACGCTCGCGACCGTGCGGCCGTCGGCGGACAGCGCCTGCGGTCCGTTCGAGGCGACGACCTGCGGCGGCGCGACCCGTACGGCCTCCTCGCCCGCGTCGCTGTAGACCGCCAGCTCGGTGACGGACTCGTCGCCGTCGACGCTGGTGAGCAGCTCGTCCCCGTCGAAGCTGAAGCCCAGCACCGATCGGTCCGCCGGTACGGTGCCGAGCCGGGCGCCGGTGGCCGTGTCGAACACGCGCGTGCTCGCGGGCCTGTCACCGCCGATCATCGCGGCCAGCCGGCCGCCGTCGTCGGACAGGAGCAGGGTCACGTCGTTCTGGGCCACGCGGGGCAGCGCGTTCGCGGCGAACACCGTGACGCCGCCGCCGAGCGTCCGCACGGCCAGCCTGCCGGTCTTGGTGAAGTACGCGATCCGCCGGCCGTTGCCGCTGACCGCGATGGGCGCCGGGGAGTAGCGGACCGACTTGCCCTTCGCGTCGAGCGCGACCCCCTGGGCGTCATGCAGGACGCTCTTCTCGCCGCTGTGCATGACCAGCCGCCAGTCGCCGCACGGCCTGTCCCCGTCCTTGGACGTGCACTTCTTGATGGAGGCGTACCTGATGCTGTCGTGCCCCTGATGAGCGTGCGCGTGCGGCTCGGCGTACGCGACGCCGGGGACCGCCGTCAGGGCGGCGGCCACGAGTGCCGTGAGGATCTTCACTCTCATGTCGTTCACTCCCCCGCTTCGACGTGCTCGAACCTGGTCTTGCTGATCGTGTAGGCGTCGGTCTGCGTGGCCTTGCCGGACTGAGGATCGACGGTGAGCACCCGTACCACCGCCGCCTCCCCGTCGTCGCCGCGCCGCACGGTCGCGTGGAGCCGGCCGTCCGGCCCCCACCAGGCCGTCTCCGTCTCCGTGTCCGGCTTGAGCGGCAGGTCGGCCCCCGCCGACAGCTCGCCGCTCTCCAGGTCGTACGTCCGCACCCTCGGCGGCTTCTTCCTGTCGGCGTTGCCCGCGACGAACGCGGCCACCGTCCGGCCGTCGGGGGCCAGGGCCAGGGCGTCCGCGCCGTGGACGACCTGGGGCGGCGTCCGCTTGATAGAGCCGCCGCCGAGCCGGTACGCGGTCAGCCGCGTGGTGTTGTCGCTCAGGTCGCGGCTGGTCAGCACCTCGTCGCCGTCACCGCTGAACCCGAGCATCGAGTCCCCGAGCGGCAGGGTCGTGCTCTGGCCGGTGGCGACGGTGATCACCTTGATGGGCCGGACCAGCGGCTCGTTCCCGTAGTCGATCATCACCCTGTCGCCCTTGGGGGACAGCATGACGGTGAGGTTGACGGCGTCCGCCGACTTCGGCAACAGCTTGGCCGGGCCGCCGGCGACCGGCTGGACGACCAGGCGGTGGTCGCGCGCGCGTTGATAGGCCATCACGCGTCCGTCGGCGCTGATCGCGAACGCGGCCGTCTCGTCCTTGGCGCCTTCCTTGGCGGCGGCCGCGTCACGCACGACGACCTGCCGGCCGTCCCGCATGACCAGCCTCCAGTGGCCGCAGGGGTAGTCGCTGTCGTCCTTCTTGTCGTGGCAGGACTTGATCCAGGCGGCTCGGGCCGCCGGGGTCCCTGCCTGGGCGTGGGCGGCGCCGGGTGTCAGCCCCAGCCCGCCGATGACCGCCGACGCCAGCAGCGCCGCGGTCACTGAGGGGTGCCTCATGGTTGGGATCCTTTCGCTCAACCCGTTAGACACCCACGTGATGTGCGCGGTTGGTCACAGATCAGCCACGTTCGCCCGCCGCCGCTGAGGGAGGAGCCCGCGTCGCTACAGGTACGACCTGGTCGCGGTCACCAGCTCGGGTGTGACGTCGCGGGTGTCGATGGAGACGGCGGACTCGGGGGTGCGCTCGCGTACGTCCTGGTCGCGGATGGCGAACACGGCCGGGGCCACCCCCACGTCGCCGTAGCGGCCGGCCACGGCCTCGCCGAACGCCTGCCGCACGTCGCGGAGCACGTCGTGCGAGGTGTGGCCGGGGCCGGAGGCGGCGAGATAGCCGAGCATCCCCGCGAAGCGCAGCTCCGTCTCGGCCGCCGGGCGCTGCTCCGGCAGCACGGGGCGGTCGAGCCAGAACACCTTGCCCGCCAGGAACGCCTCGTAGCCGGCGCCCTCGCGGCCCAGCACGCGCGCGGACTCGGCGAGCAACTCCCCGAACTCGGCCAGCTCCGCGCCTGGCGGCAGGTCCGTGGTGACGAACAGGGGCACGATCAGCGCGTCGAGCATTGGACTCATCCCTCCGTGAGGTGCCTCATGGTAGGGCGTCCCACCGACAATCACGGGCCGCGCCACTCCCCACGCGTCTTTCAGGGCGGAGCGCACGGTTGAAGAGGGCGGGCGGCTCGGCCTCCGTGACCTCACGCAGGCCGACCCGCTCTCCGTCGCACACCACCCCCGCCGCGCGCCCCGACGGCGACGGGGACCTCTCCGGGCCTTGTCAGGTGGCGAGCTGGCTACCGTAGGCCCGCGCGACGAGTTCGGCGACGGCGCTGTGGGAGCCGAGCGGTTCGGCGTGCCCGGCGTTGATCGCCGCGGCGGCCTGCTCGACGATGCCCGCGGGGGCCTCGTGTCCGATCATGCAGGGCGCGATGGCCAGCCGCTCGGCGCCCGCCGCGCGCAGCCGCTGGGCCGCCACGCCGACGCCCGGCTCGCTGTCGAGGGAGGCCGACACCACGGGCAGCGTAAGCCTGGAGGCGAGCAGCACCGCCGTGGCCTGCACGGCGTGCACCGCGCGCTCCCCGCCGACCGTGGCGAGGATGACGGCGTCGACGGGGCTGGAGACGTTCAGCAGGCGTACGCGGTCGACCCTGGCCAGGCCGCGCTCGGCGAGCCTGATGTGCAGGGCCTCGGCCAGCAGCGGGTGCGGGCCGAGCGCCTCGGTGACGACGGCGCCGGTGCCGGTGGCCGCCACGGCCTTGCCGATCTCGGCCAGGACGACGGGGTCGTCCCAGGTGAGCAGGGGCACGACGACGGCGTCGCGGCCGGTGGGCAGGGAGTCCGCCAGGTCGGTCACGCTCGCCAGCCGGACCTCGATCTGCGGGTTGTCGACGCGTACGACAGCCGCGATCTCCTCGGCCGCGCCGGCCGTGTCGCCCGGGGTGGCGAGCACGAGCACAGGGGCGTCCGGCGGCAGGGACGTGGGCACGGGACGGCGGTGGCGGCCGCCGCCCGGCCGGGGGGAACGTTCACGTACAGGCAGGCTCACAGGCGCGCAGTTTATGCCTATTCGGGGCCTGTTGTTCTGGGAATAGATGGCGATTCCGTCACAACGCGGAGGCTGTGAACGAGATCACATCGTGATCACTCAAAACGTTGACTTATCCGTACAAAGCGGAAAGCTTGGAGCCACTAGAAACGCGTTCTAGAGCGACATCCCGCCCGACACAGTCCGAGGACCGTACGCGGAGGATGGGGAATGAAGCCGTTCTATGTCCGCGAGCTCAGCGTCTACCCGGTCGGCGGCCGCCGGATCTTCCTGCTGGCCATAGCCGTGCTGGCCAGCCTGGTGGCCAACTTCGAGACCACCGTCGCCACCATCCTGCCCCTGCTCATGGACGACCTGAAGATGTCGCTCACCGAGTACGGGCGGATCGCGGCGCTGTCGGTGCTGATCGGCGGGATCTCGGCCGGGTTCGGCGGCATCCTGTCCGACCGGTGGGGCCGGGTGACGATCCTGGTGCCGACGCTGACCGTCACCGCCGCCTGCAACTTCCTGCTCGCCACCGTGGACAGCGTGGCCGGGCTGTTCTGGGTCCGCTGCCTGATGCTCTTCATCGAGGGGGCGGGCATCACGATCACCGCGTCGCTGGTGCGGGACTTCTCGCCGCGCATGGGGCGGGCGCAGGCGTTCGCGTTCTGGACGTGGGGGCCGGTCGGGGCGTCGTTCCTGGCCTCGTTCATCGCGGGGTTCACGCTGCCGCTGTTCGGCAACGCGTGGCAGTCGCAGGCGATCATCATGGGCGTCCTGTCACTGGCGATGTGCGGGGTCGTCATCTGGCAGATCGCCGAGCCGTCGGCGGCGCTGCGGGCGCAGGTGCTCCAGGCCGAGCAGGCCGTGCGGGCCGAGGGGCACATCCGGCACGGACGGCTGGGAGAGCTGTTCAGGCGCCCGCACCTGTGGGCGCACGTCTTCGGCAACACCGGCTGGCAGGTGCTCTACTGGACGTTCGCCATCTTCGGCCAGACCATCCTGACGGCGGCGTTCGGCATGGACGCGGCCGCGGCCAACCGCGTCGTGGCGCTGGGCATCGTGCTCAACGCCCTGGCCGTGGTGGTCGTCGGCCGGATCTCCGACCGGTTGCAGCTGCGCAAGCCGTTCACCGCCGCCGGCACGGTCCTGACCGTCGCGGCGCTGGCGTACTTCATCGCCATCGTCGGCCCTGGAGTGCCGGCGGCGCAGGTCACGGCCGTGTACGCGCTGCTCTACCTGTTCATGGGCATCGCGTACGTGCCCTGGATGGCCAACTTCTCCGAGGACGCCGAGGACGTCGAGTCCCGCCTACAGGGCTCCGCGCTGGGCATCTGGGGCATGGTCGTCCGCGTCATGATCGTGGTCCTGCTGGTGGTCTCCCCCGTCGTGGTCAAGGCCGGCGGCTGGCAGACGTGGCTGACCGTGGCGCTCGCCGGCCAGGTCGTGTTCCTGATCTCGATGGCCGCTTTCAGGGGCAGGTGGTCTACCGCGCCGGGACCACGACCGACTGCGGATTCCCCGGGGCGTACACCGTGATGCCCTGCGGCAGCGACTTGAGCTTCTCGATCTCGGCGCAGGCGGGGCACTTGTCGTAGCCCTCCTGCCTGGCGCGGTTCGCCTCCGCCTCGGCCTTGGCCTGGGCGACCTTCGCCTGGGCCTCGGAGACGGCCGCCGAGGCGGCCAGCGAGCGGTCCACGGCCTGCTGCACCTCGCCCGGCAGCGTCACCTTGACCAGCGTGAAGCGCAGCCCGGTGAGGAAGTCGCCGCCCAGTGTCGCCGGCAGGTCGCGGGCCAGCGAGGCGTTGACCGCGTCCTGCACCTTGATGATGGTGGTGTTGCTGTCCTGCGGCTTGAGCGCGGAGCTCTCCAGCAGCGAGCACGACGGCACCAGCTCCGCGCAGCGCATGGCGCCGATCTGGCCGCGCAGCGCGTTGTCGATCACGGGCCGGACAGCCTGGCCGAAGAAGGCCGACCAGCCGTCGTCGCCGTCCCACGCGTAGAGCGAGCGGTCGTCCTGGGTGCGGAAGGTACGGGTGCCGTACTTGTCGTCGAACGTCTTCAGCGCCGTGTGGTCCAGGTTGAGCGTGAAGTAGAGGGTGCCTTCGATGCCGAGGTTCACGCCGTCGCTGCTCGGCACCGTCACCACGTCCACGCCGAGTCTCGTGGCGCGCCTGGCGTCGGCGGTGATCGTGTAGAAGCGCTGCTGCGCCGGGTAGCGGTGGGTGGACGACCACATGCCGGTCCAGGTCAGGCCCGAACCGGGGTCGATCACCTGGCGTACCTGGTTGTCGTCGAGGGGTCCGCCGTCGCGAATGACGGCCACCTCGCCGCCGGCCGTTCGCTCCAGGCCTTCCACGCCCCCGACGAGCAGGGGGACGGCGACGAGCGCGGCGACGATGATCAGGACGATTCTCATCCGAGCCCTTCCGCGCGGGCGGCGTCGGCAGCCGCCGCCCGCGGCTTTCGCGGCGTATTCCAGTGGTGTCTCGCTTGGCAGAGGGGCTCAGGCGAACGGGCCCACCTGGCCGGGGAGAGAGGTCCTGGCCTCGGGGGCCTCCGCGAGGTCGAGGTCGCGGGTCTCCGGGGCGATGGCCAGGCCCAGGGCCGTGACCGCCAGGGCGACGACCACGTAGATCGACACCGCGAGCGTGGATCCGTACGCCTCGAACAGCTTGAGCGCGATGATCGGGGCCAGCGCGCCGCCGACGATGCCGGCCACCTGGTAGCCCATGGAGGCGCCGCTGTAGCGCAGGCGCGTGCTGAACAGCTCGGCGATGAACGCCGCCTGCGGCCCGTACATCGCGGCATGGGTGACCAGCGCCACCACGGCGGCCAGCGCGATCAGCGGGAACGACCCGCTGTCGAGCAGCGGGAAGAACGCGAACACCCACACCGCCGCGCCGACCACGCCCGCGAGGTAGACGGGCCGCCGCCCGAACCGGTCGGACAGCGCGCCGGACAGCGGGATCAGCACGAGCTCCAGCGCGGACCCGATCAGCACCGCGTTCAGCGCGTACGAGCGCGGCAGGTGCAGCACCGTGGTGAGGTAGACGATGATGTACGCGGTGAAGGTGTAGAAGGCCACGTCCACGCCGATCCGCGCGGTGAAGGCCGACAGCAGGGCCCGCGGGTGCGTACGCACCACCTCGAGCAGCGGCATCCTGGCCTTGGCGCCCCGCTCCTCGACCTCGGCGAAGAGCGGCGACTCGCTGATCCGCAGCCGCACCCACAGGCCCACGAACACCAGCACGCCCGACAGCAGGAACGGCACCCGCCACCCCCACGACAGGAACGCCGCGTCGGACATCGCGAACGAGAGCACCGTGAGCAGCCCGGTGGCCAGCACGTAACCGGCGGGCACGCCGACCTGCGGCCAGCTGGCGTTGAAGCCGCGCCGCCGCCCGTCGCCGTGCTCGAGCGACATGATCACCGCGCCGCCCCACTCGCCGCCGAGCCCCAGACCCTGCACGAACCTGAGCAGTGCCAGCAGGATCGGCGCCGCCACGCCCACGCTCGCGTAGCCGGGCAGCACGCCGATGAGGAACGTCGAGACGCCCATCACCAGGAGCGTCACCACCAGCACGGTCTTGCGGCCCGCCCGGTCCCCGAAGTGGCCGAACACGATCCCGCCGAGCGGCCGGGCGACGAACGCCACGGCGTTGGTGGTCAGCGACGCCAGCGTCGCGCTGAACGGGTCGAGCGAAGGGAAGAACAGCTTGGGGAAGACCAGGGTCGCGGCCGTGGTGTAGAGGAAGAAGTCGTACCACTCCAGCGACGTGCCGATCAGGCCGGCGAGGATCACCCGCCGGGTCTGGTGCGCGGAGCCTGTCATTCGATCGCTCCTCGATTCATCTGTGGGGGTTCTTCTCAACATAAGAATCGTTGAACAATTCGACAAGAGGTTTGCTCCATGATTCCCTGTTCGATGTGGATGACGTGGTTGCCGATCTCGCCCAGGACCGCTCCCGGCTGGGCCGCACCAGCACCGCGGAGCGGGTGGCCGACATCCTGCGCGACCGCATCAGCGAGGGCTTCTTCCGCCCCGGGCAGCGGCTGTCGGAGGAGTCGATCTCGGAGGGGCTCGGCGTGTCGCGCAACACGCTGCGCGAGGCGTTCCGGCTGCTCGGCCATGAGCGGCTGCTCGACCACCAGCTCAACAGGGGCGTGTTCGTCCGGCTCCCGTCAGCCGAGGACGTCGCCGACCTCTACCGGGTGCGCCGCGTGCTCGAAGGGGCCGCGGTGCGCCGCAGCCCGGCTCCCGAGACGCTGGCCGCGATCAAGGAGGCCGTGCTCGACGCCGAGCGGGCCGCCGCGCGGGACGACTGGCAGGGCGTCGGCACCGCCAACATCCGCTTCCACCAGGCGCTCGCCGCTCTCAACGGAAGTCCCCGGATCGACGAGGCCATGCGCCAGCTGCTGGCCGAGCTGCGGCTGGTCTTCCACGTGATGGAGAATCCGCGGGCGTTCCACCAGCCGTTCGTCGACCGCAACCGCGTGCTTCTCGGTCTCATGGAGTCGGGGCAGGCGGAGAAGGCCGCCGCATACCTGGACGACTACCTCGACCACGCGGAACGGCTGCTCATCGAGGCGTACGCGCCGTAACGTGTGGCGCATGGATCGGATCTTCACCGTTGACGAGGCCCGCGCGCTGCTCCCCGAGGTGATCGAGGACGCCCGCGCGGTGATCGCCGCCCGCGCCGACCTGGCCGAGATCGAGTACGCCCGGCGCACCGGGGACGTCTCCCCGCTCGGCGGCCTGCCGGAGACCAAGGGGCTGCAGGCCCGCATCGAGGAGATCGCCGGCGGCTGGATCGAGCGGGGCATCGAGGTCAAGGGCATCGCCCCGGTGCTGGTCGACTTCCCCGCCGTGCTGGACGGGGTGTCCGTACGGCTCTGCTGGATCGAGGGTGAGCGCGAGCTCGGCTGGTATCACCGTACGGAACTGGGCTTTGCCGGGCGCCGGCCCCTGGGTTAGCATTCAACGCATGGGTTGATAAACCGAAAGGTTGAATGCCATGCTCCTGCAGGACAAGGTCGCCCTGGTCTACGGCGCGGGCGGTCCGATCGGCGGCGCGGCGGCACGGGCCTTCGCCCGGGAGGGCGCGCGGGTCTTCCTCGCGGGCCGCACCCAGGCGCCGCTCGACAAGGTCGCCGCCGACATCCGCGCCGCCGGAGGGACAGCCGAGACGGCCCTGGTGGACGCCCTGGACGAGGGGGCCGTCGGCGCGTTCGCCGACTCGGTGGCCGGGCGGGCCGGCGGCATCGACGTCTCGTTCAACGCCATCGGGGTCCAGGACGTGCAGAAGCCGCTGCTGGAGATCTCCGCCGCCGAGTTCCTGCGGCCGATCGAGGTCGCCGCGCGGACGCAGTTCCTGACCATCAGGGCCGCCGTCAAGCACATGATCCCCCGCGGCTCCGGGGTGATCCTGCTGTTCGGCGGCGGCGGGCCCCAGACGCAGCCCGGGCTCGGCGGGTTCAAGGTCGCGCTCGACACCATGGAGGGCATCCGGCGGCAGTGGGCGTGCGAGGCCGGCCGCCACGGCGTCCGCGTCGTCACCATGATCACCGGCGGCGTGCCGGAGAGCCTGCCCGGCGACTTCCCCGGCCGGGACGAGCTCGAGGCCGAGCTGCGCGGGCCGACCCTGCTCCAGCGGACCGCGACGCTGGCCGACGTGGGCGACGTCGCCGCGTTCGTGGCCTCTGACCGGGCCAGGACCATGACCTCCGCGACCGTGAACATCTCCTGCGGCGCCATCGTGGACCACTGACGTGCCCGACGACCAGCTGAGCCTTACCTTCGCCGCGCTGGCGGACCCGACCCGGCGCGCGATCCTCGCCCGGCTGGCCGAGGGCGAGGCGACGGTGAACGAGCTGGCCGAGCCGTTCGACATCAGCCTCCAGGCCGTCTCCAAGCACCTCAAGGTGCTCGAACGCGCCGGGCTGATCAGCCGGGGCCGCGACGCGCAGTGGCGGCCCTGCCGCCTGGAGACGGCCCCGCTGGACGGCGCCGCGGAGTGGATCGGCCGCTACCGCGAGCGCTGGAGCGACCGGTTCGACCGGCTCGAGCAGGAGATCAGGAAGATCCAGAGGGGTGAGCATGAGTGACACCGAGTTCGTCATCGAACCCGGCCGCCAGGACATCGTCATGATCCACGTCTTCGACGCTCCCCGCGAGGTGGTGTTCCGGGCGGTCACCGACCCGGAGCTGGTGCCCCGGTGGTGGGGGCCGCGCGTCCTCAGCACCCGCGTCGACGTGATGGAGGTCCGGCGGGGCGGCCTGTGGCGGTACGTGAACGTCGACGCCCACGGCCGGGAGTACGGCTTCCGCGGCGTCTATCACGACGTGGTGGCTCCCGAGCGGTTCGTACGGACGTGGGAGTTCGAGGGCACGCCCGAGGACGTGGCGCTGGAGACCGTCGCCCTGGAGGAGGTGGCGGGCGGGACGCGCTACGTCGCCCGGTCGGTGCACCAGTCGGTGGCGGCGCGGGACGCGATCGTGCGGGCCGACGGGCCGCGGGGCGGGCGCGAGTCCATGGAGCGCCTGGCCGAGGTGCTGGCTCAGAGGCCCACCAGGACGTAGGGGGCCCACAGGTCGGGCTCGGCGGGGCCGTACAGGTCGCGTAGGTCCAGTACGGCCTCGCGCAGCGCCTGCGCGGGGGCCGTGCCGGAACGCAGCCTGGTGTGGAAGTCACGCATCAGCGCCCCGGTGACCTCGGCGGAGACCGGCCACAGCGGGAGGAGCACCGACCTGGCGCCCGCGTGCAGGAGCGCGTGGGCCGGCGCGGCCAGGTCGTCCCCGCTCGTGGCCCCGCCCTCCTGGGCGGTGAGGACGACGAGCCTGGCGTCCACGTTCATGCTCATGAGCCGCCTGGCGGTCAGGAGCCCGTCGGCGAGCCTGATGCCCGAGCCGAACGGGTCGCGGGCGTCGAACACGGCCTGGCACGACAGGTGCACCACGTCCCAGCTGCCGGGGAGTGCGGTCGCGGCGGCGTCCGGGCCGGTGAGGGGCCGGGTACCGAGCAGCGCGGCGACGTCTTCGAGCCCGGGTTCGGCGGTGCGGCCGAGCACCAGCGACCGGGTCGCGGTCGAGGGGGCTCGCTGTGCGAGGCGGGCCAGGGCGGCGACTGAGGGGGCGTACGTCACGGGGAAGCGCTCGAGGAGCGGGCGGCCGTCCGGGGCGAGGGCGTGGAGCGGGACGCGGTGGAGTCCTGCGTGCGGGACCAGGTAGAGGTGGTCCAGGCCGTCCTTGAGCGCGTCGAGCGCGTCCGCGAGGAGGAGGTCGGCCAGGCTGCGCCAGAGGGCGGCCCGGTGGCGGCGCGCCTCGATGTCCAGCAGCTCCGGCCGCCGCCCGTCGATGGTGGCGGTGAAGGCGGCCAGCAGGTCGTGGCCGACGGCGGTGGGGAAGGCGCGTGGCTCGGGCCAGCCGGTGCGGTGGGCGAGCACCGTCACGCTCTCCTCACCGACGTGAAAGCCGAGCAGGGCGGTCGCTCCGCCCGCAAGGCCGGGGGTGACAAGGGTGTCGAGCTGCAGCCGGCCGGGCGGGGTGCCCCGGCGCAGCGCGACGTGGCCGGGGGCGAAGGGCTCCATCCGCCGCCACAGCGCCTCGACGTCGGCCCGCGCGCCGCGGGCGCGCCGGATGAGCGTCGCGGCCTCCGCCGGGTCGCGCGTGTTGCGGGCGGCCGCCATGAGCGTCCGCACGGCGTCGAGCCCGCGCCGCTCCTCCTCCAGCAGCTCGCCGGGCACGTCGCCAGAGGCCTGCGCGTCCCCGAGGTCGAGCTGCGCGGCCGGTATGCGGGACTTGGCCTGCTCCACGTACCTCCAGGCCGTCATCGCGCGTCCCAGGCGGATGGCGAGACCGATGGCCCTGTCTGAGTCGTGGCCCAGCTCGCGGGCGCGTTCGGCGTCGGCGAGCGCGCCCGGCGAGTCTCCCAGCCCCTCCGCCGCGAGAGACCGGTGGTGCAGGGCGAGGCCCAGCTCCAGGTCGTGGCCGAGCTCCTCGAGCAGCTCCACGGCCTCGGTCAGCCGCCAGTGGGCCCGGGTGTACGACCCGGCGGCCACGTCGAGCGCGCCGAGGCGGCCCAGGGCGAGCGCCGCGCCGGGCCAGAAGCCGATGCTCTGGGCCAGGGCCGCCGCCTCCTCCAGGGAGACCTCCGCCCCGGCGGGGTCCTCGAGGCGGGCACGCATGATGAGCGCCAGGACCACGCCCCGGGTCCGCCCGCCGGCGCGTTCGAGCTCCAGGGCCCGTGCGGCGAAACCGCCGGCCTGCTCCCTCTCGCCTCGCAGCGCGCAGACCAGGCTGAGGTCGGCGTAGGCGTCCGCGAGGTCCGTACGGCCGCCCAGTTCCTCCTCGATCGCGATGGCCTCCCGGTACCGGGCCTCGGCCTCCGCGAGCTCGTCCAGCTTCAGGTGGAGCGCGGCGCGTCCGGCCAGCAGGGACGCCCGCCACGCGCGCCAGATCGGCGACGACACCAGCCCCAGTCCCTCGTCGAAGGCGGCGGCGGCCTCCTCCCAGCGGGCCTGGTCGGTGCGGATGCGGCCGAGCAGGTCGAGCGCCCGTACGAGATCGGCCGGGAGCGCGACGTCCGCGTCGCGGGCCAGGGCGACCGCCCGGGTGAGGTGCTCGGCGGCTTCATCCGGACGGCCCAGTCCCCTGGCCGCCGCGCCGAGGTTGCGCAGGTGGCCGGTCATGAGGTGGTCGCGCAGCTCGTGGCCGCGGGCGGCGTACGCGTGGGCGGCTTCCAGGTCTCCCAGCGCGCGGCAGAAGGCGGAGAGCTTGGCCAGCAGGAACGAGCGGTGCCGGGACGCGGTGGAGCGTCCGCCCACGCTCAGCTCTGAGACGACGGAACGGCTGTTCAGGGCGCGCTCGGCGAGGGCGCGGGCGCTCTCGAGGTCGCCTGCGGCCTCGGCCTCCTCGATGCGGAGCCACGTCTCCAGCCGCTCCGTCTGGTCGCCGCCCGCCCTGATCGCCTCCGCCAGGGTCGCGTGGCCGCGGGTGACGTCCCCGAGGGTGAGCTGGATGCTCGCCAGCCGCGCCAGCAGCTCGGCGTCCAGCCCTCCGCCTCCGCCCATGGCCGCGATGAGCTCGAAGGAGCCGCCGGACTCCGCCGAGCCACCACGCTCCACCGAACCACCGCTCCCGGTGCCGATGCCGCTCCCGGTACCGCTCCCGATGCCGCCGCGTGTCGGCCCGACGCCACCGGATGCCGGCCCGACGCCACCGGATATCGGCGCGACGCCACCGGATGCCGGCCCCACAGCCCCGGATCCCGGCCCTGCACCACCTGACACGCCACCGGATGTTGGATCGACGCCGTCCAGTGCCGGGTCGAGGCCGGCGAGGCCCATTTCCAGGGCCGTGCGGGCCTGGTGGAGCTCGCCGCGTGCCTCCAGGGCGAAGCCGAGCTTGATCGAGGCCGGCGCCGCCAGCTCCCGCAGGCCGCCGGCCCGGAAGCCCGCAGCCGCCGCCTCCAGCGCCTCCACCTGCGCATCCAGGTCACCGGTACGGGCGGCCAGCGCGGCCAGCCGGTCGTGTACGACGGCCTCCTTGAGCGGGTCCCCACCGGCCAGCCCCAGGGCCGAGCCGAGCCGTTCCCCGGCCTGCTGCCACGAGCCGAGCCGCGCGTCCAGCTCGGCCCGCCCCAGCGTGGCGGTGAGCAGGGCGGTCACGTCGCCCTCCGCGGCGGCCAGGTCCAGCGCGCGCTCCAGGTCGGCCGGCGCGTCGTCGAGGCGGTCGAGGAGCATCAGGCAGGAGGCGCGCATGGTCAGCGCGGAGGCCTCCTTCGCGAAAGCGCTCAGCCGGGCGAACGCCTGCCCCGCCGCCCCGAACTCCTCCAGCGCCCGCTCCGTGTCCCCCTCCGCGTACGCGAGCACGGCCAGGTTGTAGCGCGCCGAGGCGGCCCCGTCGTACTGGCCGAGGGCTTCGTACTCGCGTTCGGCCAGCTGAAAGGCCAGCCTGGCGCCGTCGGCGTCGCCGCGTTCGCGGCGGCGGAGCGCGATGCGGTACCACTCGTCGGCGGGCTCGCGCCGCTCCCCCCTCCGCCGCACGATCTCCACCAGCCGCGCCTCGCAGGCGGCGGCCTGGGCGGGGTGGCCGCGGCCGGCCAGGAGCAGGGCCTGCGCGTCGAGCGTCCTGCAGGCCTCCTCCCACGCCCCGGCCGCCTCCAGCTCGATGGCGCACGCGGCGATGCGTTCGCCCGTGGCCGTGAGGTCGTCCTGGTCGAGGGCCGCCCTGGCGGCGGGCACGAGCACCAGGGCCGCCTGCCGCGCGTCGCCGAGCTCGAGATGGAGGTCGCGGGCCCTGGCCGCGCAGGAGACGGCGCCGACGGGGTCGCCGGCGGCCAGGCAGGCCTCGGCCGCGTACCCCAGCTGGACCGCCTCCTCCCCGGCCAGCCCGGCACTCTCGCACAGGGTCGCGGCCCGCTGGTGGTGTTCGAGGGCGCGGGCCGGGTGCCCCGCCTGGAGGAGGACCAGGCCCATGTGCCCGAGCTGGAGCGCCTCGGAGGCGGTCTCGCCCAGCGAGCGGTAACCGGCCGCCGACCGGTCGAAGGACTCGAGAGCCCGGTCGAGCTCGCCCAGCTCCTGGTGGATGAGCCCCTGTTCGGACAGCGCGTACGCCATCCGGGACCCCGCGCCGAACGCCTCCGCGGCATGCCCCAGCACGACGCAGGCTGTGCGCCGCCGACCGAGCTCGCGCAGCCGCTGCCCCGCCTCCAGCAGGAACTCGCCGGGCGAGTCGGCCTGCCGCTCGGCGTACCGCAGCAGCTTGACCGCCACCGCGCCGTCCGGGGAGTCCGGCAGGGCCAGCGCGAGCTCGGTGGCGGACTGGGAGAGCCGCGGGTCCGGCGGCAGCGGGCCGTCGAGGACCGTACCGAGCCGCGACAGCAGCTCGGGGTCCCCGTCCCTGGCGAGCGCGAGGACCTCGTCCAGGTCGCGCGGGTCGCCCTGGGCGGAGAAGCGCGCCAGCAGCGCCCGGCACAGCACGCGCCGCGCGGAGCCGCCCCGCCCGCCCTCCGCCCCACCGCCGAAGTCCGGCGCCTGGTCGCGAGCGGTCTTCACGGCCGGCTCGACGCCGTGCCGAGCGGTCTTCACGGCCGGCTCGACGCCGTGCCGGCCGGTCTTCGCGGCCAGCTCGACGCCCTGCCGGGCCGCCGCCACCGCTTCGTGCAGGTCCTCCGCCCGTCCCGCGTGCGCGGCGCGCCGTAGCAGCACTTCCGAGACCAGCTCGTACGCCTGCGCCCGGAACGCCGGCCGCTCACCGGCCGCCAGGGCCTCGCGCAGCACGGCGACGGCCTCGTCGGTGTGCTCCGGGCGAAGGTCCAGGTGGAGCGCCCGGCCCAGCGTCAGCAGCGCCTCGGCCCTGGCCGGGTCCCGCTCGCCGTGGGCCGCGAGCGCGGCGCGGGCGGCGGCGATGGGCTCGGCGGGCTCTCCCCCGGTCACCATGGCCCGCTCGAGCAGCGCGTTCGCCAGGTTCGCGAGCAGCCTGGCGCGGTCCGGGTGCCCGGTCGGCACCGCCCCGGCCGCCTCGCGCATGACCTCGACGGCGCTCTCCAGGTCGGCAGGCTCGCCGGTGACGCCGTAACGCTTCCAGCGGCGGTCGGCCAGCAGGCCGAGCCGGACGACCGGGTCGGTCCCGAGCCCCCGCGCCGTCTCGTCGGGCGGCACGTGGAGGGCCTCCAGCATCTCGGTGCCGGCCTCCAGCGAGCGCTCGTCGCCCGTGACGACGAACCACTCGACCAGCCCCGCCGCGTACGGCGCCAGCACGCCCGGATGGGCCCACTGCTCGTGCCAGAAGTCCAGCGCGCACTGCCCCACCCTGATGAAGGCCAGCAGGTCGCGGTCGGCGAACGACCCCGCCGACCGCGCGTGCGCCACCTCCACCAGCGCCAGCAGGGCCCGCGACCGATCCTGGCCGCGCGGCTCCGTCCCGGTGGCCGCCAGGTACGCCCTGACCAGCTCCTCGTCACCGAACGCGGCCATGCCGAGCGCCGTGGCCAGCTCCCCCGCGTGGGCCGGCTCGGCCAGCGCCGCCCTGAACAGCACGTGCACCGCGTCGTCGATGTGCTCCCGCTCCCCCGTCACCCCGAACAGCCGCACCAGCCCGTCGCCCAGCACCGCGAGCGCGCCGGGCGCCCAGACGGGGTCGGGCGAGCGCACCGACTCCTGTAACAGCAGCTCTCCGAGCCGGTCGGCCACCTCGGGCGTGGGGTCGGCGACGGCCCGCCGCACCAGGGCGTGGACGAGCAGCCCCACATGCGGGTACGCAGCCGGGTCGACGTGCTGGAACACCTCTTCCACCAGCCCCGCCCACGTGTCGGCCGAGTCCCCGGTCGGCGCCTTCGAGCCGCGCAGCCTCTCGGGAAGGCGCTCGGGGTCGGCCACGGCCACGGCGGCGAAGAACGCGCCCGCGACCGCGGCGTCCTGCGTGATGCGCTGGTCGAGCCGGTAGCGGGCCAGGTGCAGCATGCCGATCAGCCGCCAGGTGGCCGCGTCGGACCGGTCGCCCGCACACGCGCGCATCGCCTGCTCGGCCTCGGCCAGCGCCGCGGGATCCCAGATCAGGCCGGGATCCGCGCTCTGCTCGAACCGCTCGATGCGGGCGGCCAGCGCGCCGGCCGGTTCGGTCATGGGCACGGGTTTTCACCGGGCTGCGTACCCGTACAGAACCGTGCCTTCGACCACATCGCCCCGTACGGTATCGCGCCCCGGCGCGCGCGGTCGCCCCTTTACGGTGCCGGCCGCCGCCACCTCCTGGCTTGTCCATTTCTCGGCCAGGCCTCGGCCAGCACCGGTGAGGCCACCCCCGTGACGGGTAGTCGGGGATCATGCTCTACGGCAAGGAACACGTACAGCGTTATCGGGAGACCAACGGCCAGGAGGGACACGACTGGAACAACACGACTGTCCTCCTGCTCACCACCAAGGGCCGCAAGTCAGGCCGGCCCTATACGACGCCGCTCATCTACCAGAAGCACGGCGAGGACCACGTGGTCGTGGCCTCCAAGGGCGGGGACCCGGATCACCCGCAGTGGTACAAGAACCTCCTGGCCGACGCCGAGGTGGAGGTGCAGGTGATGGGCGACAAGTTCCGGGCCCGCGCCCGCACGGCCTCGCCGGAGGAGAAGCCGGAGCTCTGGGGGCTGATGACCCGGACCTGGCCGGACTACGACGAGTACCAGAAGAAGACCGAGCGCGACATCCCGATCGTGGTCCTGGAGCGCGTCGGATGACGCCTCGATGACAAGAGCCCCGCCGTCGCGCGGCGGGGCTCCCTGACCTCACTTGATCTCGTAGGCCCTGACGACGGTCTCGGTGAAGGCGTTGAGGCCCAACAGGTGGTAGAAGTACCGCCTCATCCGTGGGTCAGGGACGCAGCGTGGCGTACAGGTCCATCGTGCGCTGGGCGATGCGCTCCCAGGAGAAGTGCTCGACGGCCCTCGCCCGCCCCGCCACCCCGAGCGCGGTGGCCCGCGCCGGCTCGCGGAGCAGGGTGTTGACGCGCTCGGCCAGGTCGGCGGCGAACCGCTCCGGGTCGTGCGGCGTGCCGTCGGGACCCTGGGAGATGGGGACGAGCAGGCCCGTCTCGCCGTCGGCCACCACCTCGGGGATGCCGCCGGTGGCGGTCGCCACCACGGCGGTCTCGCAGGCCATCGCCTCCAGGTTCACGATCCCCATGGGCTCGTACACCGACGGGCACACGAACACCGCCGCGTGGGTCAGCAGCTGGATCACCTCGGGCTTGGGCAGCATCTCCTGGATCCAGAACACCCCGTCGCGGTCGAGGCCGCGCACCAGCTCCGTGACCTCCGCCGCGATCTCCGGCGTGTCGGGGGCGCCGGCGCAGAGCACGAGCTGGGCCTCGGGGTCGAAGGAGCGTGCCGCGCGCAGGAGGTGGACCAGGCCCTTCTGCCGGGTGATGCGGCCCACGAAGATGACGTACGGCCTGCGCGGGTCCACCCCGTGCCGCTCCAGCACGTCGGTGGCGGAGTCGGGGGCGTATTCGGCGGTGTCGATGCCGTTGTGGATGACGCTGACCTTCTCCGGCGGGATCTCCGGGTAGGCGGACAGGACGTCGCGGCGCATGCCCTCCGACACCGCGATGACCGCGTCCGCACCGGCCAGCGCGGTCCGCTCGGCCCACGACGAGATCGTGTAGCCGCCGCCGAGTTGCTCGGCCTTCCACGGCCGCAGCGGCTCCAGGCTGTGCGTGGTGATCACATGGGGTACGCCGTGGAGCAGCTTGGCGACGTGTCCGGCGAAGTTGGCGTACCAGGTGTGCGAGTGGACGACGTCCGCGCCCTCGCAGGCGGCGGCCATCTCCAGGTCCACGCCGAGCACCTGCAGCGCGGCGTTGGCCCCGGCGAGCCCGTCGGGCACGCGGTAGGCCGAGACGCCGGGCTCGGCGCGCTCGGCCCCGAAGCAGCGCACGCGTACGTCGGCGAGCTTCCGCAGCTCCCTGGCCAGGTATTCCATGTGCACCCCGGCCCCGCCGTAGACCTCCGGCGGGTACTCCCGGCTGAGCAGATCAACACGCATGACATGACCTTATTGGGGGTCGTGTCCGGCGGGCCACAGCGACAAGCCGAAGATCAGGAGCTCCCGATCGCGCATTGCACAACAAATCTGGACACGAAGGAAGTTCTCCATGCCGGGTTTCGTCGATAGATCGGCCATTTGGGGGTAGCGTCCTGGACATGAAGTCCCGAAAGGTGCTCGCGGTCGTGCTGGCAGGTGGAGAGGGCAAGAGGCTCATGCCGCTCACGGCGGATCGGGCGAAACCGGCCGTGCCGTTCGGGGGGATGTACCGGCTC
The DNA here is from genome assembly GCF_040654115.1 of Nonomuraea sp. NPDC050786. Classification (NCBI taxonomy): domain Bacteria; kingdom Bacillati; phylum Actinomycetota; class Actinomycetes; order Streptosporangiales; family Streptosporangiaceae; genus Nonomuraea; species Nonomuraea sp. NPDC050786. Next base: position 236,184 of record NZ_JBFAHJ010000009.1, read on the forward strand.
GTGGATTTCGTGCTGTCGAACCTGGCGAACGGCGGCTTCCTGAAGATCGTCGTACTGACGCAGTACAAGAACCACAGCCTCGACCGGCACGTCTCGCGGACCTGGCGGCTGACCGCGATGCTGGGCAACTACGTGACCCCGGTGCCCGCGCAGCAGCGGCTCGGCCCGCGGTGGTTCTCGGGTTCGGCGGACGCCCTGTTCCAGAATCTCAACCTGATCTACGACGAGATGCCCGAGCACGTGATCGTGTTCGGGGCCGACCACATCTACCGGATGGATCCCCGGCAGATGGTCGAGCAGCACGAGGACTCGGGCGCCGACGTGACGGTGGCGGCGATCAGGCAGCCGCTGTCGCTGGCCGACCAGTTCGGCGTGATCGAGACCGATCCTGAGGGCCGCAGGATCGTGGCGTTCAGGGAGAAGCCGAAGGACGCGGTGGGCCTGGCCGACTCGCCCGACGAGGTGTACGCGTCGATGGGCAACTACGTCTTCAAGACGCAGTCGATGATCGACGCGCTGCGGGAGGACGCCCTCGACCCCACCAGCAAGCACGACCTGGGCGGCAACATCATCCCGATGCTCGTCAAGTCGGGCGGGGCCGACGTGTACGACTTCGCCAACAACATCGTGCCCGGCTCCACCGAGCGCGACCGCGGCTACTGGCGCGACGTGGGGACGCTCGACGCCTACTACGAGGCCCACATGGACCTCATCTCGGCGCATCCCGTCTTCAACCTCTACAACGACAAGTGGCCGATCTTCACGGGCCACGACCCGCTGCCGCCGGCCAAGTTCGTGCACAACGAGGGCGACCGGGTGGGGCACGCGATCGACTCGCTGGTCTCCCCCGGCGTGATCGTCTCCGGCGGCACGGCGATCAGGTCGGTCCTGTCGCCCAGTGTCGTGCTCCACTCGCACTCGCTGGTGGAGGACTCCGTGCTGATGGAGAACGTCAAGGTCGGCCGGGGCGCCATCGTCCGCAAGGCGATCATCGACAAGAACGTCGTGATCCCCGACGGGGCGCGGATCGGGTTCGACCTCGAATACGACCGCACCCGGTTCGCGCTGACCAGGGGCGGGGTCGTGGTGATCGGCAAGAACGAGATCGTCGACCGCTAGCCGCGCAGCCTCAGCAGCCGGTCCACGTACGTCCTGGCGTGCTCGGGACCGATCGGCCGGTTGAAGAAGATCGCGTGGTAGTAGATCGGGGCGAGGACCAGTTCCATGAGCTCCAGCAGCTCGGGCGGGTCCTCGCCACGCCGTCGCGCCCGCTCCAGCATGGCCTCCAGCTGCAGGGCCCGGTCCGTCATGTAGGTCTCGTAGTCGCCGCCGCTGGTGCCGATGTGCGCGGCGCGCACATACAGGCGGCCCAGCGGGCCGGCGACGTCCGCCGCCACCCTCGTGGCGTACGCCTCCAGGTCGCCGCGGAGCGAGCCCGTGTCGGGCACCGGCGAGCCCTTGGAGAGCTGCTCGGTCACCGTGTCGTCGACCAGCGCCGGCAGCGTGCCCCAGCGGCGGTAGATGGTCGCCTGGTGCACGCCTGAACGCTCGGCCACCCGTGCGATGCTCAGCGTGTCCCAGTCCTCCTCGCGCAGCAGCTCGAGGACCGCGTCGTGAACGGCCGCCCGGACCTTCGCGCTGCGGCCGCCGGGCCGTCGTGCGGGTTGCATGCCCCTTACTTTAATGCGAAATCTCTTGCGTTAGCACTCTATCCGGCTTATCTTGAAGCGAAATTCTTCGCGTTAAGGGGTCGGCCCCGGCCGGCGCTCCCGGAAAGGACCTGGCCGTGAACCGCTCCCTCATCAAGGTCGTCGTCGGGGACGTCCTCCCGTCGATCGCCGTTTACTACGCGTTACGCGTGCTCGGCGCGAGCGAGTACGTCGCGCTGCCGGCCGCCGCTGCGACGGGCGTCGTACGTGCCGCCTATGTCGGGATAAGGGAGCGCAAACTTGACGGTTTCGCCGCCTTCATGGGGCTGATCTTCGGCCTGGGACTCGCCCTCGCCTTCGTCACCGGCGACGAGCGCTTCCTGCTCGCCGTCAAGTCCGCCACCACCGGCTCCATAGCTGTCGTGCTGGCGGCCACGTGCATGGCCAGGCGCCCCGCGGCGTACGGGATCGCCAAGCGGTTCGGCGCGGAGGACGCCGCCACGGCCGCCCGCTGGGACCGGCTGTACGAGGCGGATGCCCGCTTCCGGCGGGTGTACGTGGTCATGACGCTGACCTGGGCCGGGGCCCTGCTGGCCGAGTCGGCGATCCGCATCCCGCTGATCTACCTGCTGCCCGTGGACGTCATGGCCGGCCTGTCGTCGGTGCTGCTGATCGGCACCCTCGTGCTGCTGGCCGCCTGGAGCGCCTGGTACGGCCGCCGCGGCGAGCAAGCCGCCGCCGCCCAGCACCAGGCCTCCTGATCCGGGAGCACGCCGCCCCGCAACCGCGCGGCTCAGCCGCCGCCGTCCCAGGCGCCGCGGGCACTCCACCCCGGGCTGCCCCACCGGATGACCCAGGCGGGCTGCGGGGGCCGGCTGGGGTGACGGTCGAGGTAGACCGGGCCAGGGTCGCCGGCGAGGTGCGGGTCGCGGCCCCAGACGGTGCGGTACCAGGTCTCGTAGTCGTCACACAGCGGGTGTGACACGCCGGCTGCGCCCACCTCGCAGAGACCGGCCTCGGCGGCAGCGGCCGGTCCGAAGAGCACCACACCGGCGATCAGCATTCCGCCTGCGGCTACGAAGTTACCTTTCACGATCCCCCCCTGTAATCATGAAGTGACGACACGACCACTCTAAGAAGCGACGTCCGTATCGTGGCGGAACGGCACGGCGGGCCTGCGGTGTACGGCCGTCGCCACCCCGAGGGCAAGGGCGGCATATCCCCAGGAGACGGCCAATCCCGCCCAGGGCGGGAGCGGGTAATAGCCCCCGATCAGCGACGACACCACGTCCACGTGCGCGAACGTGGGGACGCTCTGCGTGATCGCGAACCCGGCGGCAGGGGTGATCATCAGCAGCCACGGCGCCAGGCCCGCGGTCGCCAGCAGATCGGGCACGACGACCAGCGCGATGGCCAGCCCGATGGCGACGGCGGCCCGCTTGACCAGCGCGGCGAGGCCCAGCGCCAGGACGGCGGCGGCCGCGGTCAGGGCCGCGTAGCCGACGATCACCCGCAGCTCGGTGCCCAGGGAGATCGGCTGAACCGGGTTCTGGTTGGCGCGCAGCATCGCCAGGCCGACGGGGATCACGACCCCCGAGGTCACCAGCCCCGTCACGAACGCGACCGCGCCGACCACCACGGCCTGGGCCGCCAGCAGCCGCGCCGGATGCGGCCCGGCCTGCGGACCGCCCCCGATCGGCCCCCGCCGGTGTTCCGCGGTGCAGAACGTGACCGCCACCACGAGCACCAGGATCAGCCCCAAGGCCGCGCCGATCAGCATGAGGTCAGCGCGCACACCGCCCTCCACCGTGGCCGGCCCGATGTCACCGCCTCCGGTCACGATGAGCTTGTCGCCGGACTCGACGACCCCGCCCGGGTGATGGGGAGTCCTGCCGTCGGACTCCAGGGCGACGCCGACGTCGTCGCGACGCCACGGACCGTTCGCGCCCTGCAGCGTGATCTGGTCGAAGGTGGCGGTGGCCTGGGCGAAGGCTTCCGCCATGTCCCACAGGGCGCCCGGCGAGGTGGCGAACAGCCCGATCTCGACCGTCTCCGGCAGCCCGGTCAGCTTGACCGTGCCGACCTCGCTCCACGTCCTGCCGTCGTCGGACTCGTAGCCGGTGACGGTCTCGCCCGACCTGGTCAGCCGGAGCCACTGGGGGCCGTTGTGCGGACCGCCGGCCACGTCGTGGGTGTAGTTGTACTGCATCCGCACGCCGTGGTCCCCGGTGAGCATGACGGCGGCGTACGGTGTGCCCTGCTTGAGGCTCGGCCTGACGAGGAGCCCGACCTTCGCCCACGGCACCACTCCCTGCTTGATGTTGCGCACCCCGGGCACGGCGTCCGGCAGCCGGATCTGCCCGGTCAGGTCCGACACACGGGCGGTGAGGCTGCCGTTCCCCTTGAGCGGCTGGTGCACGAAGTAGTACTTGTCCTGCACCGCCGTGCCATCGGGTCCCACCAACGGCGCGGGACAGGCGCCCTCCCCCTTCCCGGTCACGCAGGTGGTGCGGACGCCCCCGGCGACCAGCAGTCCGAGCGACACGGTGACCAGTACGGAGGCCGCCATCGTGAGCAGCCGGCCGCGCGCCGCGCGGAACCTGGCCCACTGGGCGCGCAGCACCTGGGGGAAGCCGTCCGGTCCGGCCTGCCGGCTGGATCGGTGAGGCGTGAATGAACTCATGCCGACGGTTGTACGCGGCACCCGGTTCCGGCCGGGTCGCAGCCGCCGCGACCGGGCTGCGACCGGGGATCTGGCATCGTTGACGGCATGGCATCCCGACCCGGCGACCGGCCGGTCCGCCCTGCCCGCACGACCGGCGGCGAGTGGCGGTGAGGGTCCTCGTCGTCGAGGACTTCGAGGTCCTCGCCCGCTCCATCGGCACCGGGCTGCGCCGCGAGGGCATGGCCGTCGACGTCGTCCTGGACGGCACCGCCGCCCTCGACCGCCTGGCCGCCACCCGCTACGACGTGGTGATCCTCGACCGCGACCTGCCCGGCGTCCACGGGGACGAGATCTGCCGGCGGCTGGCCCACGGCCGCTGCGACACCCGCGTCCTGATGCTCACCGCCTCCGGCACGATCGAGGACCGCGTCGACGGGCTCAGCCTCGGCGCCGACGACTACCTGCCCAAGCCGTTCGCGTTCGCCGAACTGGTCGCCCGCGTCCGGGCGCTGGCCCGCCGCGCCACCCCGCCGATACCGCCCACCCTGACATGCGGGGACATCACCCTCGATCCGGCCCGCCGTACCGCGTCCCGGGCCGGGCGGCGCCTTGAGCTGAGCCCCAGGGAGTTCGCCCTGCTCGAATGCCTGCTCGCCGTGCCCGGCCTGGTGATCTCCGCCGAAGAACTGCTCGAACGCGTCTGGGACGAGGCCGCCGACCCCTTCAGCAGCGCCGTCAAGCACACCATGCACCGCTTGCGGGCCAAGCTCGGCGATCCGCCCGTGATCGAGACCGTCCGCGAAGGCGGCTACCGCATCGGACCGTCATGACCTCCCGGAAGCGGTCCCTGCAGACGCGGCTCGCGCTCGCCTACGCGGCGGGCATCTACGCCGCCGGGGTCTTCGTGGTGGTCTTCGTCGCCGTCCCGCTCGCCGGCGTCCAGTCGGCCACCTCCACGGAGCACCCCTCATCGAGCGCGATCACCGGAACCGGGTCCGGGATCAGCCTGCCCCAGCTCCTCACCGGATCCGCCGTCGCGCTGGTCCTGCTGATCCCCGTCGCCCTGGCTCTCGGCTGGTTCGTCGCCGGCCGGTTCCTGCGGCCGCTGCGCGCCATCACCGCCACCGCCAGGAGCATCTCGGCCGGAGACCTCCACCGGCGCCTCGGCCTCGGCGAGCCCACGGACGAGCTGACCGAACTCGGCCACACCCTCGACGACCTGTTCGCCCGCCTCCAGGCCGCCTTCGACGCCCAGCGCCACTTCGTCGCCAACGCCTCCCACGAGCTGCGCACCCCGCTGGCGGGCCTGCGTACCCTGCTCGAAGTCGCCCTCGCCGACCCCGACGCCGACGCAGGCGCGCTGCGCGAGGCGTGTCAGGAGGCCCTCGCTCTTGGCGGGTACCAGGAGCGGCTCGTCCAAGCGCTGCTCGCGTTGGCCACCAGCGAGCGCGGCGTCACCCGCTGGGACACCCTCGACCTCGCCCACGTCGCCGCGCGAGTGCTCGCCTCCCGCCGCGGCCAAGCCACGGAGGCAGGCATCGACCTCGCCGAACACCTGACGTCCGCGGTGACGGCCGGAGACCCGGGACTGGTCGAAAGCCTGTTCGCCAACCTCATCGACAACGCCATCCGCCACAACCACGCAGGCGGGCAGGTGAAGGTCACCACGCGGACCTCAGGCCCGCAGGCGGCACTCACGGTCACCAACAGCGGGCCGGTCATCCCCGAGGACCAGATCCAGCGGCTCTTCCAGCCCTTCCAGAAGCTGGCGCCCGATCGACACGGCCGCGGCGACGGTTACGGTCTCGGCCTCGCCATCGTCAACGCCGTCACGCACGCGCACCACGCCACCCTCACCGCCGGCGCACGCCCCGAAGGCGGCCTGTCCATCACCGTACGGTTCACGCACGGGTCTGCCGCTCCACTGCGGCGCGGAGCGCCGCACCGAACCGGTCCGGTGCGTCCAGCCATGGATGGTGCCCCGCGTCCGGGATGATGACGGCCTCGCAGCCGAGCTGTTCTCCGAGACGTCGCAGGGCATCGGCGGGGCGGCTGTCGCCCGCCCCGCCGATGATCACCGCGCCGGGCGGCAGGCGCTCACGGAGTTCGTCCACGCGCGTTTCGAGCGGGTCGGCTCTCTTCGCCGCGTTGAGCTGGGCGTTCATCGCGTAGTTGATGGGCCGCAGCGTACGGGCTGAGGCCAGCGCCCAGTCCCATGCCCGTGTCCGATCCGCGTGGTCGGTGAACCACGACAGCGTGAGGTACTCGATCTCCTCGGCGTCCGTGCGCGATTCGCTCGCATCGAGTTCATCGAGCCTGGCCTGCTGCTCGTCGGTGCGCCGTGCTCGCTGTGCTGCCAGGTCGGCTTCCCGCCACGGATCCAGGAACGGCCCGGCGATCTGGATCAGCCCGGCCACGCGCTCGGGGTGGGCCAGCAGGAAGTAGCCGGCCAGGTTGGTGCCGAACGAATGCCCCAGCAGAACGACCCGGTCATGTCCCCACGCGTCGAGCAGCAGCGCCAGGTCGCGAACGTGGCGGGCGATCGTGTGCTCTCCCTGCCAGCACGATCCGCCGGTGCCGCGCTGGTCGTAGCGGTGGACCAGGCACAGGTCGTCGATGACGGCGGCGACCGGGGCGAGATAGTCGGGAACTCCTGGGCCGCCGTGCACCATGACCACGGGTGCTCTCCGCGGAATCAGCGAGCCCGCGGTCCAGGTACGTAGCCGTGCACCGTCATCCAACTCGATCATGGTCGCGGTCATGGGCGTGAGTGTAATGTTGCGGCCGTTCACGCCGCGGTGCGGTGCCGTGGTCGCCGGTGGCGGGCCGTCTGCCGGTCCGGCGGCGGGTGGGTGAGCCGTCCCGCCGCCGTGCCGTGAACTATCGGGCGTGAGCTCTCGGGCGTGAGTTATCGGGTCAACCGCCGGTCACCAGTCGTCGCCGCCTCCCTCGTCGCCGTCGAAGAACTCCTCGGCCACTTCCTCGACGATCTCGCCCGCCACGAGCCCTCCCACGACGCCCGCGGCACCGGCGGCGGCCACCGTCCCCCAGCCGGGCCCACCGTGATGCTCCCCGTGGTGCCCGCCGTGGTGCCCGCCGTAGTAGCCGCCGTGGTGCCCGCCGTGGTGCCCGCCGTGAACGGGTCCGTAGTGGGCCAGGCCGTCCAGCCAGCGGCCGAGCTCGCTCTCCCAGTCCGTGTGGAGCGCGTCCTGGTGGCTGACGTGGAAGCGGCCGATGGCGTCGCTCGACGAGAAGCGCCCCGTACGCTTGTCCGCCTCCAGCACCACCGCGACCCCGGCGGGGTCGGTGACGAAGGTCACCTCTACCTCGCCCACCAGGCCCGCGTACCGACCCGTCGGGTAGAACTCGATCTCCTGGTAGAACGGCAGATCCTGGTGCACCCCGTAGAGATGGCCCGCCTCCAGGTCGGCCGACTTGAAGCCGAACCCGAGCCCCAGGAACGCCTCGAGGATGCGCAACTGCGACGGCAGCGGCTCGATCGCCACCATGTCGAGGTCGCCCTTGTCGACGGCCTTGGCGATGGCCAGCTCGGTGCGCACGCCCACCGCCATCCCGGTCAGCGGCTGCCCGGCGATCTCGCTGATCGGCGCCTCCCACGGCACCGCCAGCTCGAAGCCGATGACGCGCTCCTCGCCCTGGCGCAGCGTGAACGGGCCGGACACCTGGGCGCGGGAGAACTCGCCGACCCCGCCGTACTCGCCGTCCCCGTGCTCGATCTCGACCCGAGCCACCAGACCGAGGGTGACGTGCTCGATCTCGGCGTCGAAGTCGCCGCCCTTGAGCCGTACCTCCCCTCGCAGCGTCCCGCCCGGCTGGGTCCTCGGGGTGGACAGGACGGTGTCCACCGAGGGCGCGCCGACGCCGAAAGCACCCAGCATCCGTTTGAAGACCACGGCTCTTGTTCTCCTGTCGAAGATCGGTTGTGTGCCGCTGGGCTAACGATCCACGCGGACGCCCGAGTTCCGGGCCTCGGCAGGTGCACCTTATGTCCGGTCGTGGTCGCACCGTCGAGCCCGCTCCTGGCCCGCCTCCCAGGGCACGGCCCTTGATGGCCGTGACCAACGTGTGGATCCCGAACTGCGGGTCAACCTCGACCAGCAGGTGAACATGGTCGGGCATGACCTCCGGTTCCACCGGCCACGTGCCTTTCTCCGCGATCACCTCCAGGATCAGCTCTTTCAGTCGCGTCTCGATCCGTCCGCCCAGCACTGCCTGGCTGAAGCCAGGAGTCCGCGCCCTAGATCTCCGATCGACGAGTCGGCCCTGCGCACGACGACTACGTGCGTTGGGAGCGCGTCCTGCCCATCCGCCCCGACGGCTCGACCGGGTACGTCTGAGACGTGCGTCACATTCGCCCGCACCCGTCACACCCGGGCCACCGCCCCTGCTCTCAGGAGGCATGACAGAGAACACGATCCCGGTGACCGGCGCGACCGGCACCCTCGGGCGTCCCCTGGTCGAGCTGCTCGTCGCGGAGGGCGCCGCGGTCCGCGCCGTCAGCCGCGCTCCGCACGGCGCCCGCCTCCCCGCTGAGGCCGAGGTCGTCGAAGGGGACCCGTCCAGGCCGGGCACGCTCGCCCGCCACCTGGACGGCGTCACCGCGGTCTTCCTGCACTCCCGCGCCATCGGAGAGTCCGCGGGCGAGCTGCTCGCCCTGGCCAGGGAGCGCGGCGCGGGGCGGGTGGTCGCGCTGTCGGCGACGAACATCGACGAGCCGCTCGACCGGCAGCCCTCCCGCTACCGCGGCGACAGGAACAAGGAGTCCGAGGCCGCCGCCGTCGCCAGCGGCCTGAGCTGGACGAGCCTGCGGGCCGGCCCCTTCGCCTCCAACGCCGTCCAGGCGTGGGCCGCGCAGATCCGCGCGGGCGACACGGTCCGGTACGTGTCCGCGTCGTTCCGCGAGGTGCCGCTGGACGACCGGGACCTGGTCGAGGTGGCCGCCCGCGCGCTGCTCACCGACGAGCTGGCCGGGCGGCGGGCAGAGCTGACGGGCCCGCAGGCGCTGGCCCACGAGGAGATGGTGGCGATCATCGGCGCGGCGATCGGCCGGCCGCTGCGCCTCCAGGAGGTCCCGCAGGAGGCGTTCGAGCAGGGCATGATCAGGAACGGGCTCCCTGAGCCGTTCGTGCGGGCCCTGCTGGACAGGTACGTCAGGAACGTCCCCGAGCCCGTGACCGACGAGGTGGCGAAGATCCTCGGCCGCCCGGCGCGGACGTTCGCCGAGTGGGCGGCCGACCACGCGCGGCTCTTCGCCAGAGGCCCGGACGATAACGATTAGCTGTGAACCGTGCCGGCGGTGTGCCCCTTTCCCACCACCCGTGGAACGCTACAGGCGTCACGATGACGAGGATCGGGTGAGATTCGGTGGCATCGACTGGCAGGGGATGGATCAGGGGGCGGCTCGGCCGGGCGGCCGCCTTGGCGGCGGCCGTGGCTCTGGCCGTGACGGGCTGCTCCCTCGCGGACCGGGCGGAGCGGGGGACCACCGGCGCCCAGCAGGAGCGGCGCTCCCCTGCCGGGTCCCAGCCGGCGCCCGCGGACCGGCCGCGGGTGGACGAGGGCTGGCCGCGCTGGGGCTTCACGCACACGGGCGTCAGCGCCAACAACGTCAACCCTGGCTTCGAGCAGGACGTCGCCAGGCGGCTGTCGGAGACCCCGATGCTGCAGAACCAGCACATCATGGGCTTCGGCGCGCTCAACCCGGAGCCGTACCGGGGGCAGTACTACTGGGAGGACCTCGACAGCCGGCTGAACCTCATGAAGGAGTCCGGCGCCGTCCCCGTCATCACGCTCTGCTGCGCCCCCGACTGGATGAAGGGCGGCCCCGAGGGTCCCACCGAGGGCTCGGCGTGGGGGGAGCACCTGGAGGACGCCCCCTATCCGGAGCACTTCGACGACTTCGCCAGGCTGGCGGCGGCCGTGGCCTCGAGGTACACCGACGTCAAGTACTTCATGGTGTGGAACGAGCTGAAGGGCTTCTGGCGGGACCACGCCAAGCCGGCGGACTACAAGGGCTACACCGAGCTGTACAACAAGGTGTACGAGGCGGTGAAGAAGGTCCGGCCTGACGCCAAGGTCGGCGGCCCGTATCTCGGCTTCGACAGCAACAAGGGCGGCGACTCCGAGCTGCGCGGCGACTGGGGAGTCGTCAACCAGCACGTCCTCGACGCCTTCGATTACTGGTTCGAGCACAAGAAGGGCGCCGACTTCGTCGTGGTCGACGGCGCCTCGCCCACCGACGCCCACGAGCTGCTGCCCGACGAGTTCGGGGCGCTGGAGAAGTTCGCCGCGGTCACCAGGTGGCTGCGCAACAAGGTGGGCGACCTGCCGGTCTGGTGGTCGGAGTGGTACTTCGTGCCCGAGGACGGCACGACGTGGCCGGAGCCCAAGCGGCTCGCCGTACAGGCCGCCTCGATGATCGAGTTCGCGCGGAGCGGCGCTGCCACGGCGCTGTACTGGAACCCGCAGACCAAGGACGGAGCCTGCCGGGCGTGCCTGTGGGACCCGCGCAGCGGCGCGGAGACGCCGACCGGGCGGCTGCTGGCGGACTTCGTCCGGTGGTTCCCCGCCGGAGCAGAGCTGGAGCAGGTCACCTCGTCGGACGCCAAGGTGCGGGTGCTGGCCCAGCCCGAGCGGCTGCTGCTGGTCAACACCGCCGACGCCGAGGTCACCACGACCGTGGACGGCAAGGAGTACACGCTCAGGCCGTACGAGGTGAAGTGGACCGGCCGCTGACAGTCAGCGGGCCTCGCGCAACAGGGCGAGAGCCGCCTGCTTGGCCAGCCGCGCGGCCTCGCCCTCCCCGTGGTGGTCGGCGAGCACCGTGGCGCCCTCCACCAGCATGAGCAGCTGCCTGCCCAGCGCCTCAGGAGCACGGGCGCCGGCCCGGCGGGCGATGTCGGTCAGCAGCTCGAGGTGCCGGTCGAGGTGCCGGGCGGCGACGGCCCGCGGCGGCCCCTCGTGCCACTGGGTCGAGGCGTTGACGATCGCGCAGCCGCGGAAGGCGGGCTCGGCGTACCAGCTCCCGAGCGCGTCGAAGACGGCGGCGAGCTGGTCGGCGGGCTCGTCACCCGCGCCGGCCGCGGCCTCGCGCAGCCAGCGCACGACGTGGTCGCTGCGGGCCTCGAGCACGGCCTCGACGAGCCCGTCCTTCGAGCCGAAGTGCCGGTAGAGCGTCTCCTTGGACGCGCCGACGCGCGCGCACAGCTCCGCCACCCCGACGCCGTCGAGCCCCCGCTCGTACAGCAGGGTCGTGGCGGCGCGCAGGATCGTCGCCCGGGTCTGCGCGGGGTCGAGTGATGCGCCTTTGGGTACGGGCATGCGGGAGATGGTACCGGACGGTTCCAACTCTCTGCTAAGTTCCTCATCGAACCGACCAGTTCGATGATGGAGATCGCGCATGGCTCTCAGTGCTCTCACTCCCCCGGCCGGCACGCCGGCGGTCACGTTCGACAGCGGCGGCGAGCGGCTGCTCGGCGTCCTGCACCTCCCTGCGGGTCCGGGGCCCCATCCGATCGTGGTGCTCCTGCACGGCTTCCCGGGGAACGAGCGCAACTTCGACGTGGCCCAGGCGTTGCGGCGGGCAGGCTACGCGGCGCTGGTGTTCCACTATCGGGGCTCGTGGGGCGTGGGCGGGTCCTACTCGTGGCGGCACGCGCTGGAGGACACGGCCCGGGTGGTGGAGGCGGTACGCGGGGACTCCCGGCTTGATGCGGCGCGGCTGGCCCTGGTGGGGCACAGTATGGGCGGGTTCGTGGCGTTGATGACGGCCGCCGCCGATCCGGCGGTCCGCGCGGTCGCCTCGGTGGCGGCCTTCGACATGGGCGCCGCCGCGGCCGGCTGCGCGGATCCGGCGGTGCGGGCGGCGTACGTACGGGATTTCGACGGCGAGTTGCTGCCGCTACGCGGCACCAGTGGTGCAGCGTTGGTGGCCGAGATGGAGGCCAACGGCGCGGAGTGGAGCCTCGCCAGCCTCGCCCCGCGCCTGGCCGGCCGCCCGGTGCTCCTCATCGGCACCGGCCGCGACCCCGTCACCCCTGCGGAGACCCACCACCATCCGCTGGTCCGGGCCTTCGGGTCGCATCCGGCGGCACAGCTGGAGCACCACCTTTTCCCGACCGACCACGCGCTCTCCGACCACCGGGTGGAGCTGACCGATACGGTCACGGACTTCCTGGACCGCACGCTGCGCCACTGACCGATGAGTTTCCGGTGGGTCTGGGGTCCATACCTTCGGACGAAGGAAGGAAATGACCATGGCAGACCTCTCGCAGGGTGACGTGCGGTTGCTGGAGACCGACATCGCACAGCGCCTGCTGCACTCGACGATTCCGGCACGTCTCGCGTACGTGGCGACCGACGGGACCCCTCGGGTGATGTCCACCTGGTACGTCTGGAACGGCGAAGAACTCGTCATGGCGACGTACGTCAACTGCCCCCCGATGGGGATCACCCACCCGGCCCGGCGGCTGCGAGCCCTGCGCGCCAACCCCGACGTCGCCGTCACCATCGACACCGAGTCCCAGCCGCCGGACGTGCTCCTGCTGCGCGGCCGTGTCTCCATCACCGAAGTCGACGGCATGGTGCCCGAACAGGCCCAGGCGGCGCGCCGTTTCCTGGGCGAGGAGGGCGGCGCCGGCTACGTCGCCCAGGCCGATCATCCCGCGACGAGGATGGCCCGCATCGCCCTCCGCCCCACCTGGGTGGGCGTCCTCGACTTCCAGACCCGCCTCCCCGGCATCCTCGGCGCCTGACCGCCCGGGAAGAAGGGGGCTGCCGGTCGATTACCTCTCGGCCGACCGTTGCGCTCTGGTGAGGTTTCGGAAAGGATCTATACTTTTGTCCGAAACTTCCCGGCATCCTCCCTTCACCCCTCAGGAGGGCTTCACCGTGGCACGCAAGACGAAGACCCGCATCGGACTGGTAGCCGGCGGGCTGGGCGCGTACTGGCCGCAGTTCCCCGATCTCCTGCCCCAGCTCCAGCGATCGGCCGCACGGGTCTCTGAACGGATGCGGGAGCTGGACGCGGAGATCGTGGACGTCGGGTTCATCTCCGACGCTCAGGAGGGCGCGGTGGCGGCCGAGAAGCTCCGGGCCGCCGACTGCGACCTCATCGTCGGGTTCCTCACCACCTACATGACGGCCACCATGCTCGTGCCGATCGCGCAGCGCAGCGGCGCCCCCGTGCTGCTGATCAACCTGCAGCCAACCGAGTCGATGGAGCACGCCACGTTCGACACCGGCCAGTGGCTGGCCTACTGCGGCGCCTGCCCGCTGCCCGAGATGGCCAACGCCTTCCAGCGGTGCGGCATCCCGTTCCGCTCGGTGTCGGGCTACCTGGAGGACGAGCGCGCCTGGGCCAGGATCACGAGCTGGGTGCGGGCGGCCGGGGCGCGCGCCGCCCTGCGGCACGGCCGCCACGGTCTGATGGGCCACCTCTACCCGGGCATGCTGGACGTCTCCACCGACCTCACGCTCGTCTCGGCGAACTTCGGCGGGCACGTCGAGGTGCTGGAATTCGACGACCTGCGGGTACGCGTGGAGAAGGTCACCGACGCCGAGGTCGCCGCCAAGCGGGCCGAGGCCGAGAAGATCTTCGAGATGGCCGACAGCGTCAACGAGATCGACCTGGAGTGGGCCTGCCGCGTCTCCGTCGGCCTCGACCGGCTGGTCGAGGACTTCTCGCTGGACAGCCTGGCGTACTACCACCGGGGCCTGGACGGCGAGATGCACGAGCGGCTCGGCGCCGGGATGATCCTGGGCGCGTCCCTGCTCACCGCGCGCGGCATCCCGGCGGCGGGCGAGTACGAGCTCCGTACCAGCCTGGCCATGCTGATCATGGACCGGCTGGGCGCGGGCGGATCGTTCACCGAGCTCCAGGCGCTGGACTTCCACCGCGGCCACGTCGAGATGGGCCACGACGGCCCCGCCCACCTGGCCATCAGCGCCCGCCGGCCGCTGCTGCGCGGACTCGGGGTCTACCACGGCAAGCGCGGGTGGGGCGTCTCGGTGGAGTTCGACGTCAAGCACGGGCCGGTGACGGCGTTCGGCATCATCCAGCGCCGCGACGGCCGCTTCGCCCTGGTGGCCTCGGAGGGCGAGACCGTGGACGGGCCGCACCTGCAGATCGGCAACACCACCTCCCGCGTGGACTTCGGCCGGGATCCCGGCGAGTGGACCGACGACTGGAGCGCCACCGGCATGTCCCACCACTGGGCGCTCGGCACCGGCCACCGCGCGGCGGAGCTGAAGGCCCTCGCCCACCTGCTGGACGCGGAGTTCGTCCAGATCTGACCCGCACCGCTCCCCGACCCGGCCGCCGATGTGGGCACGGCGGCCGGGCCGGCGCCGCCTGCGTCGCTACATGACGGACATTTCGCAATTACGTCAAGCGGGATCTTCCTCCGCGCCGTTTTCCTAGATCTATGCGCTAGCGCAACGTAAGCAATCTGCTACATGCGTACGGGTATCCTGCCCGATATGAGTGGTTTTTGCCGATTCTGGTGCTCACGTGACGGGCGCCAAGCGGGCTGAGGCGGCGCAGCAGCACGCCGCGCCGCCGAGCCGCTCGTCCCGCCTGGACGAGCTGCTGGTCGAGGCCGCCGTCAGCACCGGAGCGCACATCGGCGCCACGTACCTCATGGACGAGGACGGCGCGGTCCTCCGCATGGACGCGCACCTGGGACTCCCCGCGCTGATCGCCAGGGCGTGGGCCAGGATCAGGACGAACGACCCGGTGCCGATCGCCATGACGGTGCGCAGGCGGCGGCTGCTGTGGCTCGCCGGCCTGGAGGACCTGGCGCGCATGTCCCCGGCTGCGGCGCTGTCCCTCCCCTACCACTTCGCGGTCGCGGGCTCACCCATCCGCAGCGGCGACACCGACTGGGGCGGGTTCCTGCTGCTCTGGCCGGGCGGCCGGGTGGCCCGGCTCTCGCAGCGCCAGCTCGAGCTCATCGAGAACGCCTCCGCCAGGATGGCCGAGGTGCTCCAGGAGGCCGCCGCGCAGGGGCGCCCGATCCGGCCGGGGTCGCAGCCCCGCGCGCTCGACCTGCGGCCGGAGGCCGACCCGAAGGCCGATCTGGTCGCGCTCGACTGCCTCAACCGCCTGCCCGAGGGCTACTGCTCGCTGGACACGGAGGGGCGCGTGACCCTCCTGACGGCCCCGGCCGCCGACCTGCTGCGCAGCTCCACCTCCGAACTGCTCGGCAGGCGGCTGTGGGACGCACTGCCGTGGATGGACGACCCCGCGTACGTGGACCGCTACCGTGCCGCGGTCGTCGGCAGCCAGGACACCCGCTTCACGGCGCGCGACCCCGCGGGGCAGCAGCTGTCGTTCCGCCTCTTCCCCGGCCTGACCGGGATCTCCATGCGCATCACGCCGAGTGCGGACGCCCGCGTTCCCGGCCGGCTGGCCGGCTGCGCCGAGCGGTCGTCGAAGACCGTCGCCCTGCACGAGATGCTGCAGCTGGCCACCACCCTGTCGCGGGCGGTGACCGCGCAGGAGGTGGTCGAGCTGGTGGCCGACCACGTCATGCCGCTCTACAACGTCCAGGCCCTGTGCATCCTCACCTCGAAGGGCGGCCGGCTGCGCGTGGACGCCTCGCGCGGCTACAGCAAGGAGGCCATCGAGGAGTTCGACGGCCGTCCCGTGATCCTGCCCAACCCGGCGAACCACTCCTTCGACGCCTGCCAGCCGGCGTTCTACTGCACGTGGGACGAGCTGCGCCGGGCCTACCCGGACGCGGTCCGCTCGGACGACATGTCGGCCTGGGCGTTCCTGCCGCTGGTCACCTCGGGCCACCCGATCGGCACCTGCATCCTCGCGTACGACCGCCCGCACCAGTTCAGCGCCGACGAGCGGGCCACGCTCACCGCGCTCGCCGGGCTGATCGCGCAGGCGTTCGAGCGGGCCCGGCTCTACGACGTCAAGCATCAGCTCGCCCAGTGCCTGCAGCAGAGCCTGCTGCCGCGCACGCTGCCCGAGGTCCCCGGCCTCGAGCTGGCCGCCCGCTACCTGCCCGCCACGCCGGGGATGGACATCGGCGGCGACTTCTACGACCTCATCCGCCTCAGCGACACCATGGCCGCGGCCGTCATCGGCGACGTGCAGGGCCACGACATGACCGCCGCCGCGCTCATGGGCCAGGTGCGCACCGCCATCCACGCCCACGCCACCGCCGGGGCCACCCCCGGCGAGGTGCTCGCGCACACCAACCGGCTGCTCTGCGAGCTGGCCCCCGACCGGTTCACCAGCTGCCTGTACATCAGCCTCGACCTGCGCAAGCGCACGGCCTGCCTGGCCGGCGCGGGCCACCTGCCGCCGCTGCTCGCCCGGCCCGGCCGGCGCACCCAGATCCTCGACCACTCCCCCGGGCTGCTGCTCGGCGTGGAGCATGACGCCGAGTACACCACCTCGGAGCTGCCCCTGCCGCCCGGCTCCGTCCTGGCCCTCTACACCGACGGCCTGATCGAGAAGCCGGGGGTCGGGCTCGGCCAGTCCATCGGCGAACTGGCCGAGCGCTTCACGCCCTCGACCGGCGAGCCCCTGCACGACCTGGCGGAGTCGCTCATCAAAGGGGTCACCGTCGAGCAGCGTACGGACGACATCGCCGTACTTCTCTGCCGGACCTGAGCACCCCCCTTGACCTGTGGAACGCACAAGGACGATATAGTCCCACCAAACCTACCCATTTAGTGCGTATTCCCTCAGGAGCTATCTTGACCAGCAAGTTCGCCGGCGTAGCGGCAGCCCTCGCCCTGGCCCTCGCCGCGTGCGGCTCGGGGAACGCGGGCGGGAGCGGCGCGCCGGGCCAAGGGCCGGGCGCGCCCGACGCCGGGGCCGTGATCGAGATCGGCTCCCTGTACGAGCCGCAGAACCTCGACAACACCGCCGGTGGCGGACAGGGCGTGACCGAGGCGTTCAACGGCAACGTCTACGAGGGCCTGTTCAAGCTGACCGACGACGGCAAGGTCGAGCCGCTGCTCGCCGAGGGCCACGAGGTCTCCCCCGACGGCCTCACGTACACGTTCAAGCTCCGCAAGGGCGTGAAGTTCCACTCGGGCAAGGCGCTGACCGCGGCCGACGTGAAGTCCAGCATCGAACGCGTCATCGCGGACGGCTCCCAGTCGGCGCGCAAGAGCAGCCTCGAGGCGATCAAGTCAGTGGCGGCCCCCGACGACGGCACCGTCGTGGTCAAGCTGAAGAGCCGGTCGATCTCGCTGGTGTACAACCTCTCGTACGTGTGGATCGTGAACGCCGCCGCCAAGGACCTGGCCACGGGCGAGGACGGCACGGGGCCGTACCAGCTGGGGTCGTGGAAGCGCGGCTCCACGCTCAGCCTGGAGCGCTTCCCCGGCTACTGGGGCACCCCGCCCGCCAACAACGGCGCGGTCTTCCACTACTTCACCGACGCCGCCGCGCTCAACAACGCGCTGCTGACGAACGCCGTGGACGTCGTCACCAGCGAGCAGAGCCCCGACGCGCTGGCCCAGTTCACCGGCAACCCGGACTACAAGGTCAGCGAGGGCCACTCCACGACCAAGCTGCTGCTCGCCTTCAACGACCGGAAGCCCCCGTTCGACAAGCCGCTCGTGCGCAAGGCCGTCTCCTCCGCCATCGACGACGCCAAGCTGCTGCAGTCGATCTGGGCGGGCCACGGCAGCGTCATCGGCTCGATGGTGCCGCCGACCGACCCGTGGTACGAGGACCTGACCAAGGTGAACCCGTACGACGTGGAGCTGGCCAAGCGGCAGCTCGCCGAGGCCGGATACCCCAAGGGCTTCCGCTTCACGCTCGAGACGCCCAACTACGACCCGCACCCGACGGCCGCCACGTTCATCAAGAGCGAGCTGGCCAAGGTCGGCATCACGGTCGACGTCCACGTCATCACCGCCGACCAGTGGTACTCGAAGGTGTATAAGGACCGCGACTTCGCCGCCACGCTGCAGGAGCACGTCAACGACCGCGACGTGGTCTGGTACGGCGACCCGGACTTCTACTGGGGCTACGACAACAAGCAGGTCACCGAGTGGATCGAGCAGGCCGAGCAGGCCAGGACCGAACAGGAGCAGACCGACCTGCTGAAGAAGGCCAACCGGCAGATCGCCGAGGATGCCGCGAGCGACTGGATCTATCTCTACCCGCAGATCGTCGTGGCCTCCTCGAAGCTGTCGGGCTACCCGGTCAACGGCCTGAACTCGCAGTTCTACGTGTACGGGATCAAGAAGGGCTGATGGCGCGCTACCTGCTGCGGCGCACCGCCTTCCTGCTGGGCTCCCTGCTGCTGGCGGCCTCGGCGCTGTTCGTGCTGCTGCGGCTGCTGCCCGGCGACCCCGCGAACGCGCTGCTGCCGGTCGGCGCAACGCCCGAACAGATCGCGGCGGCGCGCCGGCAGATCGGCTCCGACCTGCCGCTGCCGGAGCAGTTCGGCGCCTGGCTGGGCGGGCTGGCCCGGCTCGACCTGGGCACGTCGCTGGTCAGCAGGCTGCCCGTCGGCTCGGAGATCGCCGGGCGGCTGGCCGTCACCGTGCCGCTGACGCTGCTGGCGTTCGCGCTGGCGGTCGCCGTGGCGCTGCCGGTGGGCTTCCTGGCGGCGTGGCGGGCGGAGCGGTGGTACGGGCCGCTGCTGAACGGGATCGCCCAGCTCGGCATCGCGGTGCCGGTGTTCTGGATCGGGATGCTGCTGGTGACGGTCTTCGCGCTGCGCCTGCGGCTGCTGCCGGCGGGCGGGTTCCCGCGCGAGGACTGGGCGGACCCGGCACGGGCCCTGACGTCGCTGGCGCTGCCCGTCGTCACCATCGCGGTCGTCATGTCGGCCTCGCTCATCCGGTACGTCCGCGCGGCCACCGTCGACGTGCTGGGCAGCGACTACCTGCGTACAGCACGGGCGCTCGGCTCGTCGTTCGCGGGCGCGATGTGGCGGCACGGGCTGCGCAACGCCTCCGTGCCCGTCATCTCGATCCTCGGCATCGAGCTGGCCACGACGTTCCTGGGCGCGGTGGTCGTGGAGAGCGTGTTCGCACTGCCGGGGCTCGGGACCTTCCTGGTCAAAGGCATCGCGGAGCACGACTACCCGGTCATCCAGGGCGTGCTGGCGGTCAGCACCTTCGCGGTGCTGGTGATCGGGTTCGCCGCCGACGTCGCGCAGCGGCTGGTCGATCCGCGCCTGCGGGCGCACGTCGCCGGGGGCCGCCCGTGAGGGGGCGGCGGTCGCTCGTGAGGGGGCGGCGGTCGCTCGTGATCGGGTGCGTGCTGGTGGGGGCCGTCCTCGCGGTGGCCGTCGTGTCGCTGGTCTGGCTGCCGTACGATCCGTCGGACACCTCCGGCGGGCGCCTGTCGCCGCCGGGCGGCCCCCACCTGCTCGGCACCGACAAGCTGGGCCGCGACCTGCTCACCCAGCTCATGGTGGGCGCCCGGATCGCGCTGACGGTCGGCGCCGGCTCCGTGCTGCTGGGCGGCGTGCTCGGCGTGGCGGCGGGGCTGGCCGCCGGGTTCGCGACCCGCTGGCTGGACGACGTCCTGTCGGCCGGGCTGGACATCCTCATCGCGTTCCCGACGCTGCTGCTGGCGATGCTCGTGGCCGCGGTGCGCGAGGCGTCGCTCGGCTCGGCCGTGCTCGCGATCGGGCTGGCCATGTCGGCCGTCGTGGCCCGGCTGACGAGGGTGCTGGTGAAGCGGGTGCTCACGCAGGACTACATCACGGCCTCCCGTACGTCCGGCGCCTCGTGGCCGCGTGTGATCGTCGAGCACGTGCTGCCGAACATCTGGCCGACCCTCCTCGTCAACCTGGCCCTGCAGCTCGGCCTGGCCGTGCTGGCCGAGGCGTCGCTGTCGTACCTGGGCCTCGGCCCGCCGCCGCCGAACGCCTCGTGGGGCCGCCTGCTGCAGGAGGCGCAGGCCACCGTGCTGACCGCGCCGACCGGCGCCGTCGCGCCCGGCGTGCTGCTCGTCGTCCTCGTGGTGGGCGTGAACCTGCTGGCCGACGGCCTGCGCGATCGGAGGGCCCGGTGACACCGCTGGAGGTGGAGGACCTGTCCGTACGGCGGGCGGACGGCCATGAGCTGCTGCGCGGCCTGTCGTTCTCCCTCGGGCCCGGCGAGCGGCTCGGCCTGGTCGGCGAGTCCGGCTCGGGCAAGTCGCTGACCGCGCTGGCCGTCATGGGCCTGCTCCCCTCGGGCATGGCCGCGTCCGGCAGCGTGCTGCTGGGCGGGACCCAGGTCATCGGCGCCCCGGCCCGGCGGCTGGACGGCGTGCGTGGGCGGGTCGCGAGCGTGGTCTTCCAGGAGCCGCTGGCGGCGCTGGACCCGCTGATGCGGGTCGGCGGGCAGATCGCGGAGCCGATCCGGCGCCGCCGCGGGCTGCGCGGCGGCCGGCTGCGCGCCGCCGTGCTGGCGGCCCTGTCGGAGGTGCGCCTGCCGGAACGGGTGGCGAGGGCGTACCCGCACGAGATCTCCGGCGGGCAGCGGCAGCGGGTGGCCATCGCGATGGCGCTGGCCTGCGAGCCCGGCCTGCTGATCGCCGACGAGCCGACCACGGCGCTGGACGTCACCGTTCAGGCGGAGGTGCTGGCGCTGCTCGACGGGCTGGTGACGGGCAGAGGGATGGCCCTGCTCTTCATCGGGCACGACCTGGCCGTGGTCGCGGACGTGGCCGACCGGGTCGTGGTGCTCAAGGACGGCTCCATGGTGGAGTCGGGAAGGACACGTGACATCGTGCGCGAGCCGCGCCACGCGTACACGCGCTCTCTGGTGGACAGCGCCTGGGCCCTGGAGGGCGAGCTGGATCGGCTGGCCCCATGAGCGCCGCCGTGCTGGCCGCTCATGAGGCCGGGTTCGCCTACAGAGGCGGGCCGCCGGTGCTGGACGGGGTCTCCGTCGCCGTGACGGCGGGGCGCAACCTGGCGCTGGTCGGCGAGTCCGGCGCGGGCAAGACCACCCTGCTGCGGCTGCTGCTCGGGCTGGCCAGGCCGACCTCCGGTCAGGTCCTCTTCGACGGCGCCGAGCTGTCGCCGCGTGACCGGGCCTTCAGGAGCGCCGTCCAGCCGGTGTTCCAGGATCCGTACTCGTCGCTGGATCCCCGCCAGCGGGTGGGCCGGATCGTCTCCGAGCCGCTCCGCGCGATGGGCCTGCTCGCCCCGGGCTCCAGGGCGGCCAGGCGGCGGGAGGCGGCCGAGCGGGTGGCCGAGGCGCTGGAGTCGGTCGGGCTGCCCGCGGACGCCGCGCGCCGCTACCCGCACGAGTTCTCGGGCGGGCAGCGGCAGCGCGTCGCGATCGCCAGGGCCGTGGTGTCCGGGCCCCGCGTGCTGCTCGCCGACGAGCCGGTCAGCGCGCTGGACGTCTCGACCAGGGTGCGCGTGGTCGAGCTGCTGGCCGAGCTGGGCGAGAGCCGGGGGCTGACGGTGGTGGTCGTCTCGCACGACCTGAGCGTGGTGGCCGCGCTGTGCCAGGAGACGGCGGTCATCGAACGCGGCCGGATCGTGGAGCAGGGCTCGACGGCGAAGGTGCTCGGGTCGCCGGAGCACCCATACACGCGCCGACTCATCGAGAGCGTCCCGCGCCTCAGCCGCGCCGCGCGCCTGCGGTGAGCGGGCGTCGGGTCACGCGCTCTGGTGGGAGGGCCGCCCGGCGGGCGCGCCGCCGGTGCGCGGCCGGAGGTCCTTGACGAACGCCAGCGGGCCGCTGGTGGGGCGGTCGTCCGCGTCGAACCGGGGCTCGTACCCGCTGGCGAGGTAGAGCGCGACGGCCTCCGGCTGGCGCGGGCCGGTGGTCAGGTGGACGCGGCGGTAGCCCCGCCTGGCCGCCTCCTCCTCCAGCTCGCGCACCACCAGCCGGCCGAGCCCGGTGCGGCGGTGGCCGGGGCGCGTCCAGATCCGCTTCAGCTCCACGGTCTCGTCGTCGTAGCGGCGGAACGCGCCTCCGGCCACCGTCTCCCCCTCCGCCGCCACGATGAGGAAGGTCCCGTGCGGCGGCGCGAACTCGCTGCCCGGGTACCTGGTGAGCTCGTCGTTGGGCCCGTACCGGGAGGTGTATTCGAGGTGCAGGCCGACCAGCAGGGGCGCGAGGGCCGGATCGGTGACGTCCACATGCCGCACCTCGATCTTCAATGGATCCTCCTCGGGATGCGTAATACCCTTGTTATACAGTAGGAAAACTAGGTATTGCTGTCAACGAAGCCCCTGGTTGCCGGAAGGACGTGTGCCCATGCCCTTACCGCACTTCCTGGTGATCGGCGCGCCCAAGGCCGGCACGACGGCCCTGCACGCGGCGCTCCAGGCCCACCCCGCGCTCCACCTGTCCCAGGTGAAGGAGCCCAAGTTCTTCCTCACCGACGGCCCGCCTCCCGCCCGTGGCGGGCCCGGCGACGCGCAGACGTACCGGGAGCACGTCTGGCGGCGCGCCGACTACGAGGCGCTCTTCGCCGGCGCGCCCAGGGGCGCCCTGCTCGGCGAGGCGACCCCGTTCTACCTGTACGACCTGGCCGCGCAGCGGCGCATCCACGCGCTGATCCCGCGGGTGCGGCTCATCGCGATCCTGCGCGACCCCGTCGAGCGGGCCCACTCCAACTGGACGCACCTGTGGTCGGCCGGACTGGAGCCGATCGGCGACCTGGTGCGCGCCTGCGCGGCCGAGCCGCGCCGCGTCGCCGCCGGGTGGGCGCACTTCTGGCACTACACCGGGCTCGGCCGGTACGGGGAGCAGCTCGCGCGCCTGCTCACCCTGTTCCCCCGCGATCAGGTCCTCGTCTTCAGGTACCGGGATCTGCTGGACACGCCGGTCCAGGCCCTCGACCTGATCTGCGGGTTCTTGGGGGTCGAGCGGGGGCTGCTCACGGAGGTGCCGCGGGAGAACGTGACCGCGCATCCGGAGGCGGGCGGCCGGCACCGGATGCTGTCGGCCGCGCTCAGGGCCGGGGCGCGGGCGGGGCGGCTGCTGCCGTACGAGCTGGCCGGGGCGCTGACCGAGCCGATCGAGCGCCTGCTGCAGCGGCGCGGGAACCCCCGGCGGCCGCTCACGTGGGATCAGCGGCGCGAGCTCATCCCGTACTTCGCCGACGGCATCGAGCTGCTGGAGAGCGTCACGGGCGAGGACTTCTCGGACTGGCTGCGGCCGCGGGAGCGCTCGGGCGGGCTGGTCGGCCGGCGTCCGGAGGGCCGGTACCAGTCCCGCAACGGCCGCCCCCGCCAGGGCTGAACCGCCGCACCCGACACCCGGCACCCGGCGCTCGGGGCAGGGTCAGGGGTCAGGTCGCGCGCCGATCGCGGCGTCGGTCAGGCGGCGCGCCACGGACGTGGCCAGGCCACGCGCCACGGGCGTGGGCGGGCAGGGCGACGGCAAGCCACCGTCCCTCGCAACTCCAAGGGACCCCAGCCACGGACGGCGCGACCGGCTCATTGCGGCCGCGGCAGCGCCCACGTGGGCTGCGGTCCCCGAGTGAAGCGGGGCGATGGCGCCTGGTCGCGCCGTCGGTCAGGCGCGCAGCTCGGTGCGCAGCTCGTGTGCGCCGTCGGCGCGGGTGTACTCGTAGTAGAGGCGAGTGCCGCCGTCCGGCAGGTCCACGAGGTCCAGGTAGCGCAGGCCGCCGCCCGCGTGGGGCGACTGCGCGGCGGGCCGGTCGCCCGTCGCCTCGAGGGCGGCCGGGTCCGTGCCGGTGGCGACGCCGGTGCGCTCCTCGTAGTTCTCGGCGGCGCTCGCCCGGCCGTCGTAGAAGGCCACCACGCCCTCGTCCGTGAACCGGACGGCGCTCACCCGGGTGCCGCGCGCGTCCCAGTGGCCGGGCCGCCCGCTCAGCGCGGTGCCGTGCCAGGCCCAGGACAGGCCGTCCTCGCTGGTGGCGTACCGGGTCACCATCTGGTCGGCCTCGTCGGGGTCGGCCAGCGGATGGCAGGAGGCCCACAGGTGCCAGATGCCGTCCCGCTGCACGATCACCGGGTCCTTGACGCCGGTCTTGGGGTCGCCGGGCAGCACGGTCGTACGCAGTCGCGAGTCGAACCCCGCCGGGTCGCCCGCGTCGATCGCCTCGATCCGCCAGTGCTTGGTGCCGTGGGTGGCGCAGCTGAGGTAGAGGCGCCAGCGCCCGTCCGGGGTCGGCACCAGGTAGGGGCGCTCCAGGGACTCGGCGTCCATCTCCTCCCTGCCGATGGTCAGCAGCGTCTCGAAACGCTCGCCGTCGCCCGAACGCGCCACGACGACCGTGTGACCGCGCCCCTCCCCCACCGGCCTGCGCAGCCGGTACGCCAGGTAGATCCACCCGTCCCCGGCCACCGCGCTGGGTGCCCCTGCCCAGTGACCGGCCGCGGTCTCCGGCGGGGCGACGGCGAGGGTCGAGCGTCCAGGGTCGGGGAGCCAGGCATTCGCATCGATCGTCATGGGGACGAGACTAGGCGCCGGAACGCGCGGGGCCCGGGAGACCGATCCTTCATGGTCGCTTCTTGACCCGGGCCGGCCCTGCGCGGCCGGTCTTTGCGGGTGACCGCCGGGGCGTGCGACGATCAACGAATGCGGGTGCGCTTCGTCGGCAGTGGGGACGCGTTCGGCAGCGGCGGCAGGTTCCAGACGTGCGTCAGCGTCACGTCCGGCGAGCGCGCGCTGCTGGTCGACTGCGGTGCCACCAGCCTGACGGCGCTGAAGTCCCAGGCCGTCGATCCGCAGTCGGTCGACGCCGTGGTGATCTCCCACCTGCACGGCGACCACTTCGGCGGCCTGCCGTTCCTCGTGCTCGACGGCCAGTTCAGCCGGCGGACCAAGCCGCTGCACGTGTTCGGGCCCGCGGGCACGGGCGAGCGGCTCACCCAGGCCATGGAGGCGCTCTTTCCCGGCTCCAGCCGGGTCACGCGGCGCTTCGAAGTCGAGGTGCGCGAGCTGCCCGCGGACGGGTCGCCGTCGGACTTCCACGGGCTGACCATCCGCGCGTGGCAGGTCGTCCACGAGTGCGGTGCGCCGCCGCTGGCCGTACGGGTGGAGGACGAGGAGTCGGCCTTCGCGTACTCCGGCGACACCGAATGGACGCCGGCGCTCGCCGAGGCGGCCCGGGGGGCGAGCCTGTTCGCCGTCGAGTCCTACACCTACGACCGGCCGATCCGCTCCCACCTGGACTACCGGACCTTGCGCGCGCATCTGGACGAACTGCGCGCCGACCGCATCGTGCTGACGCACATGTCCCCTTCGATGCTGGCCAGGCTCGCCGACACGGACCTGCCCGCCGCGTACGACGGCATGACCGTCGAGCTCTGAACCCCCTTCACGTGCCGGCGGGGGCGAGCGGGTCGGGCGCGCCACCGGTCATGGCAGGGTGCGGTCCAGGAAGTCGCGGGTGAGCTCGACGATCTCGGCAAGGTTGGTCTCGAGCGCCCAGTGCCCGCCGTCGAGCAGATGCAGCTCCGCGTCAGGCAGGTCGCGGAGGTAGGCCCTGGCGGACCCCTCCGGCATGTAGCCGTCGTGCGGCCCCCAGACGATCAGGGTGGGCGGCCGGTGCTCGCGCAGGTACGCCTGCTGCTTGGGGAACCATTCGAGCGTCGTCGCCTGGTCCTCGAAGAGGCTCACCACGTTCGCGCGGCGCTGCGGGGTGTCCATCAGCGCCCAGTGCAGCTTCCAGAGGTCAGGGGGCACCCGTTCGGCGAGGTGGCCGGGCAGGTCGCCGGCGAACTCGTCCCGGAAGCCCTCCTCCGAGACGTTCTCGGCGAGCTTCGCCCGGCCCTCGGGGGTCGGGTTCGCCCAGAACTCCTTGAGCCACGCGTACTTGGGCCCGAGCTCGTCCTCGTAGATGTCGCCGTTCTGGATGACGAGCGCCGTGACCCGCTCGGGGGCGCGCATGGCCAGGCGGAGCCCGAACTGGGAGCCGTAATCGTGCAGGTAGATGGCGTACCGCGACAACCCGAGGGCGTTCGTGAAGCGGTGGAGGAAGTCGGCGTAGCCGTCGAAGGTGTACGGGAAGCGGTCGCGGCCGGGCGTGCCGCTGTAGCCGAAGCCCGGCAGGTCGGGGGCCACCAGTCGCCGGCGGTCGCCGAGCGCGGGCATGAGGTTGCGGAATTCGTACGAGGAGCAGGGGTAGCCGTGCGGCAGCAGGAAGACGGGCGCGTCCGGCGGCCCGGCCTCCCGGTAGAAGATCTCGACCCCGTCCACGTCGATGGTCCGGTGCGCGACCGGCACCGGTCTGGTTCGCGTCATGGGATGCGCACGTACCCGTCCGGCCAGGCCATATGCGCCCTGGCCCGGCCGGGCGGGGATTGAGCGGCGCCGGCCGATACGGCTAGCGGGTCAGGTGCCGCCCGCCTGCCACGGAGAGCACCTCACCGTTGGCGTGCCCGTTCGCGGCCGAACCCAGATAGGCGACGGCGGAGGCGACGTCCTCCGGCGTGCAGATGCGCCCCGTCGGCGTCTTCGCGCCCTCGGCGTCCACGACCTCCTGCCCGAACTGGGGCCAGGTCAGCGCCTTCTCCGTCAGCGTGAAGCCCGGCCGTACGACGTTGGTCAGGATGCCGTGGCGGGCCTCCCGTACGGCGAGCACCTTCGCCGCCGCCTCCAGCGCGCTCTTGGCCGCGGGGTACGCCACGCCCGCCGGTATCGGCTGGTCCACCACATCGGACGAGATCAGCACCAGCCGTCCCCATCCGGTGCTCCGCATGCCGGGGAGCACGGCGTCGACCAGGGCGAGCGTCCCCGCCACGTTCGCCGTGAGGCCCCCGGCGAGGGTCTCCCACGTCTCCGCCGCCGCCACCGGCCAGGCGACGGCGTTGGCCACCAGGACCGCGACGTCGCCGAGCTCCCGCTCGACCTGCCGCGCGGCCTCCTGCGCCGACCCGGGGTCATGCTGGTCGGTCCGCACCGTGATCGCCTTCCCGCCCGCCTGGTTGATCGAGTCGACGAGGGCGCGTGCCCGCTCCTCGTTGCTGTGCCAGCCCGCGGCGACCAGCGCCCCCTCCGCCGCGAACGCCCTGGCGATCGCGCGGCCGATGTCGCCCGACGCCCCGGTGACCAGCACGACCCTGCCGTTGAGTCCGAGATCCATCAGTATCTCCAATAGTTAGCCGACTACTTATTAGCCGACTATACACCGATAGGATGATGGTGTGGATGCCAGTGAAGTCGGGCGCATCAACCGGGCGCTGAACAAGATGAGCAAGCTCTACCGGGTCGCCAAGGCGCGCAAGCTCGCGGCGATCGGGCTGCACCCCGGGCAGGATGTGCTGCTGTGGATCCTGGCTCAGGAGCCGGAGGGCATGACGGTCAAGGAGCTGGCGGCGCGGCTCGCGATCGAGCCGCCGACCGCGACCCGCACCCTGGCCCGGCTGGAGGGCGGCGGGTGGTTCCGGCGGGAGCCGGTGCCCGGCGACCGCCGACAGGTGCGCATCCTGGCCACGGAGGCCGGCCGCGCGCTGGTGCCCG
This sequence comes from Nonomuraea sp. NPDC050786, assembly GCF_040654115.1. Taxonomy (NCBI): domain Bacteria; kingdom Bacillati; phylum Actinomycetota; class Actinomycetes; order Streptosporangiales; family Streptosporangiaceae; genus Nonomuraea; species Nonomuraea sp. NPDC050786. The sequence goes on from NZ_JBFAHJ010000009.1 coordinate 263,898, forward strand.
CCATCGAACGCGCATGGGCGGAGCTGGCCGAGGAGGCCCTGGGCGAGACGGCCGAGGAGCGGCGCGAGATCGCGCTCACGGTGCTCGAGCAGGCCAACGACCGGCTCCGCCGTCTCGTCGGCGACGACGTCCTGGCCGAGGAGTGAGCCGGCCGCCCCTCATCGTCCGCGGCGCAGCCCTCGCAGGACGCCCAGGACCGGCCGTCTCTCATCGCCCGCGGCGCAGCCCCCGCAGGAAGCCCCAGAGCCCCGAGCGGGACGCCGTCCGCCCGCTCTCGTCCGCCGGCGCCGGACGGGCCGCCGGTACGTCGCCGCCGGTGCCGCGGCCCGCGGCGGGGACGTAGCTCTCGGCGAGCTCGTACTGGACGGGCAGCGAGCGCAGCGCCCGCATGAAGGGAGAGGGACGCCAGGGCAGCTGGTCGGACGGGAGCGCCAGCTTGACCTTGGAGAGCCGGGCGAAGAGGCGGCGCACGGCGGTCGTGGCGATCTGCACCGCCAGCCGCTGCCCCAGGCAGCTGTGCGGCCCCGCTCCCCAGGCCAGATGCGCCCGGGTGCTGCGGATGGCCTGCCGATCGAGCGCCCCCGCGAACCGCGGGTCGGCGTGCGCGGCCGCGACGGAGAGCATCACCGGATCGCCCGCGGCGATCGTGTAGTTGCCCATCTTCACGTCCGCCCTCGGGAAACGGAAGGTCAGGTTGGCCATGGGCGGGTTGAGCAGGGCGACCCGGTTCACCGTCTCGTCGATCGCGCCGACCGACAGGCTGGCCCGCACGTCGGGGTTGGCGACGACCTCGACGACCACGTTGCAGACCAGGCTCGCGGTGAAGTCGAGCAGGCCGGGCAGCATGAGCAGCTCGCGGGCCAGCTCGTCCAGCGTGAAGCCGGGATTGGCCGCGATCATGTACGAGGCCAGGTCGTCGCCGGGGCGGTCCCGCACGGTCGCCGCGAGCTCCGTCATGGCCGCGTACAGGCGCTCGAACGCCGCCGCCGAATCCGGCCCCGCGTCGACCAACCGCCAGATGTCCATGACCACCTCCTCGCCGCGCGCGGCGGTGAAGCCGAGCATGCGGTTGGCGACCATCAGCGGGAGCGGCCGGGCGTACTGCGCCGCCAGGTCCGCGAACCCCGTGGAGCCGCCTTCCGCCAGTACGCCGATGAGGTCGTCGGCGTACTGCTCGATGTCCCGCTCCAGCAGCTGGGCCTGCGGGTGGGACTGGTCCTGGAACGGCGCGAGCGCCTGCGTCCACGCGGCACGGAGCCGGCGCTGCGCGGCGCCCTCCGAGAACGCCGAGTTGTTGATCTGGAAGACGGGCAACAGCGGCCAGTCCGCCGGGATCCGGCCCTCCGCGCTCGCCCGCCACCTGTCCACGTCCTTGCTCCAGATGCCGCCCTTGTTCTGCAGGACGTTGAGGACCTCCTCATAGCCGAGGACGAACCAGACCGGCACCCCGAGAAGATCGAGCGGGGCAACGGGGCCGTACCTGCCGCGCAGGCGTTCGTGGACGAGTGCGGGGTCCGCGTCATACGCCCTGGTCAGCAGCGGTTCTACGGACATCGACTCCAGGGTTTCTGCGGGCTGCTGGGGCCATGGGCCGTTGATCACGGGGATGAACTACCTCTCTGGTTGCCGCCCCCTTGCAACGTCGCTGTACATGTCACGGCACGAGTGACGCGCTCTGGGAGCTTTCGGCCGATTCGCTTAAGAGGTCTGCAAGCATCACGCATAGCGCCCGACCATGGCAAGAGCCAAATGTACTCACTGTCTCGAAGTGCGGACGCTGCGTGCTCCTGGCCCGGCGCGGATCAAGCAAAGTGCTACTCAATATCAAGATCTAAGACGACAATCTTCGCGTGACCTCCGAACCGCAGCGAATCGGCCCGTACACCATCATTCGCTCCTTGGGAGAGGGCGGGATGGGGATCGTCCATCTGGCCAGGGACGAGAACCACCGGCTGGTGGCACTCAAGACGCTGCGTGAAGGACCGGCCATGGACGCCGGCTTCCGCCGCCGGTTCACCAGGGAGGTCGAGGCGGCGCGGAGCGTGGCCCGCTTCTGCACCGCGCCCGTCCTGGACGCGGGCATCGACGGGGAGACCGCGTACATCGTCACCGAGTACGTCGACGGCCCCGACCTGGCCGCCGCGATCAGGGACGGCGGACCGATGGCCGGGGCGAACCTCGAGGCGCTGGCGGTCGGCGTGGCCACGGCGCTGGCGGCCATCCACCAGGCCGGAGTCGTGCACCGCGACCTCAAGCCCGGCAACATCCTGCTCAGCCCCGTCGGCCCGCGCGTGATCGACTTCGGTATCGCGCAGCTCGCGACGCCGGACGCGACCAGGTCCGTCGGCATCGTGGGCACGCCCGCGTACATGTCGCCGGAACAGGCCGTCGGCGGGGAGGTCACGGCGGCGAGCGACGTCTTCGCCTGGGGCGGTGTGGTGGCGTACGCCGCGACCGGGCGGCCGCCGTTCGGCGCCGGCGGGGCGCCGGAGACGCTCTTCCGGGTCGTCCATTACGCGCCCGAACTGGAGGGGCTCGACGAGCGGCTCAGACCCCTGGTGGAACAGGCGCTGGCCAAGGAGCCGGCCCGGCGGCCGACCGCGCAGCAGCTCCTGGACCGGCTGCTCGGCCGGGAGTCGGCGACCGCGGAGACCGCGATCCAGGCGGTGAACGACTCGTGGACGGCGCCGTCGGCTCCGGAGCCGTCCGGCCGGCGCTGGAAGGCGCCGGTGGCGATCGCGGCCGCGCTCCTGGTGGCCGGGGGCACGCTCGCCGCTACGTGGCGTCCTTGGGAGGCGGGCGCCGTCCCCGTGCCGTCCGGGGGGCGGCCGTCCCAGCAAGCCGCCGCCGGGCCCGGGCAGCGGGACACGTTCGTGACGAACCTGGACGGCCGGCGGGTTCCCGTCCACGTCACGATCGACTCCCTCACCCGCAACGGCGACGAGGTGCTCCTCTACCTGTGGGTCAGGAACGACAGCCCGCAGAGCGACCCCGTCGACCAGTGGACGTTCCTGGGCAAGGAGGCGGAGGATCTCCGGGGCATCTCCCTGACCCCTGAGGGCTCCTCCAGGCCACTCCGTCCACGTGTCAAGAGCGACGTCTGCTCGTGTTCCAGCTGGTACTACAGCAACAGCGTCCTCGTGGGCAGCTCCCAGCTGTTCTACGCGAATTTCCGCGGCATCCCCGAGAGCGCGGAGAAGGCCGACATCGACCTGCTGGAGCTCGGACGCTTCTCGAGCATCCCCATCACGTCATAGTGGCTCGCTGGCCGGATTTGTCCTACTCTGGGGCAAGCGAGGGGAGTACTTCCCAAGCGTCGATCCGGTCAGTACGGACGCAGCCGAGCGTCCCCGGACGGCCGCCCGCATCCCCGGGTGAAGGAGACCTCGAACGGCTGAGCACGTTCGAGGAGGTTTCATGTCCATGGGGACACTTCTGGTTGCGCCCGAACAGGGCACCATCGCGTCACCCGGCCTGTGGGCGATCACCGTGGCCGGTCTGGTCCTGCTGCTGGCGATCGACGTCGTACTGACCCGGCGCCCGCACGAGGTGCGCATGCGCGAGGCCGTGGCCTGGTCGGTCTTCTATCTGGTGCTGCCGGTGGGCTTCTGCGCGTACCTGTGGGGCGCCTTCGGCACCGGGACGGCGGTCGACTTCTTCACCGGGTACGTGGTGGAGAAGTCGCTGTCGGTGGACAACCTGTTCGTGTTCATGCTGCTGCTGTCGGCGTTCGCGGTGCCGCGGGAGCTGACCCAGCGGGTGCTGCTGTACGGCATCATCGGGGCACTGGTGCTGCGGGCGGTCTTCATCGCGCTCGGAGCCGCGGCGCTGCAGAGCGGGACGTGGGCGTTCCTGCTGTTCGGGGCGGTCCTGATCGCCACCGCGGTCAAGGTGGTGAAGGGGGACGACCAGGAGGTCGACGTCTCCTCCATGCGCAGCGTACGTCTGCTGCGCCGCTTCGTCCCCGTCACCGGTGACTACCGCGGGTTCCGGCTGCTGGTGCGCGAGCAGGGCCGCCTGGCGATCACCCCGCTGGCCCTGGCCACCGTGGCGGTGTTCGCCACCGACATCGTCTTCGCCGTCGACTCGGTGCCCGCCGTGTACGGGGTGACCGAGGACCCCTTCCTGGTCTTCGCCACCAACGCCTTCGCGCTGCTGGGCCTGCGGGCCCTGTACTTCGTGCTGCGGGGCGCGCTCACCAAGCTGCGCCATCTCAACTACGGCCTGGCCGCCATCCTGGCGCTCATCGGCGTCAAGCTGGTTCTGCACTGGGCGCACGGGCTGTGGGCGTGGGTCCCGGAGATCCCCACCCTTGCCTCGCTGGGCGTCATCGTCGCCGTCCTGCTCACCGTCACCCTCACCAGCCTGTACGCCGACCGGCACGCCACTCCGGCACCCGAAGCCGGCGACGACGCCGGGTCTCCCGATCCCGAGCCGGCCGACGCCCGACGCGACGCCTGAGCGCTGGGAGGGTGCCTCGAGCCCGGGACGCAAGCCCGGCGCGACGCCTGAGCGCTGCGAGCGTGCCTCGGCCCGGGACGCAAGCCCGGCGCGACGCCTCGACGCGGCGAGGGTGCGGGACTCTCAGGGCTTTGAGTCAAAGCCCTGGTCGAGGGCTTGGCGGTGGACGGCACGCAGATCGCGGGCGCGGTCGGCTAACGGCGGGCCGCCAGGCCGTCCAGGGTGACGGTGATGAGGCGGTCGGCGGCCGGAGGCGACACGTGCTCGTGCAGCCAGGCGGCCGCGGAGGTGAGCGCGGTCACGTCCGCGCCCGTCGCGTCGGCCCGTACGGCACCGGATGCGCGTGCCCGCGCGATCAGCCGTTCGCCGATCCCGGCCATGCGGAGGCAGGAGTCATGCAGTTCCGACGCCTCGTCGTCCAGGCCATCCGCCAGCAGTGAGGCCAGGCCGCTGTAGGTGGCGGCGTGCGCCGTCGCCGCGCGCACCCAGGCGGCAAGCGCGTCCAGCGCCGCCCCGGCCGGATCGGCGCCCGAGGGAGCATCGGGCGAGGGGGCGGTGGCTGGGCCGATGCCCGAAGGGGCACTGCGCGAGGGGATGGCAGCCGGGCCCGCGCCCGAAGGGACGCCGCGCGAGGGAGCGGTGCCTGGGGTGAGGGTGGTCAGGAGTTGGTCGCCCAGCTCGAACAGGGCCTCGTTGCGCTCCCGGAGCAGCGCGCCGACCAGGGCGCGGCGGCTGGAGAAGTGGCCATAAAGCGTGCCGATGGCCACGCCGGCACGGCGGGCGATGCTCTCCAGGCTGGCATCGACACCGCGCTCCCTGAAGGCGGCGTCGGCCTCGGCCAGGAGGCGCTCGTAGTTGCGGCGGGCGTCGGCGCGAGGCCGGCGGGTGGTGGTCATGCGGGAGTCCCCTAGTAATTCGAGGCAGCCTCGATATATGTTTTCTCGAGGATGCCTCAGTTTACCGGAAGGACACCTCATGATCTTGGTCACCGGAGCCACCGGATCCATCGGCACGCACCTCGTACGCCTCCTGCTCGAACAGGGAGCCCCCGTCAAGGCGCTGGTTCGCGACGCGGCCAAGGGGCGGGCCCTGGGCTGTGACGTCGTGGTCGGCGACTTCGACGAGCCCGCCTCGCTGGCCGCCGCCATGGACGGCGTGGACCGCCTCTTCCTCAACGCCGGCGGCGCCCAGCCGGTGGAGGGCGAACAGCCGATGATCCGCCAGCAGAAGGCGGCCATCGACGCCGCGCGGGCCGCCGGCGTGTCGCGGGTGGTGAAGGTGTCGGTCTGGGGCGCCCACCGGGGCGGGCGGCTGGCGGAGGGCGCGCACTGGGAGATCGAGGAGTACCTCAAGGCGTCCGGGCTCGGCTGGTCGATGCTGCGGCCGGGCGGTTTCATGCAGAACTTCATCACCGGGGCCGGTGCCTTCACCGCCGACGGCAGGCTCGTCGACGCGTACGGAGGCGCCGGCGTGTCGTACATCGACTGCCATGACATCGCCGCCTGCGCCGCCGCCCTGCTGACCGGGGCGCGCGGCCTCGGGGAGACGTACGTGCTGACGGGCCCCCAGGCGCTCACTGCGGCCGAGATCACGCGCGAGCTCTCGGCGGCCCTGGGCCGGGCAGTCGGGCACGTGGAGGTGTCCCCGGACGAGCTGGCCGCCGCGCTGCGCTCCCAGGGGCTGCCCGCGCGCTTCGCCGACGACATCGCCGAGCTGTCCCGTGACGTCGCGGCCGGCTCGCTGGCGGCCACCACGACCGCGGTGCGGGACCTCACCGGTCGCGCGCCCCGTACGTTCGCGCGGTTCCTGGCCGCCAACGCGGAGGCGCTGCGGGCCGGCCTGCTCGCCACGGCGCGCCCGTGACGGTTGCGTCGCCGTCCAGGAGTGGTTCATGCTCTTGCCTCGGCCCAGTGATCGACAGACTCAGGGAGGGATCGCCGTGGACACGTCCTTGGAGAGCTACCTCGGAGACCTCTACCAGCGCGGCCGCGAGCACGACGCCCCGCTGGCCGACCGGCTCCTCAGGCTCCGCAACATGACGCCCGACGCCGCGGGCCTGATCGCGCTGCTCATCCGGGTGCAGGGCAGCCGGAACGTGCTGGAGATCGGCACGTCCAACGGCTACTCGGCGATCTGGTTCGCCGACGCCCTGCGCGACACCGGAGGGCGCCTGGTCACGGTGGAGCTCGACGGCGAGCGGGTCGAGCAGGCCCGCGCCAACATCGCCGCCGCCGGGGTGGCCGAGCACGTGAGCGTGGTGCACGGCGACGGTGGCGCGGTGCTGGCGGCCAGCGCGGACGCGTCGGTCGACCTGGTGGTGCTCGACGCCGAGCGGCCCGCGTACGTGGACTACTGGCCCCAGCTGGTACGGGTGCTCGTGCCCGGCGGCGTCGTCGCGGTGGACAACGCCGTCAGCCACCGGGAGCAGGTCGAGGAGTTCGGCGAGCTGGTGGCGGCCCACGGGGATTTCGCCGTGCGGCTGATCGAGCTGGGCGACGGGGTGCTCACGGCGGTCCGCCGGCGCTGAGAGCTGTTTCCTGGTTCGCCGCGATTCGGCGCGCCCGTTCGACCGCGACGGTTGATGGGGATTTTGCCAGGACGAGGATGGCTATCTTCTCCGCCGTACGAATGACTCACGATACAGGGCCTGGATCTTTGCGGCACCTTTGTCCTTTATGAGTAGCCTAAAAGAATGGTGGAGCGTATAGCCTCGCTGCTGCTGCGCCCGAGTCGGCTGTCCCTGCCCATGGCCATTCCTGTCAGTGCATCGATCGTCGCAGCCGAAACTTTTATGGGTTACTTTCTGTCGCGGCACATCCCGGCGAGCACAATAGGGCCGGTTTACGTTCTCGGCGTTCTGGTGGTGTCGTTCCTGTGCGGGCCGGTGCTGGGCGTCCTGGCCGCCGTCGCCAGCGGCGTCATCCTCGACTACTTCCTGCTCACTCCCGCCGGCGTCTTCACGGCCTGGGGCTGGATACCGCTGGTCATCTTTCTCGCCGTGGCGCTGCTGGTCGGCTGGGGCGCGGCATTGATGCGATCGCTGGCCGTCGAGGCTGAGGCCCGGCGCAGCGACGCCGACCTGGACGCGCAGATCGCCAGGCTGCTGCTGCGCACCGAGCACCTGCGATCGGCACTGCCGGTGGCCGCTCAGCAACTGGGCCGCGCCCTGGGCCTGCCGTTCCTCTCCATCGAGACCGCGACGGTGACCGGCGACGGGCAGCACGTGGCGCTGCCGCTGACGGTCAGCGGCAACCGGCTCGGCACGCTGACCGTGCCGAAGGACCTGCCGGAGGGCATGACGCGCCGGTTGAACGAACGCGTGGTGCCCTCACTGGAGGCGCTGCTGCATGCGGCCCGCGAGCGAGAGGCCGTCAGCCAGGCGCTGGAGAGCAGCCGCGACGAGCTGCGCCGGTTCGCCGAGGAGCAGGCGGCGCTGCGGCGCGTCGCCACGCTGGTGGCGCATGGGGTCCGGCCCTCGGAGATCTTCGACGCCGTCGCGTGCGAGGTCGGCCACATCGTCAAGGCCGATTTCGCGCTCCTCGAACGCTACGACCCCGGCCCCACGATCGTGCTGGTCAGCGTCTGGGCCAAGGACGGCTCCGCCCAGATGCCGACGGTGGGGTCGAGCTGGCCGCTGGAGAAGCACAGCATCGCCGGCCTCGTGACACGGGCGGGGCACCCGGAACGGATCCATATCAACGAGAACATCGCCGGTCAGCTCGCGGACTGGTCCCGCGCCATAGGGGTCGTGTCCGCCGTCGGCATCCCGATCACGGTCGACGGTCAGCCGTGGGGGGTGATGATCGCACTCTTCCACGCCGTGGAGGCCGCCGAGCAGTCCGTCGAAGAACGCATGCTCGACTTCACCGAGTTGGTCGCGACCGCCGTGGCCAACGCACAGGCGCGCAACGAGCTCGCCGCCTCACGGGCGCGCGTGGTCGCCGCCTCCGACGAGGCGCGCCGCCAGATCGAGTGCGACCTGCACGACGGAGCCGAGCAGCGCCTGATCGAGGTCGGCCGCGCTCTTCGCACCGTGACGGGCCTGGTCCCGGAGGACCTGGCCGAGCTGCGCGAACGGCTGGACCATATCGGCGAAGGGCTGGCGCAGACCATCCAGGAGCTGCGGTCGCTCTCCCCCGGCATCCATCCGGCCGTCCTGTCCAAGAGCGGTCTCGAGCCCGCGCTGACGATGCTCGCTCGCCACTCGGTCGTCCCGGTCGAGCTGGCCCTGGCCGTCGAGGGCCGGCTGCCGGAGCGCGTCGAGGCCGTCGTGTACGACCTCGTTTTCGAGGCGCTGACCAACGTGGCCAAGCATGCCCGCGCCTCCATCGTCTGCGTGGAGCTGGACATGAAGGGGACGAAGGTCCGGGTCGCGGTCCGCGACGACGGCATCGGCGGGGCCGCTCCCGCCGACGGCGCAGGGCTCCTCAGGCTCAGCGACCGGATCCAGGCGCTCGGCGGCACCTTCGAGATCGACAGCCCTGCCCGGCAGGGCACCTTGCTCACCGCGGCGATCCCGTCAGGCCGATGACCGCCCCTTGAGCGCCCTCTACGGACCGGTCTTCAGCGCGATCCATCCGCACGGTCATACGAGAGGGCCTGCCCGGACAGCGCCAGGTGCTCGGCCAGGGGAAGCCGGAGCACGAAGCGGGCTCCGCCGCTGACGGACCTGCCCGCCTCGATGGTGCCGTGATGGACATGGGCGATCTCACGCGCGATCGCCAGACCGAGTCCGGTGCCGTTGCGGTCGCGCTGCCACGAGGCGTCAAGCCGGACGAACCGCTCGAAGATTCGTTTTCTGTCTACCTCGGCGATCCCGTCGCCGTCGTCGGAGACGATCAGTTCGGCGCTGTGCCCGTTACGGCTGACCTCGACCTCGACCTCGCGCATCGCATGGCGCTGGGCGTTGTCCAGCAGGTTGGTGAGCACCCGGACCAGCTCGTTGCGGATGCCCATGACGATCACCCCGGGCGCGAGCTTCAGCTTGTTGGCCAGCCGGTCCACCCGGCGGCAGGACTCCGAGGCCACCAGCTCCGCCAGGTCGACCGCCTCCGGCATCCTGACACCGTTGGACCTGCTCTCGCTGCCCGTCGCCTCGATCCGGGAGAGCAGGAGCAGGTCGGTGACGATCGCCTCCAGCCGGTCGACATCGGCCAGTGCCTGCTCGATGAGGTCGTCCATGTGCGTCTGGCTTGGGTGCAGCTGCGCCTCCTCCAGCCGGACGCGCAGCGCGGCGATGGGATTGCGGAGCTCATGTGAGACTTCGGAGGCGAACCGGCGCTGTCGCTGGAGCGCCTGCTCCAGCCGTCCCATGCACCGAGTGACAGATCGGGTGAGCCGGGTGACCTCGTCCTCGCCGGGAAACGTCAGGAGTTCGTCGTGCATGGGCCACTTGTTCGCGTCGCCGTTCGCGGTTCCCGGGGTGCCGAGCGCGTCGACGTACTGGCGTAGCTTCATCAGGCGATCCATTGCGGGGCATCCTCATTTCGCCCCAGCCGAGCTGGTGGCGGAGCCGAGCTACAGGTCCGGCTCAATTCTTCATCGACGCCCCGCCGCCGCACATCACACATCCGTGCAGGTCAGTGCCGGCCGTCCGGATCCAGCAGGTCCCGGGCGACGGTGAGCAGCAGGTTCACGTCGGCCGGTTTGTGTACGTACTCGTTGGCGCCGGCGGCGATCGCCTTCTCCCGCTCCCCCGCGATGACCTTGGCGGTGAGCGCGATGATCGGCAGATCGGCGTGACGCGGATCGCTACGGATGGTTCGCATGGCCTCGTAGCCGTCCATGACCGGCATCATGATGTCCATCAGGACGAGCGACACCTGCGGGTGGCGGGCGAGCACCTCGATGCCCTCCGCGCCGTTCGGGGCGTGCAGCACCGACATCCCCGCCCGTCCGAGAACGTGGGTGAGCGCCGTGACGAGGCGCACATCGTCGTCGATGATGAGGACCTGGGCGCCCGACAGCGTGTCCGTCGCGGGGCCGCTCTTGCGCTCGTCGGCTCGGTCGGTCCGGGCCGTACGGTCGGCGGGCCCACGCTGGGCGGTCGGCTCGGCCAAGTGGCCGACGGGCACCGGCTCCTCCTCGGGGCCGGGTTTCGTCTGGGTGGGTGCGAGCGCCGCCGCCTCTGCCTGCTCCGGAGGCTGTTCGCTCAGGTCGTCCCGGAGCGGGGGGACGACGGGCACGTACAGCGTGAACTTGCTGCCCCGGCCGAGCTGGCTCTCGGCCACGATCCTGCCGCCGAGCAGGCCGGCGAGCTCTCGGCTGATGGACAGGCCGAGCCCGGTGCCGCTGGTGTGGCCGCCGGGACCGTGCACCTGCTCGAACGCCTCGAAGATGGTGGTGAGCTTGTCGGGCGGGATGCCGATGCCGGTGTCCTCGACGGTGAAGGCGATGACGTTCTCGGCCGAGCCCAGGGCCTCGTCGTCGATGTCGGCGGCTCGTTCCAGGCGGAGTTTGACGTGGCCTTCGGAGGTGAACTTGAACGCGTTGGAGAGCAGGTTGCGCAGGATCTGCTGGAGCCGCTGCCCGTCGGAGTAGAGATCATGAGGCGCCTCCTCGGACACCTCGATGTCGAAGTCGAGCCCGTGTTCCGTGGCGATGGGCCGGAAGGTGGCGTTCACGTAGTCGAGCAGCCTGGCCAGCGGAAGGTACTTCGGCCGGATGTCCATCCGGCCGGCCTCGACTTTCGACAGGTCGAGGATGTCGTTGATCAACTGCAGCAGATCGGATCCCGACCAGTAGATGTTCTGCGCGAACTGCTTCTCCTCGGAGGAGAGGTGGCCCTCGGCGTTGTCGGCCAGCAGCCGGGCGTAGATGAGCAGTGAGCTGAGCGGGGAGCGCAGCTCGTGCGACATGTTCGCCAGGAACTCCGACTTGTACTGGGAGGCGGATGACAGCAGCGCCGCCTTCTCCGCGAGCTGCTCGTTGGAGCGTTGCAACTCGACCTGCTGCCTCTGCAGCTCCTTGGAGCGGTCCTGGAGCTGGGTCGTCAGCCGCTGCGACTCGCTGAGCAGCGCCTCCGTCCGCGAGTTGGCGATGATGGTGTTGATCGCGACACCGATGGTGTCGACGAACTGGTCGAAGAAGGCCAGGTGCACGTCGGAGAAGCGGCTGAACGACGCCAGCTCGATGACGCCGAGCACCTTGTCCTCGAAGGGGATCGGGATGATGACGACGCTCGTCGGCGTGCCCTCCCCGAGGCCCGAGCGGATCGTGATGTAGTCGGGCGGGGCGTCCGCCACCAGGATGCGCTTCTTCTCCCGGACGGCCTGCTGCACGAGTCCGTGACCTGGCATCCCGGTGGTGTCGACGGTCCGTCCCTGCGAGCCGTAACCGGCGATGTAGGCGAGCCCCCTCCCGGGTCCGCCCTCGCAGTCGGTGTCGGCCAGGAAGAACGCGCCGTACTGCGCGTTGACCAGCGGGGTGAGCTCGCGCAGCACCAGGTCGGCGACCTCCGTGAGGTCGCGGTGGCCCTGCATCAGCCCGGCCAGGCGGGTGAGGTTGGACTCCAGCCAGTCCTTGGCCCGGGTGGTCTCCCGGAGGTTGGAGACCATCTGGTTGATGTTGTCCTTCAGTTCGGAGACCTCGCCGCGGGTCTCGACGGTGATGAGGCGGGACATGTCGCCCTGCGTGACAGCTGAGGTCACCTCGGCGATGGCGCGTACCTGGGTGGTGAGGTTGAGTGCGAGCTCGTTGACGTTGTCGGTGAGGTCCTTCCACACCCCCGACACGCCGCGGACCTGCGCCTGGCCGCCCAGGTTGCCCTCGGTGCCGACCTCGCGCGCCACCCGGGTCACCTCGGACGAGAACGACGACAGCGTGTCCACCATCGTGTTGATCGTCGACTTCAGCTCCAGGATCTCGCCACGCGCGTCCACGTCGATCTTCTTGCCCAGATCACCCTGGGCCACGGCGGTGGCCACCTGAGCGATGTTGCGCACCTGGGACGTGAGGTTGTCCGCCATGAAGTTGACGTTGTCGGTGAGGTCCTTCCACACCCCCGACACCCCACGGACACGCGCCCGCCCGCCGAGCCGACCGTCCGTGCCCACCTCGCGGGCCACCCGGGTCACCTCGTCGGCGAAGGCCGACAGCTGATCGACCATCGTGTTCACGGTGTTCTTCAACTGCAGGATCTCACCCTGAGCATCGACGGTGATCTGCTTCGACAGATCACCGTTGGCCACGGACGTCGTCACCTCGGCGATGTTGCGCACCTGGGTGGTGAGGTTGAGTGCGAGCTCGTTGACGTTGTCGGTGAGGTCCTTCCACACCCCCGACACGCCGCGGACCTGCGCCTGGCCGCCCAGGTTGCCCTCGGTGCCGACCTCGCGCGCCACCCGGGTCACCTCGGACGAGAACGACGACAGCGTGTCCACCATCGTGTTGATCGTCGACTTCAGCTCCAGGATCTCCCCACGCGCGTCCACGTCGATCTTCTTGCCCAGATCACCCTGGGCCACGGCGGTGGCCACCTGAGCGATGTTGCGCACCTGCGACGTGAGGTTGTCCGCCATGAAGTTGACGTTGTCGGTGAGGTCCTTCCACACCCCCGACACCCCACGGACATGCGCCCGCCCGCCGAGCCGACCGTCCGTGCCCACCTCGCGCGCCACCCGGGTCACCTCGTCGGCGAAGGCCGACAACTGATCGACCATCGTGTTCACGGTGTTCTTCAACTGCAGGATCTCACCCTGAGCATCGACGGTGATCTGCTTCGACAGATCGCCGTTGGCCACGGACGTCGTCACCTCGGCGATGTTGCGCACCTGCGTGGTGAGGTTGAGCGCCATGAGGTTGACGTTGTCGGTGAGGCCCTTCCACACCCCCGACACGCCACGGACCTGCGCCTGGCCACCCAGCTGTCCTTCGGTGCCGACCTCGCGCGCCACCCGGGTGACCTCGTCGGCGAAGGCCGACAACTGATCGACCATCGTGTTGACGGTGAGCTTCAGCTCCAGCAGCTCACCCGTCGCCTCGACGGTGACCGACCGGGTCAGGTCTCCACGGGCCACGGCCGTCGTCACCACCGCGATGTCCCGCACCTGGGCGGTGAGCCTGGCGGCCATCGTGTTGACGGCCTCCGTCACGTCCCGCCAGCTGCCGGTCAACCCGTTCACCTTGGCGCGCCCGCCGAGGCGTCCTTCCGCGCCGACCTCGCGGGCCACCCGGGTCACCTCGCCCGTGAACAGTGACAACTGGTCGACCATCTGGTTGACGGTCTGCCCGAGCCGGCGCAGGCTGCCGCGCAGTGGCCGGCTGTCGTCATGCAGGTCCACCCGCTGGGTCAGGTCGCCGCCCGCGACCGCCTCCAGGACGCGCGTCGCGTTGGCGGTCGGGACGACCAGCACGTCGACAAGGGAGTTGGCCGCACCGACGGTCGACGCCCAGGCTCCCTGGCCGGGGCTGTCGGACAGTCGCTCGTCGAGCCGGCCCTCACGGACGACCTCGCGGCGGACCCGGCTCAGCTCGTCCGCGAAGTGCAGATTGCGGTCGGCGATCTGGTTGAAGACGGCGGCGAGCTCGGCCGGCATGCCATCGTGCTCCGTCGGCAGCCTGACGCGGAAGTCCCCGTCGCGCAGGGCCTCCATCGCCGCCAGCAGCGGGCGCAACTCGACCGAACGAATCGCGTGGGAAGAAACGGTGGCGCGTTGGACACCCATCGACGTGCCCTCCTTCGTCGATGCCCGTATATCGGAGTCCTCCACGCTATACCCATATTTATGCCTTTTGCCGTTCTTTCCTATTGCATGGGATTTAGATGGCATTTTTTGGCCCAGTCACGCGGCGAACGAATTCCGGAAATGTTGCGCGCGCCCGTGGATCCGTTGTCTGATGTGCATATGGGGGTGAATCGGGAGGAAAGCCGCCCACATTACGCCGACGCGGACACCGAGGCACCGTTGTCCAGGCCCGGCTGGCGTGGCCGGGGCCGTGAATGGCGCCCCGTCGCCGCTCTCCTGCGGGCCGTCGAGACCGGCCGGGGCGCCATGGTGCTGGTCGAGGGCGGGTCGGGGATGGGCAAGACCCAGCTGCTCCACAAGGCCACCGAGGCCGCCGCGCGGACCGACATCGCGGTCGCCCACGGGACGGCCGACGAACTCGGGCGCCTGGCACCCCTGGCACCGCTGGCGACGGCGCTCGACGAGCCGGCGCTCACGTCGCTGGACCCCGTACCACTGTCGGCGTCGCCGTGCGCCGAGGCGGCCGACCTCCGGCTGTCGCTGGTGGAGCGGCTACGCGCCCTTCTGGAGGAACGGGTCGGGCAGGGCCCGATGTTGATCACTCTGGACGACCTGCACTGGGCCGATCCGACCACCCAGCTGGTGCTCCGGTCGCTGCTGCCCGAACTCACCTCGTATCCGCTGGGGTGGATCCTGGCCCGCACCAGCGGGATCGGCGATCCCGGCGTAGAGGGGCTGTACGACCTGCTGGAGCGGGAGGGCGCCGGCCGGGTCGTCCTCGGGCCGCTGGACGACCTGGCGGTGGCCGAGATCGCCACTGACACCTTCGGCGCGCCGCCCGGGCCGGACGTCCTGCGGCTGGCGGCGGCAGCGGAGGGGAACCCGTTCCTGCTCGTCGAGCTGCTGAGAAGGTGCGAGCTCGACGGCGCGGTCGAGATCGCCGCGGGCAGCGCCCGGCTGACCTCGACGGCGCGCGTACAGGTGAGCGCGCGAAGCCCTCTGGTGAGCCTGTCCGCGTCGACCCGGCAGCTGCTCCAGGTGGCCGGGATCCTGGGCCGCTCGTTCTCCGTGGACGACCTCGCCGAGATGCTCGGCGAGCCGCTCGACGGACTGCTGCCGGGGCTCGCCGAGGCGGTCCGCGCGGGCATCATCGTGCCCGCGGTGGACCGGCTGACGTTCCGGCACGATCTCCTGTGGCAGGCCGTAACGGACATGATCTCCGAGCCTGTCCGCACGGCACTGCAGCGACAGGCCGGGTGCATGCTGCTGCAACGCGGCGCGGTCGTGCCCGCCGCCGCGCACTTCATGCGCTGCGCCAGGGTCGGCGACACGCGGGCGCTCGACGCGCTGGACCGGGCGGCACGTGCGGTGCTGCCCTACTCGCCGCCGTCCGCGGTGGATCTCGCCGTCCGGGCGCTCGAGCTCACCGACCCGGCAGCCTCCGATCTTCTCGTCCGTACGGCAACGGCGGTGGAGGCGCTGACGGCCGCGGGACGGCTCGCCGAAGCGGTCGAATGCGCGCGGACGGCGTTGCGGCGAGCGCCGCCCGGACCGTGGACCGATCGCATGCGGTGCGAACTGACCTCCATCCTGCTGCAGAGCGG
Organism: Nonomuraea sp. NPDC050786; assembly: GCF_040654115.1. Lineage (NCBI taxonomy): Bacteria > Bacillati > Actinomycetota > Actinomycetes > Streptosporangiales > Streptosporangiaceae > Nonomuraea > Nonomuraea sp. NPDC050786. Next base: position 279,649 of record NZ_JBFAHJ010000009.1, read on the forward strand.
CCGCGCGGCCGAGGCCGTGGCCGAGGCCGAGGACCTGCTCGCGCGGCCCGGCCTCGGCGACGAGGTGCGCGGCCTCACCGAGCTCGCGGTCTTCCAGGGGCTGCTGGGACTGCACGACTTCGGGCGCGGGCGGGCGCGGGCGAACGCCGTCCTCGCCGACCGCGCAGGGCACAGGGACACCGCGCTGGTCGGGGCGCTGCTGCTCAGCGCGCACATCGCCTGGGAGGAGGCACGCGCGGCCGACGCCTTCCGTGACGTCCACGAGGCCATCCGCATCGCGACCACCGGGTCCGTCGCTGCCCGGCGTGCCCATCCGCGACTGTTCCTGGTCTACTGCCTCTTCGGGGTGGGACGGCACGCAGAGGCCGAAAGGGTCATCCGGGCCGCCGCCGCCGACTTCGAGGCCTATGGGCCGACCAGCCACATCGCCAGCCCGGCGTTCTTCCGGGCCTGCCTGTCGCTGGCCATCGGCCGCCCGGACGATGCCGCCGCGGAGGCCGAGGCGGGGCTGGAGGCCGCCGAGGAGGTGGGCGCGTACGCGTACGCGCTGCTCGGGCTGGCCGTCCTCGCCATCGTCGAGCTGCGCCGCGGCAACGTGGAGGCGGCCGCGCAGCACATCGAGCGCATCGCGGCCAAGCAGCGGGCGGCGCACGGCCCCATGTACGGCTCCGTATGGAGCGCCTGGGCCGGCGCGCTGGTCGGTGAGGCCCAGGCCGGCCCGGGGCGGGCGATGGAGACTCTCGGCAGCTGCTACGCGGACACCAGGAAGCGGCGCTGGATGCTCATGCTCGAACCGAACGCGGCGGCCTGGATGACCCGTACCGCCCTGGCCACCGGGCGCCGCTCGGCCGCCGAGAACACCGTCGAGACCGCCCGGCAGATCGCCCACGACAACCCCGGGTTCCCCGCTCTCGCCGCCGCGGCCGCCCATGCGCACGGCATCCTCCACGGTGACGCCACAGCGCTGGCCCAGGCCACAGCACATCACAGCGACCCGTGGGGGGCCGCCTCCGCGGCGGAGGACCTGGGAGTCCTGCTGATCGCCGGCGCCGCGGACGGGGTCTCCAGCGGTGCCAGGAAGGCCGCCATCGCCAGGTTCGACGAGGCCGCCGACGGCTACCTGAAGATCGGCGCACTGCGGGACGCGGCCCGGGCACGTGCCCGGCTGCGGAACCTGGGTGTACGCCGCCGCCACTGGAGCTACGCGGACCGGCCCGGCACAGGATGGGAGAGCCTCACCGACACCGAGCGCAGTGTCGCGACCCTCGTCGCCCAGGGACTCACCAATCGCCAGGTGGCCACCCAGATGTTCCTGTCTCCCCACACGGTCTCGTTCCACCTGCGCCAGGTCTTCCGCAAGCTCGGCATCACCTCCCGGGTGGAACTGGCCCGCAACGCGGCCGAACAACCGGCTCAGGACCCGGCGGCGAACACGGGCCCCTGACGACTGATCGCGCTGCCCCGCGCACCCCTGCCGGGCGTTGACGCCCTATGGGCGACAAATGGAACAATGCACGCTTTGTGCCGTTGGCAGCTCACGGGGCGGGGTGATGGATGCACGCGCGGCCGGCGTACGACGTCGAGACTGTGCTCGCGGCCAGGAGAGGCGACCGCGACGCGATCGACGAGCTGGTCAGGGGCCACCTGCCGCTCGTGTACAACATCGCCGGGCGGGCCATGAACGGCCACCCCGACGTGGACGACGTCGTGCAGGAGACGATGGCCAGGGTCGTCGCCGGCGTGTCCGGGCTGCGCGACCCGGAGAGCTTTCGCTCCTGGATCGTCGCCATCGCCATGAACCAGGTACGCGAGTGGCGGCAGGCCAGGGCCGCCGCCGTCGCCGGCCTGGACGAGGCGCTGGGCCTGGCCGACGCGGCCTCCGACTTCGCCGCGCTCACCGTCACCCGCCTCGGCCTGTCCGGGCAGCGCAAGGAGGCCGCGGAGGCCACCCGCTGGCTCGACGCCGACGACCGCGAGGTGCTCGCGCTGTGGTGGATGGAGGTGGCGGGCGAGCTGACCAGGGCCGAGCTGGCCGCCGCGCTGGGAACGAGCGAGCAGCACGCCGCCGTACGCGTCCAGCGCACCAAGGGCCGGCTGGAGGCGGCCCGCGCGGTGGTGCGGGCGCTCGCGGCCCAGCCCCCGTGCCCGGGGCTGGCCGCCGCGGCGGCGACCTGGAACGGCGCGCCGTCCGACCTGTGGCGCAAGCGGCTGTCCCGGCACGTGCGCGACTGCCGGGCCTGCGGCGGCCGCCTCGCCGACCTGGTGCCCGCCGAACGGCTGCTGGCCGGGCTCGGGCTGGTCGCCGTCCCCGCGGGCATCGCGGCGGGCCTGCTGGAGGCCGCTCGTACGGCCGCCGCGCCGGCGCTCAAGGGCGGCCTGCTGGCCAAGGGCAAGGCCGCGGCGGGTTCCGCGCTGGCCGCCAAGCCGATCGCGGTCACCGCGGCCGGCGCCACGCTGATCGCCGGAGGCGTGGTCGTCGTCCAGACCCTGCGCCCTGGGACCCCGCCCAGGCGGGCCACGGTGGTGATCGCGTCGTCCTCGCCCGTGTCGTCGCCGGCTTCGTCGCCGGTGCTCTCGCCGCGTCCGCCCACGAAGACGCCCGCGAAGACACCCAGAAAGACGCCCAGAAAGACGCGCAGCCCGTACGGGCGGACGGTGGACGCCGTCGACCAGGCCCCGCCCAGGAACCGGCCCCCCGCCCCGCTCCCCCACCGCCCCGCCGGCACGGTCAAGATCGGCGGCAGGCACGGGTACTCCCGGTTCGGCGGAGCCCCGTCGATCACGCACCGGGGCGACTACGTCACCATCACCGGAAGGGGCTACGTCCAGGTCCGCTGGGGCATCCTCTACCGCAACCGGGTCGGCCCCTTCCTCCCCGCCACCTGGACCGGGCTGAAGGGCAAGCTGTTCCACGTCGCCTCGGGCGGCGGCCGGCGCATGGACGACGAGCAGGCGCCCGGCGTCACGTGGATGGGCTCGCCCGAGACCGGCTTCGTGCGGCTGCCCGGCGGCCACCAGCAGATGTGGCAGAACGAGTTCTACTACCTCGACGGCGCGGTCACCCTGCACAACAACGAGAGCGGCACCGACATCGACCTCACCGTCGCCCCCAGGACGTGGGACGAGGTCTGGGACGACATCTCCGCCAGGCCCGATCCGGCCAGGGGCATCCTGCGGTACGGCCTGACCCGCGACACGGGCGACGACCGCGCCCCCGTCCCGCAGTACGTCACCAGGGTCGTGGACCCGGTGCGGGTCCCGCAGCGCAGCCGGGTCTGAGACTTCCGTTGTCCGCGCCGCCCGCGTCCGTCTCCCGTGACGAGAGTGACGCCGTCCTGCCCCGGCCGGAAGGCGCTCACAGCGTGCGGGCGCGTTCCGCCAGGACCTGCGCGCGGGCCAGCTGCACCTGCCTGGCCTTGCGAGCGGCGTACCGGAGCAGCGGCCCGAACGTCGCCCGCACCGTCAGCACGTCCTCCATCGCGGTCCCCTCACCGTCGGCGGCCAGCCGGAACCGGTAGTCCAGCCGCACCCCGCCGGGGCTGTCCACCTCGCCCTCGACGCCCTCGCGGGAGGCGCGCAAGGTCACCTCGGTCAGGTTGTCGTACCTCAGGAAGCCCAGAAACCGGAAGCGCTCCACCGACACGAACCGGGACTGGCCGGGCTCCCGGCGCACGTCCCGGACCTCCACCACGAGCGGTGACAGGCCCACGTAGCTCGACGGCTCGCTCAGATGCGCGAGCACCGCGGACGGCGGCGCCGCGACGTGGAAGACGTTACGCAGCAGGGTCTCCGGCACGGCTCGGCCTCCTGGGGCGGTCGATGGGCGATCTTCCCCAGTATCGGGGGTCAGCGGGCGAGCCCCGCGTCCCGGGCGCGGATGATCGCTTCGGTGCGGTCGGCGACGTGCAGCTTGGCGAAGATGTTGGAGACGTTGTTGCGCACGGTCTTCGGCGACAGGAACAGCTCGGAGGCGATCTGCGGATTCGACCGGCCGGCGGCGATCAACGCGAGGATCTCCCGCTCGCGCGGCGTGAGCTGGGGGAAGGCGGTGTCGTCCGAAGGCGGCGGCGCGGTGAAGAACTCGGTCACGCGGCGCGCGATCGCCGGCCCGAAGATGGCCTCGCCGTGGGAGACGGCCTGGATGGCGCGGACGATCTCGGCCTGGTTCGCGCCCTTGAGCAGGTAGCCGCGCGCCCCGGCGCGCATCGCGGCGAACAGGGTGGCGTCCTCCTCCGACATGGTCAGCATGACGACCCCGATGTGCGGGCTGTCGGCCACGACGCGGCGGGTGGCCTCGATGCCGTCCAGCTCCGGCATGGTGACGTCCATGACGACGATGTCCGGCTGCAGCTCGGCGGCGAGCTCGACGGCCTCCAGCCCGTTCGCGGCGGTGCCCGCGACGGCGATGCCGGGGATGGAGGCCAGCAGCGCCGCCAGGCCGTCGCGGTAGACCGGATGGTCGTCGGCGAGCAGCACGCGGATCGGCTCATCGGACACCGGCGACCTCCGTGGTCTGCTGGAAGGGCGTCTGCTGGAAGGGGGTCTGTTCGAGGGGCAGTCGGGCGCGTACGAGGGTCCCGCCGCCGGGCGGGCAGGTGACCTCGCAGTCGCCGCCGAGCTCGGCCGCCCGCTCGCGCAGGGAGAGCATGCCGACCCCGGCCTCGACGTCCCGGCCGATGCCGCGGCCGTCGTCGCGTACGGTGATCTCGAGCATCCGCCCGCGCACGCCGAGCGCGATGTCGCAGCGCCCCGCCTGCGCGTGCCGCACCACGTTGGCCAGCGCCTCCGACACGATACGGTACGCGGCCACCTCCACCGCCGCGGGCAGCGAGTCGAGCGCCTCGTCGCCGGAGACCACGACCTGCAGGCCGCTGGAGCGGACCCGATCGGCCTGCTGCTCCACGGCGCGGAGCACGCCGAGCTCGTCGAGCGCCGGGGGCCGCAGGTCGTGGACCAGGCGGCGGACGTCGGCCAGCACGACGGCCACCTCCGCCGCGGTCTGCTCCAGGATGCGGTCGGCGTCGTCGGGCGCGGTGACGGCCAGGTTGCGGGCGGTCTCGATGCGCAGGGCGACCGCGCCGAGGCTGGGGCCCAGCCCGTCGTGCAGGTCACGCCGGAGCCTGCGGCGCTCCTCCTCGCGCGCGGTCACCAGCTGGGCGCGGATGCGCTGCAGGTCGGCGCTGAGCTCGCCGGCGTACGCCGCCTGGGCGGCCTGGCGGACAAGGTCGCCGAGCAGCCGCTGGTCGCGTTCGCTCAGCTCGGCCCGGCACAGGACCAGGCGGCCCACGGGCTCGTCGCGGTAGGCGACCGGCAGCGACACCTGCGGCCCGCGCGGGGTGCCGTACTCGACGGCGGTACGCACGCCGCCCGACCTCTCGATCTCCACCCGCACGTACGGCAGCCGGAACGCCTCCGCCACGGTCCGCGCGAGCGCGGCGAGCTGCTCGTCGGGCTCGGTGGCCAGCTCGAGGCGTTCGGCGAGCGTCGAGACCATCGCGTACGGGTCGTCGCGCGCCCCGCGCACCAGCCGCCGCGCCACCCGCCACAGCCAGGTCCGCAGCGGCGCGTACGCCACCGCGACGATCGCGATCGCGGCCAGCGCCGAGTCCCGCTCACCGAGCACGCTGCCCGCGACGGTGAACACGACGACGTCGATCCCGACCACCAGGATCGCGAGCATGCCGTACAGGAAGGTCACTGGCAGCAGCCGGTCGATGTCGTACAGGCGGTACTCGGTCACCGCGATCAGCACCGCGGCGGAGGTGAGCGCGATCGCGACGCACAGGAACAGCACCGGCAGCTGCGGCGGCAGGACCAGCGGCAGCGCGAGCACGAACATGTCGACCAGCGCCGCCCAGGTCAGCCAGCGGATCTGAGCCCGGCCCTCCACGTCCGCGCGGCGGTAGCGGTGCACCGTGACGGCGAACGGCACCACCAGGCTCACCGCCGCCGCCACGCGCACGAGGACGAGCAGCACCGCCCACACCTCATAAGGCAGCGTGACGCTGACGGCGTCGAGGCCGGGCCGGAGCGTCTCCGGGGGCAGTGGGGTGCCCTCGAACCGCGCCACCGCCGCCGCCGGCACGAACATCCACACCAGCGGCAGGTATGCGATCAGCACGAGACCGGCGATCGACAGCCGCCGCCACCCCTTGGCGGCGGGCAGCCTCCCGTCGGGGAAGAGCAGGATCAGCAGCGGCAGCCCGAGCAGCAGCGCCGCGCCGAACCGGGCGTAGAACCAGTAGGCGAAGCCGGCTCCGAAGGCACCGGGCGAGACGTAGACCGCGTACACCGACCAGGCGCCGAGGAAGCCGTCCACCGCCCAGTGCAGCCCGGACAGGGTCAGCACCCAGGCGATGGGATGCCGGGGCAGGCGCCGCAGCAGCAGCGCTCCGGGCACCGCCTGGGCCAGGCCGGACAGCGCCGCCGGCCAGTTGTACGCGTCCAGGCCCGCGCCGGGCGGTATCGGCGCCCCGGCGTTCCGCACGTCCAGCAGCACCGTGCCGGCCGTGAGCGCGACCGCGAGCGCCGCCGGGACGGCGGACAGTCTGCTGGCATTTCTCACCTCAGCATTGTCGCCGGATTTGTGTCCCGTTGTCCCGGGACAGCCTGTCCCGGGACAGCGGCAGGCGGGGTCGGGACCGGATCAGGGACCGGCGACACTGCCGGCCCGGGACACCGGCCGGACATCGTGGGGCCATCGCGAAAACGCAGCGAGTACGACATGGAAGGAACCCCATGGACACGCACATCACCAACGAGCCGGCCCGGGCCCGCACGGACGTCCCGGCCCGGGAGTCCTCCCCTCGCACCCGCCACGCGCCGGTGAGCGAGAGCGCGGTGCGCCGCGCCGGGATCGGACTGACGGTCGGCACGCTGACCTGGGCGACGGCCATCTTCGTCTTCGGCACGAAGGGCGTCGGCGTGGGCGAGCGGGTCGTGGACCTGACCGGGCTGATGTTCCAGCTCGGCGTCTTCTGCCTGCTCTGGGTGCAGATGAAGACGCAGGCGATCGGCACCTCGCGGGCCGCCGCGGTGGCGCTCAGGCTCGAGGCGGCGGTGCTCGGCGTGGCCAGCCTGTGGTCGCTGCTGCACGGCATCCTGCCGGACGGCGTCAAGGACGCGGCGTGGCTGGCGCCCCTGGACCTCTGCTGGCCGCTGTCGATGCTGGGCATGGCCGCGATCAGCGTCAAGCTGGTCGTCGCCGGGCGGTGGCGCGGGCTGCTGCGCTGGTGGCCGCTGATCGCCGAGAGCTGGGCGGTCGTGACCGTCCCCTGCTACATCCTGGCCGGCGAGTGGCTGGCGCAGTGGATCGGCGGCGGCCACCTGGTCATCGGGTACGCCATGCTCGGGGTGCTGCTGGCCCGGCGGCCCGCGCAGGTCATCGCCCGATGAGCCTCAATCCCCGTGCCAGGAATGCCAGAGGGCGGCATACGTGCCGCCCTCCGCGACGAGGTCGTGGTGCGTCCCGAGCTCGGTGAGCCGGCCGTCCTGCATGACCGCCACCCGGTCGGCGTCGTGCGCGGTCTGCAGCCGGTGGGCGATGGCGATGACGGTCCGGCCGGCGAGGACGGCGGCCAGGGCCCGCTCGGTGTGGCGGGCCGTTCCCGGGTCCAGGAGCGCGGTGGCCTCGTCGAGGATCAGCGTGTGGGGGTCGGCGAGCACCACGCGGGCCAGGGCCACCTGCTGCGTCTGCGCGCCGTCCAGGCGGTGGCCGCCGGGGCCCAGGTCGGTGTCCAGGCCGTCCGGCAGGTCGCCGATCCAGTCGGCGCCGACAGCGGTGAGGGCCGCGCGCAGGTCGGCGTCGGTGGCGGAGGGGGCGGCGATGCGCAGGTTGTCCCGTACCGTGCCGAGGAAGACGTGGTGCTCCTGGGTGACGAGGATGACGCGCTCGCGCAGCCGGTCGGGGTCGAGGCCGGCGACGGGCACCCCGCCCACGGTGACAGTGCCGGCGCGGGGCCGGTCCACGCCCGCCAGGAGCCTGCCGAGCGTGGTCTTGCCCGCACCGGACGGCCCGACGATCGCCAGGCGCTCGCCGGGCTGGACGGTCAGGTCCACCCCGCGCAGGACGTCGGGGCCGCCGTCGTAGGCGTAGTGCGCGCCGGCGACCTCCAGCCGGTCGGAGGCCGGTACGGACGGGGCCGCGCCCGCCGCCCCCTGCCGCGAGGCCAGGGCGAGGCCCTCGACCCGGGCGAACGAGGCGCCGCTGCTCTGCAGGTTCTCCAGATGGAACAGGACGGTGTCCAGCGGGTGGGACAGCTGCCGCAAGTAGAGGGCCGAGGCGACGACCGTCCCCAGGGTCACGGCGCCGCCCTGCGTCATGACGCCGCCGATCAGCAGGACGCCGGCCACCGGGATGACGTAGGAGACGTCCACGATCGGGAAGAGCAAGCTGCGCAGGAACAGCGTGCGGGTGCGGGTCCTGCGGCACTCCTCGACGGCCCGCCGGCACGCCTCGAGACGCCGCCGCTCCAGCCCGAGCGCCTCGATCGTGCGGGCGCCGGTGGTGGTGGCGGCCAGCTGCTCGGCGAGGGCCGAGTTGGCCGCCCCCTCCTCCAGGTACGCGGTGACCGCGCGGCGCAGGTACCAGCGGGCGGCGAACCAGATCCCCAGCAGCCCGAGCACGCCGCACGCGCCCAGGAGCGGGTCGAGGGTGAAGACCGCGCCCAGGATGAACGCGGCCTGGACCGCGGCGATGAGCACCTCGGGACCGGCGTCCCGCAGCGTGGCTCCGACCGCCGCCACATCCGTGGTGCCGCGGGTGGTCAGGTCGCCCGTGCCGGCGCGCTCGATCACCGAGGCGGGCAGGGCGAGGGCCCGTTCGGTGAACTGCTCGCGGACGCGGGCCAGCGTACGCTCGCCGAAACGGTGGCCGAGGTAGCTCGCGTAGCGCGACAGCAGGAGCTGGGCCAGGGCGCAGGCGAGGATGACGAGGGCCAGCCGGTCCACGGCGCCGACCCCGGCACCGGCCTTGACCGCGTCGACGATGCGGCCGAGCAGCCACGGGCCGACCAGTCCCGCGCCGGCGGCCAGCGCGTTGAGCGCGATCACGGCCGCGAAGGCGCGGGCGTCCAGGCGGATCAGCCGGAGCGCGGCCCGGCGGACCTGGGAGGGCTCGGCGACGGGCAGGGACCCGGCGGCGGACGGACCGCTCATCGCACGACCTCCTCGGGCCGCGCACCGGTCGCGCCGGCCTCGCCATCGACACCCTCCGTGCCGCCAGTGCCGTCCGCACCGGCGCCAGCGCCGCCATCGGCACCCCCTACGCCGCGGGCACCGCCAAAGCCGCCTGCACCGCCGACATCGTCTGCACCGCCAGCACCACCAGCACCACCAGCACCGCCGTCGCCGCCAGTGCCGTCCGAGTCTTCCGGGTCGTGCGTGTCGCGGGACACCAGCAGGCGGTAGCCCGGGTGGTCGCGCAGCAGGTCGCGGTGGCTGCCCGTCGCCGCGACGGAGCCGTCCACCAGGTAGTACACGGTGTCGGCCTGGTCCAGCACGAGCGGCGACGTCGTGGTGACCGCCGTGGCGCGGCCCGCGCGGGCGGCGCGCAGGCGGGTCGCGATGGTGGCCTCGGTGTGGGCGTCCACGGCCGAGGTGGGTTCGGCCGCGAGGAGGATCTCGGGGTCGGCCAGCAGGGCCCGGGCCAGGCGTACGCGCTGCCGCTGCCCGCCGGACAGGTTGCGGCCCTGAGCGTCGACGGGTGAGTCGAGCCCGTCCGGCAGCCCGCGTACGACGTCCTCGGCCATGGCCGCGTGGACCGCCCGCTCGACGGCCTCCTCGTCCGGGTCCACGCTGCCCGCGATGACGTCGCGCAGCGACCCGGCGAACAGGTCCGCCTCGTTCTCCGCCACCAGGATCCGCTCACGCACCCGCGCACGGTCGATGTCGCCGAGGCGGAGCCCGCCCCAGGTCACGTCGGATCCGGTGAACCCGCCGAGCCGGTCGAGCACCGCCGCGGACTCCCCCGGCCGGGCGCTGACCAGCGCGGTCAGCTCGCCCGGCGCGATCTCGACGCCGGAGCCGGGATCGCGCAGGACCGACGGCGACGCCGGCGGGTCCAGGCGCGCGTCCCCGCCGGTGACGTCGGGCTCCAGGGTCAGCAGGCGAACGACCCGGCGGGCTGCGACGAGGCCGCGGCTGAGGCCGTAGCTGCCCTCGATGAAGAACGTGACCGGCAGCACCAGCACGGCGGCGTAGCCGTAGACGGCCACCAGTTCCCCGGCGGTGATGTCCCCCTGCGCCGCCATCCGGGCCGCCAGCCAGGTCACGGCGCCGAGGAAGAGCGTGGGCAGGCCGACTCCCAGCGCCTGGATCCAGCTGGTCACCGCCCCTACCCGGTAGCCCTGCTCCTGGAGCTCACGCGAGCCGCGCCGGTAGCGGTCGGCGTACACCTCCTTGCCGCCGATGCCGTTCAGCACCCGCAGGCCCGCGGCGATGTCCCCGAACCGGGCGGCCAGCTCCCCCTGCCGCGCCCGGTACGCCGTCTCGGCGCCGCTCAGCCGGCCCATCAGCGGGCCGAGCAGCACGGCGAGCAGCGGCACGCCGAGCAGCACCACCGCGGCGAGCAGCGGCGAGACGGCCAGCAGCAGCGCGGCCACGATGACGTAGGCGAGGACCGAGCCGACGCCGGGGCCGGTGATGGTCAGCGCCTGGGCGATCACTCCGGCGTCGCCGGACCCGATCGTGACCACTTCCCCGGCCGTGACCTTGCGCGAGAGCGTCGCGCCCAGCCGCGTCGCGTGCAGGGCCACGACCTGTACGGTGCGGAAGGCGGCGTCCATCCGGACCCTGGTCATCGTGCGGTGGCGCATGATGGCCAGCCAGGCGTTCAGCACCCCGAGGGCCACCACGGCGCCGACCCACCCGGCCAGCGCGTCCCAGCGTCCCGGCGTGAGCCCGTCGTCGATGGCGCGCGACAGGACGTACGGCGGCAGCGTCAGGCCGACCATCCAGGCGCTGCCCAGGATCGCGCCGAGGGCGATCCGGCCGCGCTGGCTCGTGACCAGCCACCACAGGTACCGCCCGGCGCTGCGACAGTCAGGAGTTTCGGGGGCCATGATCCGTTCTGTCATGCTCACGACCCTAAGCCCGGCCCTTGCCGGGGCCCGGGAGGGGGCATGCCGGCCACGGGCCGCCCGCCCGCTACCATCCACGGCATGAGCGAGCACCCCCTGTGGCCCATGACCAGCGAGGCGACCATCACCGCCTTCCCCGTCCGGCGTGACGATCCGGCCCCGGCCGTCGTGGTGTTGCCCGGCGGCGCCTACCAGCATCTCGCCGAGCACGAGGGGGCTCCGGTGGCGCGGTGGCTCAACTCGCTCGGCATCGCGGCGTTCGTCGTGCACTACCGCATCGCGCCGCACCGCCACCCGCTGCCGCTGCTCGACGCCGCCAGGGCGGTGCGCTGGGTCAGGCACCACGCCACGGCGAACGGCGTGGACCCCGCCCGCGTCGGGGTGCTCGGGTTCTCGGCGGGCGGTCACCTGGCCGGGCTCCTCGCCACCGAGACCGGCACGATGCTGCCGGAGGGGCCGCACGACGCCGTCGACCAGGCCGACGCCCGTCCCGGCCTGGCCGTGCTCTGCTACCCCGTCACCGATCTCACCGGGCCGGCCGCGCACCGGGGCTCCGCCGCCAACCTGCTCGGGGAGGACGCGCCCGAGCCGCTGCGCGCCGAGCTGACGCTCGCCCACCGGGTCGGCCCCGCGACAGCGCCCATGTTCCTGTGGCACACCGCCGACGACGAGGCGGTCCCCGTGGACAACAGCTTCCAGCTGGCTCAGGCGCTCGCCCGCCACCAGATCCCGCAGGAGGTCCACGTCTACCCCAGCGGCAGGCACGGGCTGGGGCTGGCGGAGGCCGACCCCGTCGTCGGCGACTGGACCCACCGCTGCGCCGCCTTCCTGCGCGGCCGGGGCTGGTGATCCGTACGCCCGCGAGGGCCGTTCAGGCGACGTGGACGTGCGGCCGGCTTTCGCGGTGCGGCTCGGCCTGGCGCAGCACCTCCCTGGTCAGCGCCGGCACGTCGCCGCCGCCGAAGACCAGGTAGCGCAGCATCGCGACCGCCGGGTTGCCCTCGGTCCAGTGGAAGTAGATGTGCGGCGCCGAGCCGGTCCGGTCCCGCAGGTGCAGCAGCAGCGCCGCCAGCGTGTTGGGTACGGCCGAGCTCTCGATCATCAGGATCTTGTGGCCGTACCGCTCCTCGCCCTTGACGCGCAGCTCGGTCTCGAACTCCGAGGCGTCCGGCACCGTCACCTCCACGAAGACGACCGGCTCGGAGGAGCGCAGCCGGTGGGTGAGCCAGGTCTCGCGGAGCTTCTCGTTGTACTCGTGCTGGTCCCGTTTGTGCGGCTCGTTGGCGATCACGTGGATCTCGCCGCACGCCACCTCGTTGACGAACTGCTCGGCCAGCGGGTCCAGGTGCACCGACGTGACCCGCAGCTCCATCGAGCGGGTGGCCCTGGAGATCAACGACGTGGCGATGATGGCCCCGATGAAGAACGAGGCGATCTTGACGCCGTCCGGCCGCTCCCTGATGTTGTCCACCAGGGTGTAGGCCAGCACGGCGGCGATGGCCGCGTACGCCGCGGCCGACCGGTGCAGGCCTCTCCTCCTGGCCGTCAGTGTCACGGCGACCGCGGCCGAGAGGATGAGCACCAGCACGCCGGTGGCGTACGCGCCGCCCTGGGCGTTGACGTCGGCGCGGAAGATGATCGTGATGCCGAACGCGATCGCCGAGAACACGAGCACGAGCGGCCGCACCGCGCCCGTCCACTCCGGCGCCATGCCGTACCGGGGCAGGTAACGCGGCACGAGGTTGATCAGGCCGGCCATCGCCGAGGCCCCGGCGAACCAGAGGATCGCGATGGTCGACACGTCGTACGCGGTGCCGAACCCGTTGCCCAGGTAGGCGTGGGCCAGGTAGGCCAGCGCCCGGCCGCTCGCCTTGCCGCCGTCCCGGAACTCCTGGGGCGGGATGAGCAGGGTCGTGACGAAGCTGGAGAAGATCAGGAACACGCTCATGATCAGCGCGGCGGCGGTGAGCAGCCGCCTGGCGCCCTTGATCCGCTCCTTGACCTCGCCCTTGATCACCGGCATCACCGCGACACCGGTCTCGAACCCGGACAGGCCCAGCGCCAGCTTCGGCATGACCACCAGCGACAGCCCGATCATGGCGAACGGGCTGCTGAAGCCGCCGCTCAGCGCGTGCCGCCAGTCCACCACGACCTGGGGGGCCTCCAGCACGTGCACGATCGCGGCCCCCACGACCACCGCGTTCAGGCTCAGATAGACGAAAACGAGCAGCGTGGCCAGGCCGATGGCCTCGCTGAAGCCCATCAGGAACACCCCGCCCAGCATCGCCAGCAGCACGAGCGTGACCGGCACCCGCTGCCCGTCCAGGAAGGCCGGCACGAACGGGTTCTCCAGGATGTGCGCGGTCGCGTCCGCCGCGGACAGCGTCATCGTGATGACGAAGTCGGTCGCCGCGAAGCCCAGCAGGACAAGGACGAAGATCTTGCCCCACCACTGGGGCGCCAGCTTCTCCAGCATCGCGATCGAGCCCTGCCCGTACGGGCTCTCGACCGCCACCCTGCGGTAGACCGGCAGCGCGCCCAGCAGCGTCAGCGCCACCAGGAACACCGTGGCCAGCGGCGACAGCAGTCCCGCCGCCAGCGCGGCGATGCCCGGCTGGTAGCCGAGCGTGGAGAAGTAGTCCACGCCGGTCAGGCACATCACCCGCCACCACGGGTGCTTGACGTGGGGACCGTGCTCGATCTGCCTACGGTCGGTCTGCAGGCCCTCCAACAGCCAGGACCGCAGCGTCCCTTCCGTAGCCGCCGGCCGCTTCGCCAGCACCATAACGGTCACCCCTTTTTCAAGACCGCATGGCACACGTTCCACGCGGACGGGGTGATCGACCTGAACAGGACGTCAAGAAAGCGTATGAATCGCAATGCCCGCAGGCCCGGGGCGGGGCCAGGAACGGGGCGGCGCTCCGGCCGCGCGTTCACGGCCGGAGCGCCAACGTGTTTGGCGCCCCAGTCACTTTCCCTGACTGGGGCATGTCGAGACTATGGCTTTTCGTCCTGTTTGTATAGCTTTGGGGCGAAATTTTGTGACGATCCGGGAGCAGCGGGGACCGCCCGCAGAATGTCAGTGGCCTGGCCTAACCTCTGGCGGATGGACATCATCCTGATCCCCGGCTTCTGGCTTGACGGCTCGTCGTGGGACGACGTCGTTCCCGCCCTGACACAGGCGGGGCATCGCACCCGCGCGCTCACCTTGCCCGGCATGGAGTCGAAAGACGCCGACCGCTCCAAGATCACCCTGCGCGACCACGTCGACGCCGTCGTCGAGGCGATCGACTCGTACGACCCGGCCGGCGGCAAGGTGGTGCTCGTCGGACACTCCGGCGGCGGCGCGCTCGCCCACGCCGCGGTCGACGCGCGCCCCGACCGGGTCGCCCGCGTCGTCTACGTCGACAGCGTTCCCCTCGGGGAGGGCGGGGTGATCAACGACGAGCTCCCCGTCGTCAACGGCGAGGTCCCGCTGCCGGATTGGTCGCTGCTCGAGCCGGAAGACCTGGTCGACATGGACGACGAGCTGCGCGCGGCGTTCCGCGAGCGCGCCATCCCGACGCCCGAGCACGTCACGAGCGATCCGCAGCGGCTGTCCGACGACGAGCGCCGCTACGACGTGCCCGTCACCGTCATCGCGTGCGAGTTCTCGAGCGCGAAGCTCCGGGAGTGGATGGAGCAGGGGCAGGGGTTCGTGCGGGAGCTCGCGAAGATCCGCGACGTCGACTACGTCGACCTGCCCACGGGGCACTGGCCGCAGTTCACCCGCCCGGAGGACCTCGGGCGGGCGATCCTGGCGAGCGTCGGCCCTGCCTGATCGCCGGGCCTGATCGCCGGGCCTGATCGCCGGGCCTGATCGCCGGGCCTGATCGCTCGGGCCCATGACTCCGGCCCTCCCGGCGGCAGCCCACGCCTGGGGGGCCATCCGAAACCATCCAGGCATTCTGATTACGGTAGATCTCGGAGAACCCTTGGCTAAAGAATCCCCAGTACAGGTCACCCCTGCGGCCAGGACACAGGTAGACAGATAGCGTGAAGTTGCCCAGGGGACGCCCGTACCGGCTGCTACTGGCGCGTCCGAAAATCATCGCCGTCCCGTTGAGCATGGTCGTCGCGATCGCGCTCACGGACCTGCTGACGCCTCGGAGCGTCCACCTCGCGCCGCTGCTGGTGGCCGCTCCCGCGGTCACAGCCTCCTTCGCCGGTCCCTGGGTGACCGCCGCCATCGGCGTACTGGCGCTGGCGTCCGAGGTCTTCATCGACGTGCACCACCATCTGATGAGCAACCAGGACGTGCAGGCCGGGCTGGTCGGCTTCGCCCTGGTGTCGCTGTTCGTGGTGCTGTTCGCCCTGGTCAGGGAGCGCCAGCGGCGCGAGCTGACGCAGGTCCGCTCCGTGGCGACGGCGGTGCAGACGGCCTTGCTGCGCCCGGTCCCCGAGCGCCTCGGCCCGCTCCACCTGGCCTCCGCCTACCTGGCCGCCGAGGCCGAGGCCCAGATCGGCGGCGACATCTACGCCGCCGTGCGCACCCCGCACGGCACCCGGCTGATCATCGGTGACGCCCGGGGCAAGGGCCTGCCGGCGATCTCCGAGGCGGCCGCCCTGCTCGGCGCGTTCCGCGAGGCCGCCCGCCGGCGCGCGGAGCTGCCCGACCTGGTCGCCGACCTCGAGGAGAGCTTCGACCTCTTGTGCCAGGGCGAGGGTGAGGAGCAGGCGTACGGGGAGAGCTTCGTGACGGCCGCGATCGTCGACATCCCCGACGAACGGCCGGTGCTCACGATCGCCAGCTGCGGCCACCCGCCGCCGCTGCTGCTGCGTGACGGTCTGGCCGTCTCCCTCGACTGCTCCCGGCCCGCGCCGCCCCTGGGCCTCGGCGGCCTCGGCGAGGCGCAGAGCATGCTCACCAGCTTCCCGTTCGAGCAGGACGACATTCTCCTGCTCTACACCGACGGCGTCATCGAGGCCCGCGACGCCACGGGCACGTTCTTCCCGCTGGCACAGCGGGCCGCCCTCCGGACCGAGGAGCGGCCGGACGCCCTGCTCAAGGGCATCTGCCACGACCTGCTGGCACACGTCGGCGGCCGCCTCGGCGACGACGCCGCCCTCATCGCGATCCGCCGCCACGCCGGGGCGTGATCCGGCCCCGCCGCGATGGCCTCGGCCCTTGCGCGGGCGGGTCAGCACGAGATACCACCGGCTCCGCGTCCGGAGCGCCGGCAGAGCCGGCCGCGTTCATTGCCCGTCGGCCCGGATCCTGCGGTACTTCGGCTGCCACATCGCGTCCTGCACCATCTGGATGGGATCGTCCAGCTCGACGCGGGCCAGGTTCTCCTCGGCGGCCTGCCGGGCGACGGCCACGGCGACCGTGGCCGAGATCTCGCGCAGGTTCTCCACCTGGGGCAGCAGGCACGCGCCCGGGGAGGAGACGTCCACCAGGCCGCCGACGGCCTCGGCCGCGGCCTGGAGCATGCCGTCACTGATCCGGCTCGCCCGCGACACGATCGCGCCCAGCCCCAGCCCCGGGTAGAGCAGGGCGTTGTTGGCCTGGGCGACGGCGTACGTGACGCCGTTGTGCGTGATCGGGTTGACCGGCACGCCGGCGGCGATCAGGGCGCGGCCGTCGGTCCAGCGCAGCAGGTCGGCCGGGTTGGCCTCCATCCGGTCGGTCGGGTTGGAGAGCGGGAAGACGATCGGCCTGTCGACCTGGGCCGCCATCGCCTTGACGATCTCCTCGGTGAAGGCGCCGTGCACGGTGGAGGTGCCCACCAGCATCGTCGGTTCGACCCGCCGCACCACCTCGGCGAGCCCGAGGCCGCGGACGTCCTCCTGCGCGGGGCGGGCGTACGGCTGCTGGAAGTCGCGCAGGTCCGGCATGTCGTCGGCGAGCAGGCCCTGCTTGTCGATCAGCCAGATCCGCCGGGTGGCGGCCTGGCGGTCCAGGCCGTCGCGGACCATCGCGTCGCGCAGCTGGTCGGCGACGCCGACGCCCGCGGTGCCCGCGCCGAGGACGACGACGCGCTGCTCACGCATCGGCGTGCCCGTCACCCGGACCGCGCCCAGCACGGCGGCCAGCACGATCGCGCCGGTGCCCTGCATGTCGTCGTTGAAGGTGGGAATCCGGCCCGTGTACTTCTCCAGGATGCGCCGGGCGTTGGACGGGCCGAAGTCCTCCCAGTGCAGCATCGCGCCGGGGAACAGGCGGGTGGCCGTGGTGACGTAGGCCTCGATGAAGTCGTCGTACCGCTCGCCGCGCACCCGCAAGTGCCGCTCGCCGACGTACAGCGGGTCGTTGAGCAGCGCCTCGTTGTCCGTGCCGACGTCGAGGGCGACCGGGATCACGCGGCCGGGGTCGATGCCCGCGGCGGCGGTGTAGACGGCGAGCTTGCCGGCCGCGATGCCGGCGCCACCGCCCACTCCCCAGTCGCCGATGCCCAGGATCTGCTCGGCGTCGGAGGCGACGATCAGATCCACCTCGTCGGCGCCGAGCCCGACGTTGCGAAAGGCCCGCTCGATGCCGTCGATCTCGTCGATGGACAGGTACACGCCCCTCGGGCGGCGGTACTCGCGGCTGTAGCTCTTGATCGCCTGGGCGACCGTCGGGTCGTACACGACGGGCAGCATCTCGCGGAGATGATCGGCGAGCAGCCGGTAGAACAGCACCTCGTTGCGGTCCTGCAGGGCCGACAGGAAGACGTTCTTGGCCAGGTCCGTGGGCTGGTGGCCGTACTGCGCGTACGCGCGGCCGGCCTGCTCCTCGAGCGTCTCGACCACCGGAGGGATCAGCCCGTCCAGCGCCAGGCTCTCGCGCTCCTCCGGGGTGAACGCCGTGTCCTTGTTGAGTAGCGGGTTCTCCAGCACGGCGAGGCCGGTCTCCGACGTGACGTAGCCTCCGTCGGGCGTCTCCACGAAGTCCCGGTGCCTGCGCTGGTTCATTGAGGTCACTCTTCCCTTTGCCCGGATACGACGCGTTCGTCGTTTCCAGGCCCGGGTAAGGCTACGCGCCGGGCACCGGAGATCAATCCTCATCCGCCGGGGATCAGCCAGCCGAGCACCGGAGTCGACTGCAGGAACACCAGCACGCAGAGGATGAGCAGCAGCACCGCGCTCCACCCGATGCCGCTGGTCGCCGAGACCGCACGGGAGGTGTCCAGGACGCTGGGCGCGCCCCTGGAGTCCCTCACCTCGCACGGGTGAAACCCCCGCAAGCAGGTTCTTCATCCTGCGTTCATCATCCGGACAACGGGCGGCGCGATCGTCTTCTCCGTGACATCGTTGGGTCGGCTTGTGTAACAGCGTCCCCTCTGGAGGCAATGTCCCATGCCCTCACCTGTATCCCGTCGTTCCTTCCTCGGCCACGCCACCGCGGGCAGCCTCGGCATCGCGTTCGCCGGCAGCCTCGAGGCGATCTCCGGTCCTGCCGCGTTCGCGGCCTCGAAGCCCCCGGCCGGCTACGGCCCGCTTGTCGCCGACCCGAAAGGGCTGCTGGCCCTGCCCTCCGGGTTCTCGTACAAGATCGTCGCCCAGGCGGGGGTCACGCTGCTGGAGAGCGGCGAGCCGACCCCCAGCGACGCCGACGGCACCGCGAGCTTCCCGCACGGCCGGGGCGCCACGCTGGTCAACAACCACGAGATCGGCGGCAGCGAGCCGTACCGGGTGCCCACGCTGCCCGGACTGACCTACGACCCGGGCGCCGGCGGCGGCACCACGAACATCGACGTGGACCACCGCGGCGAGCGGATCCGCGAGTACGTCAGCCTGGCCGGCACGCACAACAACTGCGCCGGCGGCAAGACCCCCTGGAGCACCTGGCTGACCTGCGAGGAGACCGAGCAGCGCGCCGGCGGCGCCTTCCAGAAGGACCACGGGTACGTGTTCGAGGTCGACCCGTTCGACCGCCAGGCCAACCAGGACCCGGTGCCGCTGAAGTTCCTGGGCCGCTACTCGCACGAGGCCGTCGCGGTCGATCCGCACACCTCGGCGATCTACCTGACCGAGGACGCCGGCGGGCCGAACGGGCTGTACTACCGCTGGACGCCGCCGAGCAAGTTCCGCGGCGGCAAGGGCAGGCTGCGGGCGCTGGCGCTGTCCGAGGGCGGCGACACCGCGGGCACGCTGGAGGCGATGAGCTGCTACCAGGACGACAAGCACATCGCCGACCTGTCGGAGGCGACGGCGCCCGGCACGCGGTTCAAGGTCCGCTGGATCGAGGTGCCCGACCGCGACGCGAAGACCACGTCGACCCGCAAGCAGTTCACCGACGACCAGATCACCCGCAGCCGCAAGCTGGAGGGCGCCTGGTGGGCCGACGGCGGCGCGTACTTCGTGGCCAGCTTCGCCCGCCATGCCGACGGCAGCGTGAACGAGCACGACGGCCAGGTGTGGTTCTACGACCCGCGCACCGAGACGGTCACGCTCAAGGTGCTCTTCGGCGTCAACCCCGACCCCACCCAGGACACCAACTTCGACGGCCCCGACAACATCACGGTCTCGCCGTACGGCGGCGTGATCCTCGCGGAGGACGGCGAGGGCATCCAGCACCTGGTGGGTGTCACCGATCGGGGCCAGACGTACCCGATCGCGCGCAACGAGATCAACGACGGCGAGTTCACCGGCCCCAACTTCAGCGCCGACGGCCGCATCCTGTTCGCCAACATCCAGTCGCCGGGTTACGTCTTCGCCATCACCGGCCCGTGGCGGCGGCCCGGCCACGCCGAGGAGGACTGAGACCCTGACGGCCCCTCGCCGCTGATCAGGCGGGAAGCCCGGCACCGCCGTCGGGGCGGCGCCGGGCTTCGGCAGTCCGGTCGGGTTGTTACCGCAGGTAGGCGGTGAGGCCGAGTCGCTGGTCGCGTACCGCCTTGGTGACCAGGCCGGCGATCTGGCGGGCCCCGGCCGCTTCGAAGTGGGTGTGGTCGTCGGCGAAGAACGCGCCGACGGGGCCGGAGGTGTAGTCGCCGTTGAACGGGCAGAAGCGCAGGCTGTTGTAGAGGGTGTAGCTCAGTTTGTGCAGGTCGATGACCGGGGTGCCGGTGGCCGTGCCGACGTCGAAGGTCTCCGTCAGGAATCCGCGGTTGGGCGTCGCCGTGCTGCCGCTGCACGTCAGCGCGGCCACGGGGGTCACCAGGACGGGATGCGCGCCGCGCTGCTGGGCGGCGCGGACCATGGTGGTGAGGAGTTCGCGGTACCGGGTGGAGCCGACGTGGCGTGGGCAGGTGGCGGAGCCGTCGTTGATGCCGAACTGGATGAACAGGTAGTCGCCGGCCTTCATCCCGGTGGAGGCGTCGAGCATCGCCTGCCAGCGGGTGGCGTAGGCGGTGGAGCTGAGCACGCATTCACCGGCGGAGTTCTTGCTGCTGGTGACGGCGGACTCGTACAGCCAGGTCTGCACGCTGCGGCCGCCCACGGCGCTGTTGACCACGGTGGCGTTGGCGGTGAGGTACTGGCTGAGTTCCCGGCCCCAGCCGACGATGTTGCTGCCGGAGCTGTTGGCGACGGTGGAGTCTCCGGCCAGCCAGACTGTGATCTTGCTTGGTGGGGCGGTGGTCGGTGTCGGTGTCGGGCTCGGTGTGGCGGCCGTTCCCGTGCACGTGGTGCCGTTGAGCGCGAAGGAAGCGGGTATCGGGTTGGCGCCGCTCCAGGCGCCGTTGAATCCGAAGGTGACCGATCCGCCTGCCGGGACGGTGCGGTTGTGGTCGACGTTCTGGGCGGTGACGCCGGTCCCGGTCTGGGCGACCGTGGCGTTCCATGCCTGGGTGACGCTCTGCCCGGCGCCGAAGGCCCAGGTCAGGGTCCAGCCGTTGAGGGTGTCGCCGAGGTTGGTCACGGTGACGTCCGCGCCGAACCCGCCGTCCCACTGGTTGGTGATCTTGTACGTGACGGCGCAGGCGCCGGGCGTGCCGCTCGGCGCCTGCTGCGGGCTCTGGGGAGGCGTGGGTGTGGCCGTGGGAGTCGGGGTGAGGTGGGCGGTCAGGATCGGCGCCAGCCTCGCCGCGATCGCGCGGTGCCCGGCGTCGTTGGGGTGGACGCTGTCGGACAGGCCGTCCGGGGGCACCCAGCCGTCGGTGTTGACGAAGAAGACGTTGCGGTCACCGGCGTTGGCGACGGTCTGCACCGCGGCCTGGGTCTGGGGGACGTACCGCCCGCGGAAGGTCTGCAGGGCCAGGATCGCGGCCTTCGGGTACTTGGCGCGGATCG